>JAILZQ010000123.1 GCA_023512415.1 Geminicoccaceae bacterium | reverse complement strand
CTGCTCGGCCTCGACCGCGCCGCGGCTTCGGCCCGGCTCGGCCCGGCCGCCGCGATCGTCACCGTGAGCCCGTGGCTCGCCGGCCGCTTGGCGGCGCGCTTCCCGGAGCACGCCCCGCGGATCGTCGCGATCGGCAACGGCGTCGACCTCGAGCGGTTCGCGCCGAACCGCGACGGGAACACGGCGCCGGCGGGCGAGCGCCTCCTGTTCGTCGGCCGGATCTCGCCCGAAAAAGGCGTGCACGTCCTGATCGACGCTTTCGCCCGGCTCGCGCGGGCGCGGCCGCGGCCGGAGCTCGAGCTCGTGGGCGAACCGGGTCTCATGCCGCGCGCCTTCCTCGAGCGGCTGGAACGCACGGCGGCGCTCGAAGGGGCCCTCGCCCACTACGGCAAGGGCCCGCTCGATCGCCTCCGCCGTACGCTCCGAGGCGGCCAGGGCTATCTCGACGTGGTCCTCGGCCGGCTTCCCGGCGACCTCCGCTCCCGGGTGCGGGTCGTCGGGGCCGTGCCGCACGACGCGCTCGCCGAGCGCTATCGCGCGGCCGACCTGCTCGTCGCCCCTTCCGTGTGCAACGAACCCTTCTGCTTGCCGGTCGCCGAGGCGATGGCTTCGGGCCTGCCTTGCGTCGTGAGCGACGCCGGCGCTCCACCGGAGTTGATCGGCGCGCGCGGTCCCGAGCGGATCGGCGGGGCCGGGATCGCCGTCCCGCCCGGGGACGCCACGGCCCTCGCCGCAGCGATCGCGAGCCTGCTCGACGATCCCGACCGTCGCCGGGCGATGGGCCGCAGCGCGCGCCTCCGGGCCGAACGGCTGCTCGGTTGGGAGCGAGCCGTCGATCGCTTGGAGACGGTCTATCGCGGGCTCTCTCGAGCGAGCGAGCCACCCGCCTGACGACCCGTCGCCCGGGCCGCCCGCCGCTCGTCCCGGAGCGCCCACAGATTGCGCAGGAAGGCTCGCAGGGACCGGCGCTCCCGCTTCCCGTCGATCAGGATCGCGCCGTCGGTCACGGTCAGGGTATGCAGCCCGTCGGGGCAGGGGCCGGTCGGATCCGGGTCGAGCCGCGCCACCGGCACCTCGCGGAAGAGCTCGGGGCTCAAGGCCTCGATGCGGTTGATCACGACCCCGCCGCCATAGGTGCGGCTGCAGTCCTGCGCCGGCCGGAACAGGCTGCCCTCGTAGGTGAAGAGCGGTCCCGCCGGGCGCGCCGCGCGCAGATCGTCGGCCACCGGGCTCATCGGGTGGCGCCGCCAGGGCCCGCGCAGTTCCTCGGCCACGAACAGGTGCAGCCGGGCCTCGTCCTGGTCGGCGCGGTCGGTGGCGAAGAGGTACCAGTCGCCCGCATGCCGGACCACGGTCGGATCGACGCCCGCGAAGCCGTCGACCAGCACCGCGTCGGGCTCGAACCGGTCCGGAAACGGGGCGCCGCGGAACAGTCGGATCCGGCCGCTCGCGCTCGCCTCGGGCAGGAGGAAGACCTCGCCACCGTCCTCGACCAGGAACGGCCAGGACAGATGGTGCGGCGCGCGCAGCACCGCCACGACCGACGCCCCGGCCCGGAGTTCGGTCCGCACGAGGTGACCGCGACCCGTGGCCGGATCGAACGCCTCGGCGAGCACGAGCGGGCCCCGCACGCCGACCGGATCGGCGAGCCAGCCTTCGGCTCGCTCGGGAAGCCAACGAACGGCGGAGCGGCCGCCCCCGAGCAGCTCGTCGATCGAGACCTCGAGCACACCGAGCCGCCATCGCTCGTCGACCGCGCATTCGGCCAGCCGGCGCAGCGCACCCACGAGCTGGCGAAGGGCGAGCCCGCGCGGTTCGGCCGGCGGCTCGGGCCGGAGTCGGCACGGCGTTCCGGCGCCGACCGGCAAGAGCCCGGCCCTTCGCCAGGCGAGTGCCCGGGCCGGCCAGCGGGCGACCACCTCGAGCACGCGCGCTCGGGTCGCCGCCAGCGAATGGCGGAGCGTCTTGATCCGCCCCTCGACCAGCACCCGACCGCGGTCCGGCGCGTCGAGCGTGACCAGCCTCGCGAGCACCGACCGCTCGCCCCGGACGAGCTCGGGGCCGCCGGGCGGCCCGGGCCGACCTTCCTCGCCGAAGCGGAGCTGCCAGGTCTCGCCGATCCCGAGGTCCCGGCGCGGCGGGGCGAAGGTCAGGTCGAGCACGAGGTCGACCCCGAGCGCGGCGAGCCGAGCAGCGAGGTCGCCTTCCGCCTCGTCGAGCCAGGGCGTCAGATCCGGACACGGCGTGCCCGACCGGCGACCGATCCAGGCCACCGGGGGGAGGCCGAGTTCGCCGAGAGCGGCCGCGGCGGCCCGCTGCCAAGGTGCGAGCTCGGCGCCGACCCGCAGAGCCGCTCGCGGGTTCGAGGCGGCGCCGCTCACCCCTTCGCCCCCGGCCCGCTCCGGCCCGATCGAGGCCCTGGCCACGCGCTGCTGCAGACCCGCAACAGTTCCGGGGCGGACGAGACACGGCCGGCGCGGCCGCGCCGCGGCGACCACGTCCCGACTTCGCGCCCCATCTTCGAACATGTTAATGTACCAGGGCCGGACGACGGAGCCGGTGGAGGGAACGGCGAGGGATGAGCGCACAACGCCCGCTCGTGAGCATCGGTCTGCCCGTGTTCAACGGCGAGGCGTATCTCGACGAGGCGATCCGCTCGGTCCTCGCCCAGAGCCTGGCCGACCTCGAGCTCGTGATCTCCGACAACGCCTCGACCGACCGCACGGCCGAGATCTGCCGCGGCTGGGCGGCCACCGACCGACGGGTCCGCTACCTGCGCAACCCCACGAATCTGGGTGCCGCGCCCAACTACAATCGGACCTTCACGGAGAGCCGCGGTCGATATTTCAAATGGCTCGCGCACGACGATCGGCTCCGCCCGGATTACCTCGCGACGACCGTGGCGGTGCTCGAGGCCGACCCGAGCGTGGTCCTCTGCAACACGACGGTCGACTACATCGACGAGCGCGGGGCCGTGATCGGGCATTATCGGAGCCCGCTCGGCCTCGCGGCGGCGGAGCGGCCGTCCGAGCGGTTCGCTGCACTCGTCCTCCATTCGCACAGCTGCGTCGATTTCTTCGGCACGATCCGCCGCTCGGTACTCGAGGGTTCCCTGCTGCACGGTCCCTTCCACGGAGCCGACCGGGCGCTCCTCGCCCAGCTCGCCCTGCGCGGTCGCATGGTTCAACTCGAGCCGGCGCTCGTCGAGATGCGCGAGCACCCGCACCGCTACACCCGCCGCCAGCGCAGCGGAGCGGCCCGGCAAGCGTGGCACGAGGCCACGGCGAGCCGCCGGCCGATCCCCTCCCTCGAGCTCCATCGAACCTATCGCCGCCTCGTCGCGACCGAGCCGCTGACCGACGACGAAAGGTGGGCCTGTCGCCGCGTGCTCGCCCGCTGGTGGTCGGTGAACTGGAATGCGCTCCGGGTCACAGCCGATCTCGTGGACAGCGTGGCGCCCGGCTTCGTCGGTTGGGCCGAGCGGGTCAAAATTCGTCTCTTCGGCGAGGCCCCCGGACACTTCGTCGATGGCGTCGAGAGCCCCCCGAGGCCGCCGGTACGCGGCTCGGTCCGCTCCTGACCGAACCCGGCGCGAACCTCTGTTCGGGCCGGATCGAAGACCGTGGGCCGATCCCGCCGCCGGCCGCCAGCTCCTCCGTGACCGCACGGCGCCGCGCCGCTCTATCGATCGTTGCTCGACCTCCTCAAGCATCGGGGCCGGGACGGCCTTCCCCGTGTCCGGCCGGAGCGCCGCGCGCGTCGCGCAGCTGGCGCAGACCACGAGCGGCCCGCGCGAGCGCCGGTCGCGCCAGGAGCCCGAGGGCGCCCAGATAGGCGACCGCCCCGGCGCCGGCGGCGAGCGCCAAACCCGGGGCGGCCGCCGGTTCGGTGATCGGCCAGCGCACCGCGAGCGTGGCCCCGAGCATCGCGGCCCCGGCCAGCAGGATCGGCACGAGCGGGGCCAAGACCGGCGCGATCGCGAGGCCGAGGACCCGTCGGGCGAGCACCAGCCGGACCGGCCACAGGATCCAACCGCGCAGGGTGAAGGCGGCCGCGACACCGAACACCCCCCAGCCCGAGAGGGCCGCGAGCAGCACCGAGAGGAGCGCGGCGCCGGCCGCCGCGAGCGCGAGCACGAGATCGGCCCGACCGGCCGCTTGGAACGCGCTCGTGAGCAGCATCGCCGAGGGGACGAGCGGGCCGAGCGCCGCCAGGACCCGGAGCGCCTCGCCGGCCGGCCGCCAGGACTCGCCGAAGGCGAGGACCACGACATCGGGCGCGAGCACGAGGGCGAGCGCGTAGCCCGGCACCGCGGCGAGCGCGGTCAACTCGACGGCGAGCGCGAGTCCTCTCGCGAGGCGCTTCGGGTCTTCGCGCAGCCCGGCGAAGGCGGGCAGTGCCACCCGCAGCGCCGGCCGGGTCACGAGTTCGGCCGAGAGCTCGAACAGCTTGCGCGCGAGGCCCCAGATGCCGACCGCGACCGGGCCGGCGAGCCAGCCGAGCAGGAGCCGCGGCAGCAGGAGCTCGCCGAGCTGCAGCAGCTGCTCGCCGGTGATGCCGAGCGCGAAACGGCCGATCTCCGCGAGCCGGCGCGGCGCCCAGGCGAGGCGTGGGCGATGGCCGGCAGCGAGGCCCAGGATCACCACGCCGGCGAGCGGCCACGCGATCTCGTTGGCCACCAGCGCCCAAGGCCCGGCACCGCCGAGCGCCAGTGCCACGGCCACCACCCCACCGAGGCCCACCCCCAGGATCGAGCGCAGCGCGAGCGGCGCGAGCGCCAGCCGGCGCTGCAATAGCCCGGCCGGCACGACCATGAGGCTCGTCAGGAACGGGCAGATCGCGAGAACCCGGAGCAGCGGGGCGAGCTCGGGAAGGTCGAGCAGGGCTGCGGCCCAGGGCGCAAGGGCGGCGAGCAGGATCGCGCTCGCGAGGCCGAGCCCGGCGAGCAGCCAGAGAACCGAATCGACCTCCTCGCGGGTGAGCTCGCGCCGCTGCACGAGCGCTTCGATCCAGCCGCCGTGTACGAGGAGGTTCTGCGGTACGAGGACGAAGGCCATCGCGAGGGCCACGAGGCCGTAGGCCTCGGGGCCCACGAGCCGCGCCAGGACCGTGAACACGAGGAGCTGGAGCAGCTCGACGCCCCAGACCTCGACGGTCGCCCAAAGCGCGCCCCTGGCCACCCGCCGGGCCTCGGGCGCGGGCGGGACCAGCGGCCCGCCGGCCCTCGCCCCACCCCCGCTCATCCCGGCCGCTCCGCCCGCACGGCCGCGAGCAGGACCCGGGCGCCGGGGTCGGCGGCGGCGGCCTCGTCCGCGCCGCTGCCCGCGAGCCCCTCGATAGCGGGGGCGTCCACGAGCGTCCGGCGGTCGCGGGCCCGGCCGGCGCGCGCCGCCCTGCCCCTCAGGCCGCCGAGCGCTTCAGCGCCTGGTCGAGATCGGCGATGATGTCGTCGACCGTCTCGATGCCGACCGAGATGCGGATGACCTCGGGCCCGGCGCCCGCCGCCTTCTGCTGCTCCGGGGAGAGCTGGCGGTGGGTGGTCGAAGCGGGGTGGATGATCAAGGAACGGGTGTCGCCGATGTTGGCGACGTGGCTCAAGAGCTCGACCGAGTCGATGAGCTTGACCCCCTGCTCGTAGCCGCCCTTGACCCCGAAGGTGAAGAGCGAGCCCACACCCCTCGGGCAGTATTTGTCGACCAGGGGCGTGCGGTTCTGTGGCAAGCGGGGATAGGACACCCAGGCCACTTGCGGATGCCCCGCGAGGAACTCCGCCACCTTGTCGGCGTTGGCGACGTGCCGATCCATCCGAAGCGGCAAGGTCTCGATGCCCTGCAGGATCAAGAACGCGTTGAACGGCGAAAGGCACGGGCCCATGTCCCTGAGACCGATCGCTTTGTTCCGCACGGTCAGCGCGAAATTGCCGAAGGTCTCGTAGAAGCGGAGGCCGTGATAAGCGGCGCAGGGCTCGCTCAACTGCGGGAACTTTCCGTTGTCCCAGTTGAACTTGCCGCTCTCGACGATGATCCCGCCGATCGAGTTGCCTTGGCCGCCCATGTATTTGGTGAGCGAGTGGACGACGATGTCGGCACCCCACTCGAACGGCCGGCACAAATACGGCGTGGGGACGGTGTTGTCGACCACGAGCGGGATGCCGTGACGATGCGCGATCTCGGCGATCGCCTCGATGTCGGGGACGATCCCGTCCGGGTTCGAGCAGGATTCGATGAAGATCGCCTTGGTCCGGTCGCGGATCGCGAGCTCCATGTTCTTGGGCTCGCGCGGGTCGACGAAGGAGACGTGCCAGTCGAACTGCGGGAAGGTCTGCCGCATCTGGCTGATCGACCCGCCGTAGAGCTTGGAGGAGGCGACGACGTGATCGCCCGCGCTCATCAGGTTCAAGAAGGTCAAGAACTGGGCGGCGTGGCCGGAGGCGGTGGCGCAGGCACCGGTGCCACCCTCGAGGGCCGCCACCCGCTCCTCGAGCACCGAGACCGTGGGGTTGGTGAGCCGCGAATAGATGTTGCCGAACTTCTGCAGGTTGAACAAAGCCGCGGCGTGCTCGGCATCGTCGAACACGTAAGAAGTCGTCTGGTAGATCGGCACGGCCCGCGCCCCGGTGGTCGGGTCGGGCGCGGCACCGGCATGGACGGCCAGGGTCTCGAAACCGTAGCGGCGGTCGGTCATGCGGGGTCTCCGGAAGCGACGGGCCGCCCTTACCCCAGCCCCCGCCGCCGGTCCACCGCCCTCGGTGGAGCCGGGCGCCGCGCGCCCGGCCCCGCGCGCCTCACTGCAGATGGTGACCCTTCTTGCCGACCCGGATCCGGTAGAGGCTGTTGTCGGCGGTGATCCAGAGCAGGTTGGCGTCCGCGCCGCGGCCGAAATGGACGTTGGTCGGGATGGTCGTCGGGATGTAGGCCTTCTCCTCGCCCTTGGGCGTGTAGGCGTAGATCCCCGGCCGCTTCTGGTTGCGGACCGCCACCCAGAGATTGCCTTCGGTATCGACCACGAGCCCGTCCGGCCCGTCCTCCGGATAATAGTCGACCAGCACCCGGCGGTTGGAGGCCCGCCCCTCGGCATCGAGGTCGTAGGCCAACAGCGCCATGACCCCCTTGGTCGAGGGCGAGGTGCCGTTGCGGATCAGGTCGAGCTGGCCGTTGTCGTTGCTCACCACGTAGAGCGTGCGCTCGTCGGGCGAGATCGCCACCCCGTTGGGCTTGCCCGCATCGGTCACGATCTGGTGGGTCGAACCGTCCGGGTCGATCCGGTAGACCGCCATCGTGCCCTGCTCGATCGGCTCGTGGCCGAGATAGCGCGGGTCGGAGAAACAGATCCGGCCCTTGCTGTCGATCGTGATGTCGTTGGGCGCGTTGAACGGCCGGCCCTGGTGGAGCCCCGCCACGATCTCGGCCCGCCCGGTCGCGAGATCGGTCCGGGTGATCCGCCGGCCGCCATAGTCGGCCCCCTCGGCGGCCAAGAGGTTGCAATTCAGGTCGATCCGAAGGCCGTTCGACATCCCCGAGGGCGACCGGAACACCGAGACGGCGCCGGTCTTGGGGTCGTAGCGCATGATGTGGCCGGCCCGCAGCCCGCCGTGCGGCCCCTTCTTGGCGTGGGTGAAGGTGATGTCCGACCAGAGTACCACGCCGTCGCAGGTCACGACCGGGCCCTCGGCGAAGATCAGATCGTGCCGGTCGCCGTCGACGACCTTCTCGAGCTTGGCGCCGGGCGGGACGAAGGCCGGATCGCCGGTCGGATCGGCCGCCCGAGCGCCGCTTTCGAGGGCAGCGAACAGGAGCGCGGCGCCCGCGAGCGCGGGCAGCACGGTGCGTGACATCGTGGTCCTCCCTCGTTTCCCGGTCGTCGCGCCGGGTCGCTGCATCCTAGGTTGGGGAGGTGCCCAGCTACAACATACCTCGAGTCGGAGGGGCCATGCTCCGAGCGGGAGCCTTCCGGGTCCGCCCCTCAGCGCGGGGCCGGATGGTGACCCCGCTTTCCGACGCGCAGCCGCCAGAGGCTGCGGTCGGCCGTGACCCACAGCACGTCGTCCTCGGGCGGGCGGCCGAAGGTGAGGTTGGTGGGTGCGGCGAGCGGCACGTAGGCGCGCTCGCGGCCCGCGGGATCGAAGGCGTAGATCCCCGGTCGGTCGCGCCGCTGGACCGCCGCCCAGAGGTTGCCCTCGCGGTCGGTGGCGAGCCCGTCGGCGCCGTCCCGGTCACCGAATTCCACGAGCACTCGGCCCTCTTGCAGCTCGCCGCGGCGGCCGACCGTCCACCGTTCGATCACCATCCGCCGCGGGACCGAGCGGCCGAGGAGGCGGCGCTCGCCCGGCTCGAAGATCGCGAGGTAGAGCGTGGAGCCGTCGGGGGCGAGGGCGATCCCGTTCGGCCGGCCCTCGGGGGCGAGCACCCGCTCGAGGTTGCCGTCCGGATCGAGCCGGTAGACCCCGTACGCGTCCTGGTCGACCGGCTCCCGGCCGGCATAACGCGGATCGGTGAACCAGATCCGCCCGAGGCCGTCGACCGCGAGGTCGTTCGGCCCGTTCAAGGGCCGATCGCGGAACGCGTCGGCGAGGATCTCGGCCCGGCCGGTGCCGAGATCGGTGCGGCTGATCCGCCGGCCGCCGCGGTCGGCCCCTTCCGCGGCGAGCAGCGCGCAAGTCGCATCGATCGCGAGGCCGTTGGCCATGCCCGAGGGCGAGCGGAACACCGACACCGCGCCGGCCTTCGGGTCGAAGCGCAGGATGTTGCCGGCCCGGAACCCGCCCCCGGGCCCGCGCGGCCCGTGGCTCCAGGTGATGTCCGAGAAGAACACCGTGCCGTCGCAGGCGACCGCCGGCCCCTCGGTGAACACGAGGTCGAGGGTCCGGCCGTCGACCACCCGTTCCGCGCGGGCTCCGGGAACGAGGAAGCCCGGCTCGCCCGTTGCCACCTCGGCCGTGGCACCGCCGGCCGGGGCGAGGGCGAGCGCGGCACCGAGAAGCGCGCCCGGAAAGTCGCCTCGACCACCTGCCACGATCGCTCTCCGCTGGCCCCGACCCGTTCCGGACCATGCTCGACCGGCGGCGATCGGCAAGGGGCCGAGGGCCGGGTCCGCCGCCCGCCCTGCGCGTTGACAGGCCGGGCCGCCCACCTAGGCTCGCGCCGCGGCCCCGGCCGCCCGCCCGGAACGAGAGCCCGGCCGCCTTGCGCGTCATCCTCGAGGTCGTCCTGCCCTTCTTCGCGGTGATCGGCTGCGGCTGGGCGGCGTTCCGCCTGCGTGCGGTCGACGGCACCACCGTCAAGGGCCTCAACGCCTTCGTCTACTGGTTCGCGCTGCCGTGCCTCTTGGTCCTGAAGGTGGGTGCCGCGCCGCTCGAGCGGCTGCTCGATCCGGGATTCTTGATCGTCTATTTCGGTCCGGCCATGATCATCTACTTCGCGATGCTCGACTACGGCCGGCTCGTGAAGCGCGAAGACACCGCATCCGCCGCCTTGCGCGCCCTCGGGGCGACCTTCCCGAACTCGGGCTACATGGGCATCCCGCTCCTGATCGCGGCGTTCGGCCCGGAAGCCGCCCTCGCCTCGATCCTCGCCCTTTTGCTCGACCAGTTCGTCACCATTCCCTTGACCGTCGCCCTGGTCGAGGCGGGGAGCGGCCGCGGCGGCTTCCTCGCCACGCTCGGGCGGACGGTGCGCGGCGTGTTCGGTAACCCGCTCGTCCTCGCGGTCCTGGGCGGGGCCGTGCTGGCGCTCGGCGGCTGGAGCCTGCCCGGGCCGTTGCGCGCCATCGCCGAGCTCCTCGGTGCGGCGGCGAGCCCCTGCGCGCTGTTCGCGCTCGGTACCTCGCTCGCCGCGGTCCCGGTCGAGGGTTCGCTCGGCGAAGTCGTGCTCGTCACCCTGGTCCGCCTCCTCGGCCATCCGCTCCTCGTCTGGCTCGCCGCGAGCTTCGTCCACCCGGTGCCGCCCGAGGTGCTGCGCGCGGCGCTCGTGACCGCCGCCTTGCCGACCGCCGCCACCGTGTTCGTGATGGCCCAGCGGGCGCAGCGTTTCGCGGCGAGCTCGACCGTCGTGCTCGTGACCCACGCGGGCTCGATTTCGACCTTGTCGGTCCTGCTCGTCTGGCTCAGTTGAATGCGCAACGGGAGGAACGTCCATGCCGAAACCGGTCGAGTACGCCGACGCCCCGCCCGAGGTCCGGGCGGTGTTCGACGACATCAAGGCCACCCGCAACGTTCCGGACGTCAACAATTTCTGGAAATGGCTCGCCAACGATCCGAAGACCTTGCGCCGGACCTGGGAGAGCCTCAAGGAGGTGATGGCCCCGGGTGCGCTCGACCCGCTCGTCAAGGAGATGATCTACATCGCGGTCTCGATCACCAACGGCTGCGAGTACTGCATCGCGAGCCACATCGCCGCGGCCAAGAAGCGCGGCATGAGCGAGGCGATGCTCGCCGAGCTGATCGCGGTGGTCGGCATGGCCAACGAGACCAATCGGCTGGTCCAGGGCTGGGGCGTGCCGGTCGACGAGGCGTTCCGCCGATGAGGAGGTCGAGCCACGCGAGCTTCGTCCTCGGGTTCGTGCTCGTCGCAGCCGGCTGCGCCCGCGAGGCGCCGGTCGCGGTCGAGCCGGGCAGCGATCCGGCAGAGGCCCGCCGCCAGCTCGCCGCCGCCGCGGCGGCCGGCCCCGTATCCCTCGTCCTGCTGCGCCT
>JAILZQ010000122.1 GCA_023512415.1 Geminicoccaceae bacterium | reverse complement strand
CGCTGATCCGGCGGGCCTCGGCCACGGCCGCCGGGATCCGGGCGGTCGCGAGGCACTCCGCCCGCCACTTCGTGGTGGGGGCGACCAGGGCGAGCTGCTCGACCGCCCGCGGATCGAGGCGCTGCGTGCCCGCGGGGTCGAGCGGGTGACGGTCGCCCTGATCGAGCCCGCCGACGTCGAAGAAAACGAGGCGGCCGCCCGCCTCGCCGCGCTCCTCGTCGGGCCCGGGATCCGCGCCGAGCCGCCATTCACGGGCCGGGTCAACCTGTTCGCGACCGATGCCGGCGTCCTCGAGGTCGACGCCACGCGGGTCGACCGGCTCAACGCCCTCGACGAGCGCGTCACCCTCGCCACGCTGCCGCGCTTCTCCGCCGTGCGGCCCGAGGAGATGGTCGCCACGGCCAAGATCATCCCCTTCGCGGTCCCCGAGGAGGTCCTCGAGGCCGCCCTCGCGGTCGCGGCCGAAGCACCCCTCCTGCGTCTCCATCCTTTCCGCGCCAAGGGCGTGCGGCTCGTCCAGACCACGCTTCCTGGCCTCGCCCCCAAGGTCCTCGACAAGACCGTGCGGGTCACCGAGGCCCGGGTCCGCGCGGTCGGCGGCACGCTCCTCTCGGAGAGCCGCTGTCCGCACGTCGCCGAGGCGCTGGCCGAGGAGATCCGCCGACAAGACCGCGCCGGCTTCGACATCCTCTTGATCGCCGGCGCCTCGGCGATCACCGACCGGCGCGACGTGCTGCCGGCGGCGATCGAGGCCGCAGGTGGCCGGATCGAGCAGTTCGGCATGCCGGTCGATCCGGGCAACCTGCTGCTCTTGGCCGAGCTCGACGGGCGGCCGGTGCTCGGGCTTCCGGGCTGTGCCCGCTCGCCCAAGCTCAACGGCTTCGATTGGGTGCTCGAGCGGCTCGCGGCCGATCTGCCGGTGCGCGCGGCCGACATCCGCGCGATGGGGGTGGGAGGCCTCTTGATGGAGATCCCGAGCCGGCCGCAGCCGCGGACCGAGCCGCCGCGGCCTTCGGGCCCGCCGCGGCTCGCGGCGATCGTGCTCGCCGCCGGCCGCTCGACCCGGATGGGCGGCCCGAACAAGCTCCTGGTCCCGATCGACGGTGTGCCGATGGTCCGCCACGCGGTCGAGGCCGCGCGCGCCGCGGGCCTCGCCGAGATCGTCGTGGTGACGGGCCACATGCGCGAGGAGGTCGAGGCGGCCCTCGCCGGCCTGCCGGTCCGCTTCGTCCACAATCCGCGCTTCGCCGAGGGCCTCTCGACCTCGTTGAAGGCGGGGGTGGCCGCGCTCTCGAAGGCGGTCGACGGCGCCTTCGTGATCTTGGGCGACATGCCCAGGATCGGGCCCGAGCATCTGCGCGCGCTCGCTGCCGCCTTCGACCCGGCGGCCGGCCGCGGGATCGTCGTGCCGGTCCGGGACGGCCGACGCGGCAACCCGGTGCTCTGGGGCCGCGCCTTCTTCGCCGCCTTCGCCGGCCTCGAGGGCGACACGGGCGCCCGCCACCTGATCGACCAGTTCCCCGAGGCGGTGGCCGAGGTCGCCATGCCCGACCGGGCGAGCCTCGTGGACGTCGACACCCCCGAGGCGCTGGCCGAGGTCGCGGGAGCGGCCTCTTGACCGCCGCCCCTCCGCCGGCCTCCGCGAGCGACGGGCTCGACCTCGGGGCGCTGCGCAGCGAATTCCCGATCTTCACCGCGCGGGGCCCGCGCTTCCACTATCTCGACAGCGCCGCCACCGGGCAGATCTGCCGGGCCGCCGCGGAGGCCCTTCTCGCCTACGAGACCCGCGGCCGGGCCAACGTCAAGCGCGGCGTCTACCGGCTCGCCGACGAGGCGACCCAGGCGTTCGAGCGCGCCCGCGCCGAAATCGCCGCCTATCTGGGTGCGCGCGAGGCGCGCGAGGTCGTGATCACGAGCGGCACCACCCACGCCCTCAACATCGCCGCGCACTGCCTCTGCGCCCGGCTCCGCGCCGGCGACGAGATCCTGCTGTCCCTCGCCGAGCACCACTCCAACATCGTCCCCTGGCAGCTCGCCGGCGAACGGGTGGGTGCTGTGATCCGGGCGATCCCGCTCGATCGCGAGGGCCGGCTCGACCTCGACCGGCTGGGCGAGCTCGTCTCGCGGCGGACCAAGGTCATCGCGGTCACCCATTGCTCGAACGTCACGGGCGCGGTGACCGACATCGGCCGGGTACGCGAAGCGGCGCAATCGGTGGGGGCCGTGCTCGTCGTCGACGGCGCCCAGCGGGTGCCGCACGGGCCGGTCGACGTCCAGGCCTTGGGCTGCGATCTCTACGCCTTCTCGGGCCACAAGCTCTTCGCCGCGACCGGGGCAGGGGCCCTCTGGATCCGCCGCGAGCTCGCCGAGGAGCTGCCACCCTTCCTGGGGGGCGGCGAGATGATCCGCCGCGTCGCGATCGAGGGCTCGACCTTCGCGGCCCCGCCGCACCGCTTCGAGGCCGGCACCCCGCCGATCGGCCCGGCCCTCGCCTTGGGTGCCGCGGCCGCTTGGCTCGCCGGGCTCGACTGGCCGGCGATCCACGCCCACGAGATGGCCCTCGCCGGCCGGCTCCTCGCGGGCTTGCGGACGATCCGCGGCATCCGGCCGATCGGCCCCGAAGGCCTGCAGGCGCGCACCCCGCTCGTTTCCTTCGTCGTGGACGGCGTCCACCCGCACGACGTCTGCCAGCTCCTCGACGAGCGCGGCGTCTGCACCCGCGGCGGCCACCATTGTGCCCAGCCGCTCCACGAAGCCCTCGGCCTCGAGGCGAGCACCCGCGCCTCGCTCGCCCTGTACAACGACGAAGCCGACGTCGACGCGCTGCTCGAGGGGCTCGAGGACGTCGTGCGGAGGCTCGCGTGACCGCCGAGCTCTACGACGCAGCGATCGTCGCGACCGCGAAGGCGACGGCCGAGGCCGAGCGGCTCCCCGCTCCGGACGTCACGGTCGAGGAGGACAACCCGCTCTGCGGCGACCGCATCACCCTCGACCTCGCCTTCGCCGACGGGCGGGTCGCGGCGGTCGGCCACAAGACCCGCGGCTGCCTCTTGACCCGGGCCGCCGCGGTCGTCCTCGCCCGGCACGCGGTCGGCGCCGATCCGGCCGAACTCCGCCGGGCGATCGCGAGCCTCCGCGCCCTGCTCGCCGGGGAGGCCGGGACGCCCGAGTGGCCCGAGCTTTCCATGTTCGAGCCGGTGCGGGCGGTCGCGAGCCGGCACGACTGCGTGCTCCTGCCCTTCCGTGCCCTCGAGGTGGCGCTCGACCGACGGGAGCGCGAGCGGCCGTGACGACCCGCTGGACCGCGGAAGCGCTCGCAGCCCTCGACGCCGCGGACCCGCTGGCACCCTTCCGCGACCGCTTCCTCCTCCCCGAAGGCGTCGTCCATCTCGGCACCGCCTCTCTCGGCGCCTTGCCGAAGGCCACGCCGGGCGCGCTCGCGCGGCGGGTCGAGGCCGAGTGGGGCCACGCTCTCGTCACGGGCTGGAACCGGCACGGCTGGAGCGAGCTGCCGACACGGGTGGCGGCCGCGATCGCCCGGATCGTCGGGGCCGAACCGCACGAAGTCAGGGTCGCCGATTCGACCTCGGTCGACCTCTTCGAACTGTTGGCCGCGGCCCTCGATCTGCGGCCGGATCGCAGGGTGCTCTTGTCCGAGCGGTCCAACGTCCCGACCGACCTCTACGCCGCCCAGGGCCTCGTCGCGCTCGTGCGCGGCGAGGTCGAGCTGCGCCTGCTCGAGGAGGACGAGCCCCTCGCCGAGAAGCTCGACGAGCGCGTCGCTTGCTTCTTCGTGAGCCACGTGGATTACCGCACCGGCCGGCTGCACGATCTGCGCGCGCTCGCCGCCGCCGCCCACGAGGTGGGCGCCCTCCTGCTCGTCGACCTCGCCCATTCGGCCGGTGTCCTGCCGATCGAACTGCGCGCCGCCAACGTCGATCTCGCGGTCGGTTGCGGTTCCAAATATCTCTGCGGCGGCCCCGGTGCGCCCGGCTTCCTGTTCGTGGCCGAGCGCCATCGGACGATGATCCGCACGCCGCCCTCGGGCCGGATGGGCGGTGCCGACTCCTTCGCCTTCGAGCCCGGCTATCGGCCGACGCCCGGCATCGGCCGCTTCCTGGTCGGCACCCCCTCGATCCTCGCGCTCGAGGCGCTCCGGGTCGGCGCGGAGCTCGTGGCCGAGGCCGACCTCGAGCTCTCGCGCGCCAAGGCGACGGCGCTCGCCGAGGCGTTCCTCTCGCTGGCCGAAGAGCGGCTCGCCGGCTTCGGATTCGAGCTCGCCTCGCCCCGCGACCCGGAAGCCCGTGGCGCGCATCTCGCTTTCCGCCACCCGGAGGCGGGCGCGCTCGCGCAAGCGTTCCTCGCGCGCGGCGTCGTCGCCGACGTCCGCCGCCCGGACCTGCTCCGTTTCAGCTTCGCTCCTCTCTATCTCCGCTTCGTCGACGTCCTGGACGCGGTCGAACGGATGGAAGCCGCGCTGCGCGAGGGTGTCTATCGCGACCCGCGCCACGCCCTCCGCGCCGAGGTCACCCGAGCCGCGGGACCGGCGGTGCGCTCGGACCTCTTGCCGGGGGCGACGGGCGGCGGCTAGGTGGCGCCCCAGAATCGGGTCGCGGCCGCGAGGTCCGCCACCCGGCGGCGGGGGAGGCCGGATCGATGGCGGGGCGAATGGCGCGAGCACGATCCGAGCTCGGCGCCGCGGGGGCTCGCGCGGCGTGACGACGCTCCTCGTCGACGTCCGCGCCAAGCGCTTCCCCCCGGTCGGCTCGGCCCCCGCCCGCCAGGCGCTCGGCCCGGTGCGCTTTTCGGTCCGAAGGGGCGAGCGGGTGGCGATCGTCGGCCCCTCGGGCTGCGGCAAGACCACCTTGCTCAACCTCGTGGCCGGGCTCGATCCGGACTTCGAAGGCCGGATCGAGCGGCCCGCGCCGCCGATCGGCTACGTCTTCCAAGAGCCGCGCCTCCTCCCTTGGCGAACCGTCGCCGACAATCTCCGCTTCGTCCTGGGCGACGTGCCGGATGCGGAGACGCGGATCGCTCGGGCGCTCGCCGAAGTCGAGCTGCCCGACGCGGCCCCGGTCTACGCCTCGCGGCTTTCGCTCGGCATGGCCCGCCGCGTCGCCCTCGCTCGGGCGATCGTCGTCCGGCCGAGCCTCCTCCTCCTCGACGAGCCGTTCGTCTCGCTCGACCAGCCAACCGGCGAGCGGCTCCGCCTTCTGGTCCTCGAGCTCTTGGAAAAGCACGCCATCACGGCCCTGCTCGTCACCCACGATCTGCGCGAAGCGGTCATGCTCGCTGAGCGGATCCTCGTGCTGAGCGCCTCGCCGGGGCGGCTCCTGGGCGAGCTCGAGGTCGCCCTCGAGCCCGGTGCTCGACGCGACCCCGCTTCGGTCGACGCCGAGCATCTCCGGCTCCGCGCCGCGGCCCGCGCGCTCGTCGAGGCGGCGGCGGAGCTGCCCGCATGAGCCCTCCGGCCTTGCTCGTGCGCGATCTTTCCTTCGCCTACGGCAAGGGCAGCAAAGCGCTCGATTCGGTCTCCTTCACCGTCCCGGCTTCGAGCTTCACCGGGCTCTTGGGTCCGAACGGTGCCGGCAAGACCACCCTCATGGCGCTCGTCACCCGGCTTTTCTCCGGGACGGGCTCGATCGAGGTGGCGGGCCGCGACCTCGCCCGCCACCCCGGGCCGGCCCTCGCCACGATGGGCGTCGTCTTCCAACGCCCGACCCTCGACCTCGACCTCACCGTCGAGCGCAACCTGCGCTACGCCGCGGCACTCTACGGGCTCGCCGGGCGCGAGGCCGAGCAGCGGATCGACGCCGTGCTCGAGCGGCTCGGCGTGGCCGACCGGCGGAAGGCCCCGGTGCGGACCCTCTCGGGCGGGCTCCGGCGGCGGGTCGAGCTCGCCCGCGCGCTCCTCCACGGGCCCACGCTCCTGATCCTCGACGAGCCCACGGTCGGGCTCGACATCGACAGCCGCCGGGCGCTGGTCGAGCACGTCCACGCGCTCTGCCGCGAGGGCGAGCTCGCCGCCCTTTGGACCACCCATCTGGTCGACGAGATCCGCCCCGAGGATCGGGTCGTCGTGCTCGACCGCGGCCGGGTGGTCGCCGAGGGACCGGTCGAGGAAGTGGTCCGTGCGGCCGGCTGCCGGAGCCTCGCCGAGGCCTATCACCGGCTCACCGGTCGGCCGGCGGTCGCCGCATGAGCCTGCGCCACCCCCGCCGCGCTTTCGGCGGCATCCTCGCCCGCGAGCTGTTGCGCTTCTTCGGCCAGCGCGAGCGCCTCTTGGCCGCGCTCGTGCGGCCCTTGATCTGGCTCTTCGTGTTCGCCGCGGGCTTCCGCACCGTGCTCGGCGTCTCGATCCAGCCGCCGTACGACACCTACGTCCTCTACGAGGTCTACATCGCCCCGGGCCTGTGCGGGATGATCCTGCTCTTCTCGACGATGCAGGGGGCGCTCGCGATGGTCTACGACCAGGAAATGGGCTCGATGCGCGTCCTGCTCGTGAGCCCGTTGCCGCGCTGGTACCTGCTGGCCTGCAAGCTCGTGGCGGTCGTCCTCGTCGCCTGCCTGCAGGTCTACGTGTTCCTCGCGATCGCCCGCTTCTGGGACGTCGATCCGCCCTGGCTCGGCTATCTCGCCGCACTGCCGGCGCTCTTGGCCGCCGGCCTCATGCTCGGCGCGCTCGGGCTCCTGCTGTCCTCGCTGATCCAGCAGCTCGAGAGCTTCGCGGGTGTCATGAACTTCGTGATCTTCCCGATGTTCTTCGCGAGCTCGGCGCTCTACCCCTTGTGGCGGATGCGCGAATCGAGCGAACTCCTCTACCAGATCTGCGCCTTCAACCCCTTCACCCACGCGGTCGAGCTGATCCGCTTCGCGCTCTACCTCGAGGTCGCCTGGACCGAGCTCGCCTGGACCGTCGGCTGGACGGTCCTGTTCCTCGCCGCCGCGCTCTGGGGCTACAGCCCGGTCAAGGGCTTCTTGGCGCGCACCGGCAAGGGCGAGTGAGGCGCCCGCGGCCGGCCGTCAGCCGCCGCAGCCGCAGCCGCGATCGGTGCCGCCCGCCGCCCGCACCCGCTGCACCGGCGGGCAGGGCCGGTCGCCGTAGGAACAGAACACGCAGCAATCGCCCGGCTTCGGCCGCAGGAGCACGCCACAGCCCGGGCATTCGAAGAACCAGAGACAGGCGTCCTCGGGCATCGCCGCCCGGGTCCGTTTGCCGCAGTGCGGACAGCCGAGGGTCGCTTCCTGCCCGCCCCGGGCCTCGCCGTCTTCGCTGCGCACGGCACCTCAACCCGGGAGGAGGGGCAGAACGAGCGGCTCGAAAGCGATCACCGCGAGGAGAAGGGCCGCGCCGAGCCAGAGCACGCCGCGGGCCAGGGCGCGCGAGCGCGGGCTCGGGCAGCTCCCGTCCGGAGCACAGATCGGGACCGGGCGATAGGCGAGCCGAAAGCCGAGGGCGAGGCTCACGACCGCGAGCCCAACGAACACCGGCTGCCAGGGGCCGAGCGGTGCCAGGAGGCCGAGCCAGGCGCCGCCGAGCCCCAGGCTCACGAGCGTCACCGGCACAAGGCAGCACGAGGAGGCCAGGAGCGCCCCCAGGAGCCCGCTCACCGCCAAGACCGGGGCCACCCGTTCCGGCCCGGATTCGGCGAGCCCCGCCGTCTTGGCCGAGCGGTCGACCATCGTGCCCACGTTCCCTTCTCCCTTGCTCCCTCGGAAACCCGGGCGCAGGCTGCCATCGGGAGTCGCTACGGGATCAAGGGGTGCCGTGCCATGCCGGCGATCACGGGCGCGCGAGGCCGCCATCCTCGGCGCGGCCTTTCGATCGGCGAGCTCGCGCGGGCGAGCGGGGTGGGCGTGGAGACGATCCGCTTCTGGGAGCGCGCGGGGCTCCTGCCGACGCCGCCTCGCTCGCCGAGCGGTCGGCGCCTCTTCGGGCCCGAAGCGGTCGAGCGTTTGCGCTTCGTGCGCCACGCCCGAGCGCTCGGCTTCCCGCTCGAGGAGGTGCGCACGCTCCTCACCATGGCTTCGGGCGAGGCCGGCGGTTGCGAGGAAGTCCGCGCACTCGCCGAGCGCCATCTCCTGGCCGTACGGGCGCGGATCGCCCGGCTCAGGCGGATGGAGGCGGCGCTCGAGGCGACGCTCGCCCGCTGCGCCCGGGGCGAGCTCTCCTGCCCCCTGCTCGCCGCCCTCGCCGAGCACGAGAGCCCGCTCGACGGGCTGCCGGACGAGTCCGGGGTCGCGGCCGACCCCCCGGCCTAGGCGCCTGAGGGCCCGAGCGCCGGTACGCCTGCGCGCATCGCCGCGTAGGCCCCGGCGGTCGCCGCCAAGAGGGCCGCGTGGAGGGCCGGCGGGGCCGCGAGGATGCCGGCGTGCACCGGCTCCGGCCGGTTGAGCGCGAGCGGCTCACCCTGCGCGTCGGTCACGACCGCGCCGGCTTCCTCGAGGAGGAGGAGGGCCGCGGCGATGTCCCAATCGTTGGTCCGCCGCCAGCTCAAGTACGCGTCGAACCGGCCGGCCGCCACGAGCGCGAGCTTGTAGGCGAGCGAGCCCAACGTCACGAGCTCGACCTGCGGCAACAGCGCCGCGAAGTTGCGCCGCCGGCTCTCGAAGCGGGAAGCGCAGATCCGGGCCCCCTCGAGGCTCGAAGCCCCGCTCGCGCGCAAGGGGTGGCCGTGGAGCCGGGCGCCGCGGCCGCGCACCGCCTCGAACAGCTCGCCCTTGGCCGGGTTGTAGACGAAGCCCAGGACCGGCCGGCTGTCGACCAGGAGGGCCACGCTCACGGCGAACTCCGGCACCCCTTCGGCGAAGGAGCGGGTGCCGTCGATCGGGTCGACCACCCAGACCCGGCGGCGTTCGAGCCGGTGCCGGTCGTCGACCGTCTCCTCCGAGAGCCAGCCGTCCTGGGCGTGGGTCCGGCGCAGCGCGGCGTGCAGGTAGCGGTCGATCGCCAGATCGGCCTCGGTCACGATCTGGCCCGGGCCCTTCTCCCAACGCGCGTGCGCCCGGCCGAAGAAGCGCATCGCGATCCGCCCGGCCTCGAAGACCGCATCGCGCGCCCGATCGACCTCCGCCTCCTCGAGGCTCACCGGTCGGACCGGCGCCAGATCGAGCGGCCCGTGCCGGGCAGGCCGTATTCCGCCCAGCGGCGCGAGACGAGCTCGACGATCGCCTCGTCCATCCGGATCTTGGTCCCCCACTCGCGGCTCGTCTCGCCCGGCCATTTGTCGGTCGCGTCGATCCCGAGCTTCGAGCCGAGCCCCGAGACCGGCGAGGCGAAGTCGAGGTAATCGATCGGTGTGTTGTCGATCACCACCATGTCGCGCGCCGGATCGACCCGCGTCGAGAGCGCCCAGACCACGTCCTGCCAATTCCGCACGTCGATGTCGTCGTCGGTGACGATCACGAACTTGGTGTACATGAACTGCCGCAGATAGGACCAGACACCCATCATCACCCGCTTGGCGTGGCCGGGATAGGCCTTTTTGATCGACACGCAAGCGATCCGATAGGAGCAGGCCTCCGGGATCAGCCAGAAATCGACGATCTCCGGGAACTGCTGCTGGAGGAGCGGCACGAACACGTCGTTCAACGCCTCGCCGAGGATCGAGGGCTCGTCCGGCGGCCTGCCGGTGAAGGTCGAAAGATAGATCGGCGCGCGGCGCATCGTCATCGCCGAGATCGTGAAGACCGGGAATTTCTCGACCGCGTTGTAATATCCCGTGTGGTCGCCGTAGGGCCCTTCATCGGCGTACTCCTCGAGGCTCACGTGTCCCTCGAGGACGATCTCGGCGGTGGCCGGGACCTTCAAGGGCACCGAAACGCAATCGACGAGCTCGACCCGCTTGCCACGCAGGAGGCCGGCGAACTGGTATTCCGAGAGCGTGTCGGGGACGGGGGTGACGGCGGCCAGGATCACCCCCGGATCGGCGCCGATCACGGCCGCTGCCGGGAAGGGCTCCTTGCGCACCGCCTTCCAGCGCCGGTGATGCTGCGCCCCGCCCCGGTGCGCGAGCCAACGCATGATGGTGCGGTCGCGCCCGAGCACCTGCATCCGGTAGATGCCGAGGTTGAACTTGTCCTCGCGCGCTTCGCCCGGGCCCCTGGTCACGACGAGCGGCCAGGTGATCAAGGGCGCGGGCTCGCCCGGCCAGCAGGTCTGGATCGGCAGCCGACCGAGGTCGATCTCCGAGCCGCGCAGGACCACCTCCTGGCAGGGGGCGCGGCCGACCGTCTTGGGCTTCATCGCCAGCGCCACCTTGACGTAGGGCAGGAGCTCGAGCGCCTGGCCCATGCTCTCGGGCGGCTGCGGCTGGCGGAAGAAGGCGAGCATCCGGCCGAGTTCCAACAGTCCGTCGGGCTCGCGGTCCATGCCCCAGGCGACCCGCTCGACCGTGCCGAAGAGGTTGGTCAAGACGGGGATCGAGAAGCCCTCGACGTTCTCGAACAGGACCGCCGGTCCCCGCTCGGCCAGGAGGCGGGTGTGGATCTCGGTGATCTCGAGGACCGGCGAGACCGGGACCTTCACCCGCACGAGCCGGCCGCGCCGCTCCAGGAGCTCCAAGAAATCGCGCAGGGAATCGAACGGCATGGGCGGCCTCGGCTCGTCGCGTCCGCGAGCGAGAGTGGCGCGGCCGCGCTGCCTGGCAAGCCGCCGCGACCGATCGCCCGGGCCCGCTCGGCGGTCCGTCTCAGCTGGCCGGCGCGGGAAGCGC
>JAILZQ010000121.1 GCA_023512415.1 Geminicoccaceae bacterium | reverse complement strand
GACCGTGCCCGGCTCGTCGAGCGGGTCGGCGGGGCGGTGGCCGCGGACCGCCCGCAAACTGTCCCCCACGGCGCCGAGCCGACCGAAGTCGACGAGAAGTGCCAGGCCGCCGTCGGCCGCGAGCCGCCCGGCGATCTCGGCCACCAGCCCCTCGCGCGCCGGGCCGAGTTCGACCACCGTGCCGACCGGCGGCGGCTCCGACCCCGCTTCGGGGGCCGCCGCCTCGATCACCGTCGGCGCGAGGACGAAGCCGAGCCGGCCGGTCGCATCGAGCCCGACGAGCCGCTCGCGCCAGCCGCGCGCGTCGCGGACCAGCTGGCGGATCGGCAGCGCGTCGAGGACCTCGTTGGCGACCAAGAGCAGCGGCCGGCCGGTCGGCACGGTCTCGAGGGTCTCGTGGAAGCGCGGGCGATGGGCGGCGAGCCGCTCCGCCTGGACCGCCCGCAGGCTCGGGCTCGGCTCGACCAGATGCAGCTCGAGCGCGGAAGCGAAACCCGGCACGCCGCGGATCGCGCGCGACAGGTCGAGCATCAGCGTGCCGCGCCCGGGCCCGAGCTCGACCAGGACCACCGGCTCGGGTCGGCCGAGGTCGAGCCAAGTGCGGGCGAGCGCCACGCCGAGCAGCTCGCCGAAGCACTGGGAGATCTCCGGGGCGGTGGTGAAGTCGCCGGCGGCCCCGATCGGTGTGCGGGTCGCATAGTAGCCGCCCCGGCGATCGAGCAGGGCGAGCGCCATGAAACGGGCGAGCGAGATCGGCCCCTCCCGTGCGAGGCTCGCCCGCAATCGCGCGCCGAGCCCGCTCAAGGGGTCGCCCGAGCCGGTGCGCCGCGGCTCCTGGCGACGAGCAGGAGGCCCGCGGCGATCATCGGCAGCGAGAGGAGTTGGCCCATGGTGAGACCGCCCAGAAGGTAGCCGATTTGCGCATCCGGCTCGCGCACGAGCTCCACGAGGAAGCGGGCGAGGCCATAGCCCGCGAGGAAGACGCCGGCGAGGCGGCCGGCCCCCTCCGGCCGGCGCGGCCGACGAGCGAGCCACAGCATGACGAGCCCGAGCACGAGGCCCTCGAGGGCCGCCTCGTAGAGCTGGCTCGGATGACGCGGCACGCCGCCGGCGCGCGGGTCCGGGAACACGACACCCCAGGGCAGATCGGTCGGCCGGCCCCAGAGCTCGCCGTTGACGAAGTTGGCGAGTCGGCCGAGCAGCAGGCCGGGTGGGGTCGCCACCGCGAGCGCGTCGCCGACTTCGAGGGGGTTCAGCCGGTGCTTGCGCGCGAACAGGAGGAGGGCGCCGATCACCCCGAGAAGCCCGCCGTGGAACGACATGCCGCCTTGCCAAATGGCGAGCGCTTCGAGCGGGTGGGCCAGATAGTGGCCGGGGTTGTAGAACAGGACGTAGCCCAGCCGACCGCCCAGGACGACGCCGAGGACGCTGTAGAACAGAAGGTCCTCGAGGCTCTCGCGGGGCATCCGCCAGCCGGGGCGGAGAAGGAGGCGGCGCAGGATCACGAGGCCGATCAGGATGCCGGCCAGGTAGGCGAGCGCGTACCAACGGATCGCGATCGGCCCGACGGTGATCGCGACCGGGTCGATCATCGGGAAGGGGAGAGCCAGGGCCATGGAGCGGGCCACCTCGCGCACGGGCCGGGGCGCGGCCCGCTCATAGGGGCCGCCCCCTGCGGCGGCAAGCGGCGGCCGCGCTTGTTGCGGGGCCGCACCAGCTGTGCTTTGCAGCGGAGCGGAGGGCGCCGAGCGGGCGCCCGGCTCGCCCTCGGGCGAGCAGGAGGGCAGGATGCAGATGGAGAACCGGCTGTTCGACGACCTGGCGCGGGTCGCGAGCGGCGCGCTCAACACGCTGGGTGGGATCAAGGACGAGATCGAGACCCGGATCCGCGAGCGGCTCGAACGCTTGGCCAACGAGATGGACCTCGTCACCCGCGAAGAGTTCGAGGCGGCTCGGGCGATGGCCGCCAAGGCGCGCGCCGAGCAGGAGCGACTCGAGCTTCGTCTGGCCGAGCTCGAGCGGCGGCTCGAGGAGCTGGCCGCCGGCCAGCCGCGTCGTACCGCCGCAGCCCGGCGCAAAGAGCCCGGACAGGAGGAGGGCTGAGCCGCCGGGCCGGGGCCCGCGCGCCCGGCCCTGGCGCCTACGAGCCCCCTGCGGGAGAGCCCAGCCGTGAACGACGTCCATCCCGAACTCCACGGCCACGTCCTCAACCCCCTCGACCTGGTCGAACGGTTGGCGGCGGGCAACGAGTGGGCCTTCGAGCGCCACTCGGAGGACGAGCTCGCCCTCGAGCTCAAGGGCCAATGGTGCCCTTACGAGGTTTGGCTGTCCTGGCACGCCGATCTCGGCGTCCTGCAGCTCACCTGCGCGCTCGACCTCGGGATCCCGGCCCGCCGGGTCGCCCAGGCGGTGGCGCTCTTGGCGCTCGCCAACGAGAAGCTGCTGCTCGGCCATTTCGAGCTCGCCGGCGAGGAGCGCCGGCCCGCCTTCCGTTACGCGCTTTTGTTCCGCGACGGGGTGGTGCCCGGACCGGAGTTGCTCGAGGAGGTGATCGACATCGCGGTGAGCGAGTGCGAGCGCTTCTATCCGGCGTTCGGCTTCGTCGGCCGGGGCCTCAAAGCGCCCCGCGAGGCGCTCCAGGCGGCGATGCTCGAGACCGAGGGCGAGGCGTGAGCGGGCCGATCGCCGGACCGATCCAGCTCGTTGGCGGCGGCAAGATGGGTGGCGCCCTCGCCCGCGGCTGGCTCGCGGCCGGCCTCGCCCCGGCCGAACTCTCGATCGTCGAGCCCGACCCCGAGCGGCGGGCCGCGCTCGCCGCCCTCGACCCGGTGGCACTCGCCGCCTCGCCCGCCGAACTGCGTGCGCCGGGGCCGCCGCGGGCACTCGTCCTCGCCGTCAAGCCGCAGACCGTGCCGGCGGTCCTGCCGGAGTGGGCCGGGCGGGTCGGCCCCGACACGCTGGTTCTCTCGATCGCCGCGGGCGTCCGCCTCGCCACCCTCTCGACCACCTTCCCCGCGGGGACCGGGATCGTGCGGGCGATGCCGAACACCCCGGCGGCGATCGGCCGGGGTGCGACCGTCCTGGTGGCCGGGCCGAGCGCCACCGCCGAGCAGCGGGCCCTCGCCGAGGCCCTCCTTGCGGCGGTGGGTGAGGTTCACTGGATCGAGGACGAGGAGCTCATGCACCTCGTCACCGCTTTGTCCGGCAGCGGCCCGGCCTATGTCTTCTACCTTGTCGAGGCTCTGGCCGAGGCCGCGGCCGAACTCGGGCTGCCGGCGCCCCTCGCCCGGCGCCTCGCGCGGGCCACGGTGGCGGGCGCGGGCGAGCTCCTGCGGCAGAGCCCCGCCGAGCCGGCCGCGTTGCGGGCCGAGGTCACGAGCCCGGGTGGAACCACGGCCGCGGCCCTCGCCGTGCTCATGGCGGCCGAGGCTTGGCCGAGGTCGCTGCGGGCAGCACTCGAGGCGGCGGCACGGCGCTCGCGCGAGCTCGCGGCGGCGGCCGAGGCGGGAGTGAGCGGAGCGCGAGCGCATGGCGGAGCGTGACCGAGCCGATCTTCTGGTCGAGGCCTGGGCGCTCGTGGCCGAGCGGGGCTGGCAGGGCTGGGGGCCGGTCGCGCTCGCCCGGCGGACCGGCCGGTCGCTCGTCGAGATCTACGCCCTCTTCCCCGATCGTCGGGCGCTCGTCACGGCGCTCGGCCACCGGCTCGACGCGGCGATGCTCGACCTGCCGGTCGGCGAGCTTGAGGGCATGAGCGTGCGCGAGCGCTTGTTCGAGCTCACGATGCGGCGGTTCGAGGCGATGCGGCCCTTCCGCGACGGGCTGCGCGCCGCCGGCCGCGCGGTCTGGGCCGATCCCGCCCTCGCGTGCGGGACGATCGCCAATCTCGACCGCATGGCCGATTGGCTCTTGGCCGCGAGCGAGGCGGAGCTGCGCGGCCTCGCTGCCCGGCTCGGCCGGCACGCCCTGCAGCTCGCCTATCTGCGCACCTTCGCGGTGTGGCTCGAGGACGACACGGCCGATCTCTCGCGCACCATGGCCGAACTCGACCGGCGGCTGGGCGAGCTCGAGACCGTGGCGCGCCTGCTCGGCCTCGGCCGCGGGGCCGCCGCCCCGGGTCGCCGCCCCGGCGAGGGTGAGGAAGGCGCGGACGAGGCCCCGGCCCCGGCCTGAGGAGGCTCAGGGCGGAACGAGGGAGACCGTCCGCGCGAGGGCGAAGCGCTCGGCGCCGCGCCGAACCTCGACCTCGGCCCGCCAAAGGCCCGGCGTCCAGCCCTCCGCCGGCCGGCGCCGGCCCGCCCAGCGGATCGCGAAGGCCTGGTCGCGATCCTGCTCGAGCGCGCGGTCGACGACCGGTCGGCCCGCGGGGTCGAAGAGGCGCAGCCGCCAGCGATCGCCCTTGCGCAAGCCGAAGCCGCGGGCCCAGACGACGAGCGCCGGCGCGTCGGCGGCCAGCCTCTCCCCCTGATGCTCCCCGCGGTCGAGCTCGCCGCGCTCGGGCTCGCGCGGTGCCACACCGAGGCCGGTCAAGGGGATCGCCCGGTAAACGAGGGCCGCGGCGATCTCGGGTCGCCAGAGGCCGGGTCCGCCGAGGCCGCAGGATCCCTCGCCGATCGGCCGGGCGGTGAACGGGTCGATCTCGCGGCCCGCCCGGCGCACCTCGAAATGCAGATGCGGGAAGCTCGTGAGGCCGGACAGGCCCACGAGCCCGAGCCGGGTGCCGGCCGTGACCCGATCGCCCGGCACGACCGCGACGCTGCCGCGGCGCAGATGGCAATATTGCGTCTGCCAGCCCTCGCCGTGGTCGAGGAGCACGCCGTTGCCGCACTCGCGCCCGGCGACGGCCTCGCGGCCGCGCTCCTCCACCCGCTGGTCGACCTCGCCGTCGCGGACGGCGCGCACGATCCCCGGGGCCGCGGCCCGGACCTCGACGCCGGCGGCCATCGCCGCGAGGTCGGCGATCGCGAAGTCGACGCCGTCGTGGCCGTCGTAGGTGAGCGTGCCACAGGCGTGGTCGCGCAGACCCGGACCCGGCTCGTGGTCGACATGGTGGGCGATCCAGCAATCGCGGCCGGGGGCGCAAGCGATCGGCAGGTCGAGCTCGAGCGCCCGAGCGGGCGCGGCGAGGAGAGTGCAGGCGGCGAGGACGGCCAGGGCGGATCCGACGGCAACGTCAATCGGACGTTTACCTTTTCCCTCCATGCTCGCCTCCGTCACGGGCCCGCTCGGAGATGGAACCTTGCCGACCACGATCGTGCAACCCCGCCACATGGCCCGCTTCGCCTGTCTCGGGCCGGACTGCCCCGATACCTGCTGCAGGGACTGGGCCGTCGACGTCGACCCCGCGACCGTGCGGCTCTGGCGCAACCATCCCGACGCCGGGTGGCGGGAGCGGCTCGCCGCCGGCCTGCGCCGCCTCCGCAAGCCCGACGGCAGCGAGCGGAACCTCGTCGCGATGCGGCCCGACGGCCATTGCCTCTTCTACACCGAGGACGGGCTCTGCGGGATCCAAAAAGAGCTCGGCGCCGAGGCCATGCCCTGGATCTGCCGGGTCTTCCCGCGCGGCGAGCAGGCGGAGCACGACTTCCTCGCTCGCACCGGCTCGCTCGCCTGCACGGCCGTGGCCCGCGCGGTCGTGGGCGAAGACCGGTCCCTCGACGAGAGCTTGGATGGGCCGATCGGGCCCACCCTGCTCGCCCTCCAGCCGGCGACCACCAAACCCGCCTTCACCGCGCGCGAAGCCTGGGCCGTGCGGCGGACCGCACTCGCCATCCTCGGCCAGCCGACCTGGAGCTGGGAGGCCCGGCTCGTCCTCACGGCGTTGCTCGCGGGCGAGCTCGCGACCGTGGACCTCGTGCGCGGCCGGCAGGGGCTCTCGAGCCTGCTCGACCGTTACGCCGGCGCCTCCCGCGAACCCGAGCCGGCCGGCGTGGCGGCCGAGCTCGCCGCGGGCCGCGCGCAGGGAACGGCTCTCCTGGTCCCCGTCCTCAAAGCGATCCTCGAGGGCGCGCGGGAGCCGGTGCCCGGCAAGATCGTCTGGGCGGCGTTCGTCTCGGCGGCCCTCGATCGGCTCGGTGTGACCGCGGAGAACCTCGACGAAGCGGCACGGCGGGTGGCGGCGGTCCTGCGCGACCGCCTCGACCCGCTGTACGCCGACCGGCCGCGCTCGTTCTCGAACCTGTTGGGCGCACTGCTGCACCAGGTCCGGTTCCCGGGCGAGCGGCCGAAGGACGCCCTCGGTCGGCTCGGCCAGGCGATCGTCGCCTTCGCGACCTGGCGGATCCTCACCGCCGCACGGCTCGACGCGGGCGTCGCCGACCCGCTCGAGGCCGCAGCCGAGGTCGCCTGGAAGCTCGGCCGCCATCTCGCCCATTCGCAGAAGGTGCTCGATCGGGCGATCGAGGGTCTGTCCCGCGCGGGTGGGCTCGAACCGGCGCGGCTCCTTCTGCTCGCCGCCTGATGCTCCTCGCCGCCCGATGCGGCCCGCCGACCGCACCGGTCCCGGCGGACGCCGCGCGGGCCGGTCTGCGCATCCGAGGCGGGGCGCCCCCGGCGTTCGACCCGGCGGGCGGAGCCCGGGGGCCGCGCGAGGGGCTGGTGACCGCCGTGGCGCAGCGCGGCCGCAAGCGGCGGCGATCGCGGCCCACCGCGAGCGCGACCCGGCGGACGGCCCGACCCGGCAAGTCTTGCCCAGCAGGAACGGCCGCATGGGCAAATTCGACCGAGCGGGGTCGGCACCGTGGCGTCCCGCCCTCCCCGACGACGCGCCGGCACGGGCCCCGGGGCGAGGCCTTTCGGGCGGAGGCCGCGAGCTAGGGCGGAGCGGCGGCCGAACCGCCTGCGAGCGGCCGTGCCGGCTCGAAGGCCGGAAAAGCCGGATCCGCGGGGCGCTCCGAACCTTCCGGACCGGCCCGGCGGCAACGTCGGGCGGCACGGCTCGCCACGGCCAAAGGACCGTCGATCGCCCTGCGCCGCCCGAACGCGGCGCTCGAACCGAGCTGGCACGAAAGCTGCGGAAAGTCGCGCGCCGGACCTTCCGGCCGCAGGGCAAGAGGCCCGGTGCCACCTTCACGTAGAGGGATCTTCCATGCCCAACAGCATCGTCACCAACACGGCCGCCAACACCGCGCTGCGCTATCTCCAGGCCAACAGCGGCGCGGCCTCGAGCTCGGTGGCCAAGCTGTCCTCCGGCTCGCGGATCGTGAAGGCGTCCGACGACGCCGCCTCGCTCACCGTCGGCACCAAGCTCAAGGCGGACGTGGCGGCCTTGAAGCAGGCCCAGGTCAACACGAGCCAGGCCTCGAGCCTCCTGCAGGTGGCGGACGGCGGCATGGCGCGGATCGCCGACATCCTGCAGCGGATGAAGCAGCTCGCCGTGCAGGCCTCCTCGGGCTCGCTCACGAACACCGAGCGGGCTTATTTGAACGAGGAGTTCACCCAGCTCCGCACCCAGGTGACCGACGTCGCCGACCAGACCAAGTTCAACGGACAGGCCTTGCTCAACGGCAGCCTCGCCACGACCGTGACCGTGACCGACGATACCCTTTGGGACACGACGGGCGCGGGTAGCCGCGGGATCTCGGTCCGAGTCGTCGGGGATGTCGGTCCAACCTCGGCCACGTTCGAGATCAGCTTCAAGCAAGATAACACGAACGGCATCGGCACCTTCACGTTGGCAGAGACGACAGGAACGAAACGTTCGTTCTCCGTGTCGATCGACACCGCGACAAACGGTACATTTGTTGTCGACCGAACGATCTCCTTCGATGCTGCCGGTATCGAACTCGACCTTTCGAACTTCGTCGCGCTCGCCGACGGGAAGGCGCAGAACTTGGCAGCTGGCGCCGATACCCAGTTCACGGTGAACCAAGCCGGCACGCTCGACTTTCAAGTGGGCAACTTGTCGTCAGAAAAGATCAGCGTGACGCTCTCGGATCTGGACGCGACGGGCCTCAAGATCGCCGCCTCGACGATCGACACGCAGGCGAACGCGAACACCGCCTCGATGAAGCTCGACACGGCGATCCAGACGGTCAACGCGGCGCGCGCGAGCGTCGGCGCCCTCATGTCGCGGTTCGAGGCGGCCGCGGCCAACCTCGCGACCGGCATCGAGAACATCGAGGCGGCCCGCTCGACCTTGATGGACGTCGACGTGGCGGCCGAGATGGCCAAGTTCACGAGCGCCCAGGTCCTCATGCAGGCCAACGTGGCGATGCTCGCCCAGGCCAACCAGATGCCGCAGAACCTGCTCCGTCTCCTGCAATAACGGCTCGGACCGAGGGGCGGGGCCCGAGCGGCCTCGCCCCACCTTCCCCGGAGGTGAGCCGTGAACCCGATCCTACCGAGCCCGATCGCGACCGGCGCGGGCCAGCCCGGCGGGCCGCTCCCGAGTGCGGTGCCGCACCAGCCGCGGCCGGCCGCCCCCTGCGCGACCGCCCGACCGGTAAGGCCGCCCGCCGAGCCGCAGAGCGTGGGGCCGCTCGACGAGCAGCTCGCGCTGGCCGCGGGCGCCCTCTTCCGCGACCGGCAGGTGGCCGTCGAAACCCTCCACGACGAGGCGAGCGGACGGCTCGTCGTGCGGGTCGAGGACCGTCTCTCGGGCGAGGTCGTCGCGCAGATGCCGCCCGAGGATCTTTTGCGGTTCTGGGCGGCGGTGCGCGAGGGGCTCCGGCTCGTCGACACCCTGACCTGAGGAGGACGCCGTGAGCACGACGAGCGCGATCACCGCCGGCACCCTCGCCCTCGAGGGTGGCACGGCGCGGCTCTTGGGCGGCGCCTCGACCATCGACACGGAAAAGCTCGTCGAGTCGCTCGCCCAGGCCAAGCGCGTGCCGGCTTTGCGGATCGAACAGCGGATCGCCAGGAACGAGGCGCGCGCAGCCGCACTCGAGGAGCTCCGCGGCCTGCTCGGCCGGCTGCGCGACGCGGTCGAGGGCCTGCGCAACCCGCCCGGTGTGCTCGGCCTCGAGCGCAACCTGTTCGAACGCAAGGACGCCTTCCTCACCACCGCCGGACCGTTGCCGGCCGGCGAGATCGTCGGCGTCCAGGCCGGCGCCCGGGCCCAGCCGCAGCGCTTCACCCTCGAGGTCGAGCGGATCGCCACGGCCCACAAGATCCGCGCCGACGCCGCGGCCGCGGCCGACCAGACGCTCGCCGACGCGTTCAACGGCGGCGCCGCCTTCGCGGGCTCGTTCACGATCGGGCTCGTGGGCGGGCCTTCCGCGACGATCGCGGTCGAGGGGTCGATGACGCTCGCGCAACTGCGCGATGCGATCGAGTCGCAGAGCGGCACGACGGGCGTGCGGGCGAGCCTCTTGACCGTGGGTCCGGGCGACGTGCGGCTCGTGCTCTCGGCGCGCGAGACCGGCAAGGCGATCACCCTCGCGGCCGCCGGCGACGAGGTCCTGGAGCGGATCGGGCTCACCGCCGGTGGAGCCGTCAAGCACGAGCTCGTGGCGGCACGGACCGCGCGCTTTTCGATCGACGGGCAGGTCCTGGAACGCCAGGGCAACCTCGTGGGCGACGCGCTCCCCGGGGTCACGCTCAACCTGTTCCGCAGCGCCCCGGGGCAGCCGGTCGAGGTGAGCGTCGAGCCGGCGACCGCGGGTGTCCGCGAGGCCGTGCGCGCGTTCGTCGACGCCTACAACGCCCTCAAAGCCTTCGCCCAGAAGCACCAAGCGGTCGGCGAGGACGGCAAGGTCGCGGCGGATGCGGTGCTGTTCGGTGATCGGCTGTTGCGCGGCGCCCTGGCCGAGGTCGATTCGATCCTCGGCAGCCGGGTCGAGGGAGTTGCGAGCGGCTCGTTCGACCAGCTCGCAGCGATCGGGATCCGGCGCGACGCCTCGGGTCGGTTGACCCTCGACGAGGGCAAGCTCGACCGCGCCCTCGCCGACGACCTCGACAAGATCCGCGATCTCTTCGAGTTCCGCGCGAGCTCGAGCTCGGCCGAGCTCCGGGTGATCGGCCGGTCGAACCAGATCACCGATCGCAGCTTCACGGTGGCGATCACCGACGCCGACGGCGACGGTATCCCCGAGGCGGCGACGCTCGACGGTGTGGCGGCGGTCGTCGAGGGACGGCGGATCAAGGGGGCGGCAGGCACGGCCTACGACGGCCTCGAGCTCGCTTGGGTCGGCACGGGTTCGCAGAGCGTCGACGTGAGCTTCACCCAGGGCCTGGCGGACCGGCTGTTCAACGCACTCGATCGCCTGGCCGACGCGGCCCGAGGCACGATCGGCCGCGAGGCCGCGGCGATCGGCGAGGACAATCGCCGGCTCGCGGGCGAGATCGAGCGAATCGACCAACGGGTCGAGCGGTACCGGCAAGAGCTCTACGAGAAATTCGCCAAACTCGAGCAGACGCTCGCCCTGACCAAGACTTTGCTGCAACAAGTCGAAGCACAAGCGCGCGCCTTCGAGGCGAAACACTGAGCGAAGAGGACGAACCATGCACGAGCCGAGCCGGGCGCGCGCCCGGGCGTTCGACGCTTATGCGCGCAGCATCGACACGCTACCGCCCGCCGACCGCGTGGTGATGCTCTACGACGGGGCGATCCGCTTCGTCGAGGAAGCCGCGGCGGCGATCGGCCGGGGCGAGATCGAGGCGCGGTTCCGGGCGAGCGAGCGGGCGCGCACGATCGTCCGCACACTCGAGGCCGCCCTCGACCACGAGCGCGGCGGCGCGATCGCGGCCAACCTCGGCCGATTGTACGGCTACATCGATCGTCGCCTGACCGACCTCAATCTCGCGAACGATCCGGCGATCGCCGAGGAGATCGCCCGCTTGCTGCGGACCCTGCGCGACGGCTGGGCCCAGCTCGCGCGCGCGGGCGGCGGGAGCCGGCCGGCCTCGGTGGGCACGGGGGAGGGAGCGCC
>JAILZQ010000120.1 GCA_023512415.1 Geminicoccaceae bacterium | reverse complement strand
AGCGGCCGCTGCTCGTGGGCCTCGCGGCCCGTCTCGCGCGGCTCGCCGGGGGGCGGCTCGTGGCCGGGGCGGAGGACCGCCTCGCGGTCGTCCTGCGGCCCGCCGGGGCGCCGTGGCGCGCCCGGAAGGGGCGGAGCGGGCCGCTGTGCGGGGCTCCTGCAGGCACCCGGACGAAGTGCGGTGCGGCGGGGCGGTGACACCGTGAGCCCGGACGGTTGCACGAGGCTCTCCAGCTGCCCTCTCGGTAGCGACACGCTTGAATTTCGTGCGCGAACCGCTAATTCGAAGGTGTTCCGGACAAGCCGCTGGTCCGCCCTTCTGGACCCTCTCCCGATCCGGCGCGGATTCCGGCCGCGAGGCGGGACGGCGCGCGTGCCGCGCGATGTTCGATTCGGCCGAGGGCGTGCGGCAGCGCCGGCCGAACGACGGCTTGCCGGTCGACGAGGACCGGTGGGGGCGCCGAACGCCACGGCGACGCGGCCCCGACCCACGAGAAAGAGCGGGCGACATGTTCCCATACAGGCGCGGTGGCAAGAAGCGCGGCAAGGGCAACGGGGGCGGTGGCGGCCGGCGCTTCGAGCCGGGCCGTCGGCCGCCGGCGGGGGTCCACGAGCTCTTGGCGCAGATGCAGCCGGCGACCAAGGCGCTGGCCCAGGCGCTGGCGCAGGGCGCGCGGATCTCGGGCCAGCTCGGCCATGCCCGCCATCTCTTGGCCCAGGCCGAGCGGATCGTCGAGGAGCAGGGCATCGACCGGCTCGCCCCGGCCCAGCGCGAGGAGTTCCTGGAGCAGCTCGCCCGGCTCAAATTGACGGTCGCCGATGCCGACGCGGCGTCCGCCCGCGCGGCCGCGCCGGCCGCCCCGCAGCCGAGCGCGCCGGCCGCGCCGATCGCCAAGGAGCGCCTGCGGGAACTGGCCTTGAGCCTCGCCGCGGCGACCCGGAGCGCGCCGCCACCCGCCCCGGTGGCGGCCGTCGAGACGGCGCCGGCCGCCGAGGCGCCGCCCGAGCCTGTCCGGAGCGAGCCGGCAGCGGCCGCCGACGAACCGGCCCCGGTCGCTCCCCCGGGCTCGCCGCGCGCCGCACGCCTGCGGCTCAAGACCACCGTGATGCCGCGCGCGCGCTGAAGGCCGGCCCGGGCCGAGCGGCGGGCGGGGCGGCTCTCGCCCGGCTCTCGGGGTCGGCGCGTCGCGAACCGGGAGCGGCGGAGTGCGCTCACCGCGATCGCGACCCGGGGCGCGGCGGGCCGCGGCTCCCCGCGGCCCGCCGGGCGAAGCCGGAGGCGGAGGGCGGGGCAGGGTCGGGCGGCGCGCGCGGGTGGGCTCCGTTAACCGATCCGCAACCCTGCCCGGGCAGGATGGCGCTGCGACGACGTCGCGAGGGCTCCCGGGCCCTCGAGGGGGTTTGTCTCGCCGCGGCGATGCACTAAGATCGGGGTGCGTGCTCTTCGGGGTCGTACGACGGGAACCATGAGCGACACCGGCAAGGAACGAGACGGGGCCACCAAGGGGGAGGTGGCGACCAAGACACGGACCCGGACGCAGCGCCCCTCGCTCTACAAGGTGCTGCTGCTGAACGACGACTACACGCCGATGGAGTTCGTGGTGCACGTCCTCGAGCGGTTCTTCGGCAAGAGCCGCGAGGATGCGACGCGCATCATGTTGCTCGTACACCACAAGGGCGTGGGCGTGTGTGGCGTCTACACCTACGAGGTGGCCGAGACCAAGGTCGCCCAAGTGATCGAGTTCGCCCGACAGCACCAGCACCCGCTGCAGTGCATGATGGAGAAGGAATGACGGCCTTCGAGACCCCACCCCGGCCGAGGCCGTCCAGCGGAGCCCCGGCGTGATGCCCCAGCTGTCGCGTAGCCTGGACAAGACCCTGCGCCGCGCTTTCGCGCTGGCCAACGCCCGCCAACACGAGTACGCGACGCTCGAACATCTGTTGATGGCCTTGAGCGAGGACCCGGACGCGGTGGCCGTGCTGCGCGCCTGCGCGGTCGACATCGACCGGCTGCGGGCGACCTTGACCGACTTCCTCGACCACGAGCTCTCGGGCCTGGTCGTCGAGGGCACGGTCGACGCCCGGCCGACCTCGGGCTTCCAGAGGGTGCTGCAGCTGGCTGCGATCCACGTCCAATCGGCCGGCCGATCCGAGGTCACCGGGGCCAACGTGCTGGTGGCGCTGTTCTCCGAGCGCGAATCGCACGCCGTGTTCTTCCTCCAAGAACAGAACATGACGCGGCTCGATGCGGTGAACTACATCGCGCACGGCATCGCCAAGAAGCCGGGGCTGTCGGAGGAGCGGCGGGTGCGCGGGGCGGACGAGCGCCACGAGGGCGAGGAGAAGAAGGACCCGGGCGGCGAGGCCTTGTCGACCTACTGCACGAACCTCAACCAGAAGGCGCGCGAGGGGCGGATCGACATCCTGGTCGGGCGCGAGCACGAGATCGAGCGGACGATCCAGATCCTCTGCCGTCGCTCGAAGAACAACCCCTTGTTCGTGGGCGACCCCGGCGTCGGCAAGACGGCGATCGCCGAGGGGCTGGCGCTCCGGATCGTCAAGGGCGAGGTGCCCGACGTCCTCAAGCACGCGGTGATCTACGCCCTCGACATGGGGGCGCTGCTCGCGGGCACGCGCTATCGCGGCGACTTCGAGGAACGGCTCAAGGCGGTGATCTCGGAGCTCGAGGCCAACAAGAACGCGATCCTGTTCATCGACGAGATCCACACCGTGATCGGCGCGGGTGCGACGAGCGGCGGCTCGCTCGACGCCTCGAACATCTTGAAGCCGGCCCTGGCGGGCGGCAGCCTGCGCTGCATCGGCTCGACCACCTACAAGGAGTTCCGCAACTACTTCGAGAAGGACCGGGCGCTCGTCCGCCGCTTCCAGAAAATCGACATCCCCGAGCCGACCGAGGCCGAGACGATCAAGATCCTCCAGGGCCTGCGCCCGTCGTTCGAGGCGCACCACGGGATCAAGTACACCGACGGGGCCTTGAAGGCCGCGGTCAAGCTCGCCACGCGCTACATCCACGACCGCAAGCTGCCCGACAAAGCGATCGACGTCATCGACGAAGTCGGTGCGGCCCAGATGCTCAAGCCCGAGGGTCGCCGGGCCAAGCTCGTCGGGGTCAAGGAGATCGAGGAGATCGTCGCCAAGATCGCCCGGGTACCGATCAAGGCGGTCAACGCCCGCGACAAGCTCGCCTTGAAGACGCTCGAGGCCGATCTCAAGGCCGTGGTGTTCGGCCAGGACGCGGCGATCGAGGCCTTGGCCTCGGCGATCAAGCTGTCCCGGGCGGGCCTGCGCGACCCGCAGAAGCCGATCGGCTGCTATCTCTTCAGCGGGCCCACGGGCGTCGGCAAGACCGAGGTCGCCCGCCAGCTCGCCAAGATCATGGGCATCGAGCTGATCCGCTTCGACATGTCGGAGTACATGGAGCGCCACGCGGTGAGCCGGCTGATCGGCGCGCCGCCCGGCTATGTCGGCTTCGACCAGGGCGGGCTGTTGACCGACGCGGTCGACCAGCATCCGCACGCCGTGCTGCTGCTCGACGAGATCGAGAAGGCGCACCCGGACGTCTACAACATCCTCTTGCAGGTGATGGACTACGGCAAGCTCACCGACAACAACGGCAAGACGGTGGACTTCCGGAACGTCATCTTGATCATGACGACCAACGCCGGGGCCGCCGACATGAGCAAGCCGGCGATGGGCTTCGGCCGGGAGGGCCGCGAGGGCGAGGACACCGAGGCGATCAAGCGGCTCTTCACCCCCGAGTTCCGCAACCGCCTCGACGCCGTGATTCCCTTCAAGGGCCTCACCCCCGAGATCGTGGCCTCGGTGGTCGACAAGTTCGTCAAGGAGCTCGCAGCACAACTGGCCGACCGGCGGGTCCACCTCGAGGTCGACGCCGCCGCCCGCGCCTGGCTCGCCGAGAAGGGCTACGAGCCCTTGTTCGGCGCGCGGCCCTTGGCCCGGGTCATCCAGGAGCACATCAAGCGACCCTTGGCCGACGAACTCCTGTTCGGCCGGCTCGCCAAGGGCGGCAAGGTCAAGGTCGGGATTGAGAACGGCGAGCCCGCCTTCAGCTTCGAACCGGCCGAGCCGCGGGCGCGCCCCGGTAAGGCGGCCCACGAGGACGAGGAGGAGGACGAGGCGGTCGGCTGAAGCCGACCGGCTCCCTCGCTCGCCTCGGCGAGGCGGCCGGGCGGAGGACGAACGCCCAGCCGACCGGAGCGTCAAGGGTTTCTTAACCGAAAGGAGCGAGAAAGGGGCGAGGCGGAACGGAGTGTCGCCCCTTGCTCCTGGCTCTCCTCGCGCTCTTGGTCCTGTTCGGAGTGACCTGCGCCGCGGCGGGCGGCGGGTGGTGGGTGCTGCGCCTCGCGCCCGGTCCTGCGCGGGGCGCACGAGCAAGGCTGTTCGGCCCGCCCGGCGTGACGGGCGGCCGGGTCGGCCCGGTGGCCTTCCCGCGCGAGCCCCGGCCGGGCAGCACCTCAGTCGAGCATCGTGCGCGGCAGCCAGAGGACGATGTCGGGAAAGGCGACGCAGGCGGCGAGGCCCACGAGCTGCAGGATCACGAAGGGAACGATCCCGCGATAGATCTGGCCGAGCTTCACCTGCGGCGGGCAGATGCCCTTCATGTAGAAGAGGGCGAAGCCGAACGGCGGGGTCAAGAACGAGGTCTGCAGGTTGACGGCCAACAGGATCGCGAACCAGTAGACGATCTCGGGCTTGGCCACGTGGTCGCCGAAATCGAGGGTCTTGATCAGGGGCGCGATGATCGGCAGCACGATCAGCGTGATCTCGACCCAGTCGAAGAAGAAGCCGAGCAGGAACACGACGACCATCAACAGGATCAGGATGCCCCAATCCTGCAGGCCGGAGGCGGCGATCAGGTCCTCGATCACGTAATCCCCGCCGAGCGAGCGGAAGACGTAGGAAAAGGCCGTGGCGCCGATGAAGATGAAGAAGATCATCGCGCAAGTGAGCCCGGTCCGCTCGCACACGTCGACCAGGGCAGCGAAGGTCAACCGACGCTTGAGCGCGGCCAAGAGGATCGTGCCGGCGGCACCGACGCCCGCGGCCTCGGTCGGCGTCGCCCAGCCGGCGAAGATCGAGCCGAGCACGAGCACGATGAGGAAAACCGGTGGGAGAAAGCTCTTGAGCAGGAGGAGCGCGAGCTCGCCGCCGCTGGCCGGCCCCTCGGCGGTCGCGAGGGGTGGCGCGCTCGCGGGCCGCAGGGTCGCGAACGCGGTGATGTAGAGCAGGTAGAGGCCGGAGAGCAGCAGGCCCGGGAACAGCGCGCCCAAGAACAGGTTGCCGACCGAGATCGACAAGAGATCCGCCATGATCACGAGCATGATCGAGGGTGGGATCAGGATACCGAGGGTGCCCGCGGCGGCGATCGTGCCGGTGGCGAGCTCGTGGCTGTAGCGCCGCTCGAGCATGACGGGCAGCGCCATCATGGTGAGCATGACGACCGAGGCGCCGATGATGCCGGTGGTGGCCGCCATGATCGTGCCCATGAGGGTGACGGCGAGGGCGAGCCCGCCCGGCACCCGGCGCAAGAGCACTTGGAGCGCGCGCAACAGATCGGCCGCCACGTCCGAGCGCTCGAGCATGGTCCCCATGAAGACGAACAGCGGCACCGCCACGAGCACGAGGTTCTCGGCGATCCCGCCCCAGATGCGGGGCAAGAGGTTGAAGAACTCGATCGGCTTGAAGACACCGAGGCCCGTGCCGATGAAGCCGAAAGCGAGGGCCACCCCGCCGAGCACGAAGGCCACCGGATAGCCCGTGAACAGGAGGAGGGCCACGCTCGCGAACATCACGAGCGGCAGAAGATCGACGAGGTCCACCAGGCGTCTCCGTCAGCGCGATGGGCTACCTTGGTCGGGTGCCGGCGGGACCACCCAGAGGTCGACCCGCTCGCGCCGGCCGAACAGGTGGGCGAGGAGCCGAAGCAGCACGGCGAAGCCGGCCAAAAAGGCGAGGACCAGCCCGAAGAGCAGGACCGCTTTGATCACCCAGCGATGGGGGATGCCGATCAGCGAGACCGATGCCTCGGCATTGGCCCAGGAGGTCCAGGTGAAGTCCACCGCGAACCAGATCACGAGGGCGGTGTAGGGCAGCATGAAGAGGAGGCAGCCCAGGAGCTCGATCCAGGCCCGCGCGCGCGGCGCGAGGCGCTCCAGGATCAGGTCGACCCGGACATGGGCGTTCTTGACGTAGGCGTAGCCGAGGCAGAGGGCGAACAGCGTGGTGTGCAGGTGCCATTCGAGCTCCTGCAGGATCGTCGAATGGGCGATCCCGCCGGTCACCGCGAGCCCCCACTCGCGCAGCGCCGGACTCTTGCGGCTGACCACGTCCCAAACCGTGACGAGGATCATGGGCAGGATGAGCCAACAGGCCAGGCGGCCGACCATCTCGACCACCCGACGCAGCCGGTCGCTCGCCCGCAAGAGGCCGTCCATCGATCGTCACCCTTGGGCGGGGGGAGAAGGGGCGACGGACGCCGACCGCCGCCCCGGTGCTCACTTGAGATAGCCGATGTCGCGCCAGGCCGCGTACTTGGCGCGGAAGGCCTTGTAATGGTCGTAGATCTCCTTGAACCGCGGATCGGCCGCAGCTTCGGCCTCGGCGACCTCTTCCCAGGCCTTCCTGAAGGCGTCGAGGAACTCCTTGGGCCACTGGTGGACCTGCACGCCGTGCTGCTTGTGGAATGCGATCGCGTCGCCCTGGCGAGCCTCACCCGCGCCCATGAGCCAAAGATTGGCGTCGTTGCAGCCGACCTCGATCATCTTCTGGTAGGATTTCGGCAGCTTGTTCCAAGCATCGAGATTGATGATCACGTCGACGAACGAGGCCTGTTGGTGCCAGCCCGGAAAGTAGTTGTGCTTGGCTATTTGGTAGAAGCCGAGATTCTTGTCGAGGGACGGGTAGGAGAACTCGGTGGCGTCGATCACACCACGCTCGAGCGCCGGGTAGATGTCACCGGCAGCCAACAGTTGGGTGTTGACCCCGAACTTCTGCATCACCTTGGCACCGAGGCCGAAGAAGCGCATCTTCAGACCCTTGAGGTCGTCCAGGGTCTTGATTTCCTTGCGGAACCAGCCGGAGGACTCGGCGATCACGATGCCGCACTGGAAGCCCTTGATGTTGTGCTTGGCGAGCTCGCGATCGTAAATTTCGTAACCGCCGCCGTGTTGGATCCAGGCGACGTATTCGTTGACGTTCGGCCCGAACGGCACGGAAGCGAAGAAGACGAGGTGCGGAATCCGCCCGGCGTGGAAACCCGGCGAGGAATAGGACATCTCGACCGAGCCCTTGGAGACCGCATCGAACACCTCGAGGGCGGGGACGAGCGCCCCGGGCTCGTGGAAGCGGATGTCGAAATTGCCGTCGCTCATCACCTTGATGTTGTCGATCAGCCGGGTGATGTTCTGGCCGATCACGTCGAGCGTGCTCGCGTACGAACTCGCGAGCTTCCAGCGGACCTTCTGTTGCGCCTCGGCCGGTGCCGTAGCGGAGCCCACCGCGCCGGCGAGGAGCAGAGCGCCGAGGGCGCGGCGCACGTTCGCGGTCATCCTTCGAGCCTCCCGGGTTCCCGTTGGCCGGGCGAGCCTGGGGCCGGATCGCGAACCCTGTCAAGGTCGCATCCCGGCCTTGCGCTCGGTGCGCAGCGGCTCGCCCCCGCGATAGGGGAGGGCGGCTCGCAGCACCGCCATCTCCTCCTCGAGGGCTCCGCTCTCCCTGGCGAGGAAGGCCGCCACCGCGGCGCGCAGCGCCGGGTCGGCGAGCCAATGGGCACTCCAGGTCCAAACCGGCTCGTAGCCGCGCAGGAGCTTGTGGGGCCCCTGCGCGCCGGCCTCGACCCGGGCGAGCCCACGGCCGATCGCGAACTCGAGGGCCGCGTAGTAGCAGCACTCGAAGTGGAGGAACCGGCCCTCCTCGAGCGCACCCCAGAGCCGCCCGTAGAGTGTGTCACCGCCCAGGAGGTTCAAGGCCGCACCGAGCATCCGCCCCTGCCGGCTCGCCCGCACGACCACGAGGCGGTCGGTGAGCGACCGGGCGAGGCCCGCGAAGAAGGACGGGGTCAGATAGGCACCGCCCCAGCGCCGCTCGACGGTCGCGAGGTAGTAGGGGAAGAAGGCTTCGAGGACCGGAGCGGCCGCGGCACCCTCGAGGACTTCGACCGTCACGCCGGCGCGGCGGACCGCTTCGCGTTCCTTGCGGATGGTCTTGCGTTTTTCGCTCTTGAGCGAATCGAGGAAGTCCTGGAAGTCGCGATAGCCGCGATTGTGCCAGTGGAACTGGATACCCCGTCGCAAGAGGCACCCGCGACGAGCGAGCAGGGCCGCTTCCTCCTCGCTGCAGAAGGTGACGTGGAGCGAGGAGACCGCGAGCCGGGCGGCGGTCGCGAGCAGCGCTTCGGCGAGGGCCTCGCGGTCGGCCGGATCGGCCGCCAAGAGCCGTCGGCCGGGGACGGGGGTGAAAGGGACGGCGACTTGGAGCTTCGGATAATAGCGGCCGCCGGCTCGGGCGAAGGCCTCGGCCCAGCCCTGGTCGAAGACGTACTCGCCGAAGGAGTGGCTCTTGAGCCAGAGCGGTGCCGCGGCCACCACGCGGCCGTCGCGGCGGAGCAGGAGATGGCGTGGCCGCCAGCCGGTCCGGGCCGTGGCCGAACCGCTCGATTCGAGCAGGGCGAGGAAGGCGTGGCTCGTGAACGGGTCGATGCCGCCGGCGAGCCGATCCCACTCGGCCGCCGCGACCTCGGCCGCAGCGCTCAGCAGCGAGGCCTCGGCGGCCGGGTCAGCGGGCACGCCGCGACGACTCCCGGGCCGGAGCCGACCGGTTGCGCCCCGGCCGGCGATGCCGCAACCTCCGCGACGGGGACTCCTGGCTCCCGGGGGAGGAGCGTCGATGAGCACGCCGCGCGCCGACGGGCTCGCCATGCCAGCCGAATGGGCGCCGCATCGCCGCTGCTGGATGGCTTGGCCGTGCCGCGAGGAGCTGTGGGGCGATCGGCTCGAGGCGGCTCGCCAGGTGGTGGCCGAGATCGCCAAGGCGATCGCCGCGTTCGAGCCGGTCACCATGCTCGCCCGGCCGGATCTGACGGCGAGCGCGTCCTTGGGCTGCGGGCCGGGGATCGCCGTCCTGCCCATGCCGCAGGACGACAGTTGGACGCGCGACACCGGGCCCACCTTCGTGACGGCACCCGGCCGGCTCGCCGGCGTGGCCTGGCGGTTCAACGGCTGGGGCGAGCAATGGCCCGACCATGCCCAGGACGCGCTCATGGCCCGCCGCGTGCTCGAGCATGTGGGCGTGCCGCGCTACGAGGCGCCGATCGTGCTCGAGGGCGGGGCGATCCATGTCGACGGCGAGGGGACCTGCCTCGTCTGCACGCCCTCGGTGCTCGACCCCAAGCGCAATCCGGGGCTCGACCGAGCGGCCATCGAGCGGGTTCTGGGCGACTTTCTCGGCGTCGACAAGGTCATCTGGCTGCCGCACGGCCTGGTCGACGACGAGACCGGTGGGCATGTCGACAACGTGGCCTGCTTCGCCGGGCCGGGCCGGGTCCTGGCACTGGTCCGCGAGGAATCGGGCGATCCGGACCAGGAGGGGCTCGCCGCCAATCTGGCGGTCCTGCGCGAGGCCGTCGATGCCAGAGGCCGGCGGCTCGAGGTCGTGCCGATCGCCGCACCACGCGCCCGGCCGCGCGACCGCGAGCGGCGCCTCACTTTGTCCTACGTCAATCTCTACGTGGCGAACGGCGGGGTGGTGATGCCCGCCTTCCACGACCCGGCCGATCGTCCGGCGTTGCGCGCGGTCCAGGAGGCTTTCCCGGACCGCGAGGTGGTGCAGATCGAGGTGAGCGATCTGTTGTGGGGCGGCGGCGGCATCCATTGCATCACCCAGCAGGAGCCCGACCCCGGGACGGGCTGAGCCGCGCCCGGCCGGGGGCGACCGGCAGGGGCGGGCGGCCGGGACGCGCCAGCCGCCCGTGCCGGTGCAGGTAGCGCGCAGCCAGAAAGAGCACGGCGTCGCCGTCCACCACGCGGCCGGAAGAGGAGACGAACAGGGCGCGGTCGGCGTCACCGTCGAATGCCACACCGAGGTCGGCGCGTTCCGCAAGAGTGCGCTCCCGCAGGGTTTCCAAGTGCAGGCTGCCGCAATCCTGGTTGATGTTGCGGCCATCGGGCTCGCAAGCGATCGGCACAACCGCGGCACCCAGGCGGCGGAACAGCTCGGGGGCGAGGCGCGAAGCGGAACCGTTGGCCCCGTCCACGACCAACCGCACGCCCGAGAGCGTGCCGGGAAAGGTGGTGGCCAGAAAATCCAGGTAGGCACGATCGAGGCCCTCTTCAAGAGGCGGCAACTCCGAAACGGGAGTGACCCCTGCCTCGATGAGCGCGAAGATCCGCTCCTCGAGGGAGTGCTCCACCCGGTCCGGGAGCTTGTAACCTTCCGGGTTAAAGATTTTGATTCCGTTGTCCCGGTAGGGGTTGTGCGAGGCGGAGATCATAATGCCGGCGGCGAAGGATCCGGTACGGGACAGCCAGGCGATGCCGGGCGTTGAGATCAGGCCCGCAAAGCGGACGGCTGCCCCGGACTGGCGCAATCCTGCGGCCACATAGCCGGCCAGCCACGGGCTGGACTCCCGCGGATCCATACCCAAGACGATTTCCGGGGGCCGGCTGTGTTGCCGCGCCCACTCGCCAACCGCCAGCCCCACCGCAAAGACGGTTGGAGGATCCAAAGGGAATTCTCCGGCCGTGCCGCGGATGCCGTCCGTGCCGAACAAGCGGCGATTCATGGCGCCGAGCCGCCAGGGGGGATTTTTTCGACGACGACGCGGACGGTGATGGTGGGCGGGGTTGCGAGGCGCACCTGCGGGTCCGCGACGAACGCCTGCACTTGAAACTCTTCCTCTCCCACGACTCCGGAAAGGTCCACCGGATCGGTTTCCGCGAACTCGACCCGGTTGACGTGGCTTTCCGGTCCGACGACGCGCACGGTTCGGGGGCGTGCTTCCTGCCGGGCGATGCGATAGCCTGCCTGGGGAGGACCGCCGAAGCGCACCTGCACCGGAATGTCGCGGCCCGTGACCTCCCGCGCGGTGATGATCACCTGC
>JAILZQ010000119.1 GCA_023512415.1 Geminicoccaceae bacterium | reverse complement strand
GCTCCTCGGCCCGTCGTTCGGCGCGCTCGCGCTCGGGCAGCACGGCGATGCGGGCGGGCTCGCGAACCGGCTCGGGCCAGCCCTCGCGCAACAGAACGACGCCGCCGTCCCGCTCTCGACGCTTCGCCCGCTCCCAGTCGTGCCAGCGCTCGGGCGGCAGGTCGCCCGAACGGGCGACGCGCAGGAGCTCGCCGCGCCGCTCCCCGAGCCGGCGGACGACCACGTCGTTGCCGGTGATCACGACGTTGCTGTCCTTGATGACGACCTTGTCGGCGCGGATGATCCGCGCGCCGGGTCGCCAGTCGTCGTCCCAGTCGATCCGATCGCGCCACCAGCCGGGCGGCCGGCGGTCGCCGAAATAGTAGTACTTCTTGACGATCTTTTTCTTGTCGTCGTCGCGGTCGGCCAGGAGATAGCCGAGCACCCCGCCGAGTACCGCCCCACCGGCGAAGATCGCCGCATCCGACCAAAACCCGCGCTCCGGTGCGCCGTAGCTCACCGTGGGCGCCGGGGCGGCGGGGTAGGGCTCGTAGGCCGCGGGTGGCGTGTAGGACGGCGCGTAGGCCGGTGCCGGCGATACCGGAGCCGGCGGCGGCTCGACCGCGGCACGCGGCGGCTCGGGCTTGGGCCGCGGCAAGGGCGGCTCCGCTTCGGGCGCCGCAGCAGGCTCGGTCACCGCGACGGCCGTCTCCCGGCTCGCACTGGCTGGTGGAGCGAGGGCCGCGAGGAGCTGCTCGGCGTCGTAGAGCGGCAGGCGCACGAGCTCGGGATCGGTGGGCTCGATCGCCACGAGGTCGTCTTCCCGGACGATCCGCTGGAACTCGGTGTCGGTCAGCAGGCCGAGGGCGAGCGCGCCCTTGCGGATCACCTGGATCGCGAGCTGGACGACCGGCAGGTCCTCGACCACCGCGGCGCCGAGCGTGCGGGTCCAGTCGAGATCCTCGCTCATCCGGCGCAGCAGGTCCGGATGGTTCAACAAAGCCAGGATCGCCGGGCTCCAGTCGGGATCGGGTGCGAGGGTCGGGTCCGCGGCACGCTTGGCGAGGAAGCGCTCGGCCTCGACCACGTCCAAAGGCGTGGTGGCGGCCTCGAGCACGGCCGAGAGGATCGGGTCGGGGTAAAGGGCGACCGGGGCGACCAGCCGCTGGGCCGCTTCGAGGGCGACCACCGCTCGGCTGGGCTCGCTCGCCGAACCGGCGGACGGCGCTGCCACCACGGGGGCCGCGGCGGGAACCGCCGTCTGGCCGAGGGCCGACGGCATCGCCACGGTCGCGAGCAACAGGCCCGCGCAAGCCACGGCCCCGGCCCGGAATGTCGATCGCGAGGTCATGGGGTTTCCTCCCCTGCAACGGTCGCATTCTAGCTTGCGCAGCGGGCGCCACCATCGGCTCACATACCCGAGGGCAACCGGAAGCCTCTGGGCCCCTGCGGCACGATGTCGCTGTTCAGGGGCGCACCACGCCCGTGAGGCGCTGGAGCGTGCGGGCGTCCTCGACCGCCGCCGCCTCGAAGTCGGTATTGTCGAAGAACACCCAAGCCTCGGCGCCGCGCGCCCGCTCGGCTTCGATCCACGCCGCCCAATCGGCCAAAAGCTCGGGGCCGTAGGCGCCGGCGTAGCGGTGCCGGTGGCCGTGCAGACGCAGATAGAGGAGCCCACCGGTCACCCACCGCGGCGAGCGTAGCCCGGCGAGCTCGAAGGTGACGAAGGCGGCGCGCCCTCGGTCGAGGATCGCCGCGACCACCTCGCCGTGCCAGGAGGGGTCGCGGAACTCGAAGGCCGGGCGGATGCCCCGGGGCAGGATCCCCAAGAACGCTTCGAGGCGGCCCGGGTCGGCGGGGAAGCGCGGCGGGCACTGGAACAGCACCGGGCCGCACTTCTCTCCCAGGGGTTCGATCCGGGCGAGGAAGGCCTCCAAAAGGTCGGGCCGGGGCTCGAGTCGATGGAGGTGGGTCAAGGCCCGCCAGGCCTTGACCGCGAAGCGGAAGCCGGGCGGGGTGACCGCCGCCCAGTGCGCCACCTGCTCGCGCTTCGGCAACCGATAGAAGCTGGCGTTGAGCTCGACCGCATCGAACCGGCTCGCATAGTGCTCGAGCCAGCGGCCGGCGGCGAGGCCCTTCGGGTAGAACCGGCCGCGCCAGGCCGGGTAGCTCCAGCCCGAGGTGCCGATCCACAGGGCACCCGCCACCGGCGCGCCCCCGTCAACCCTCGACGTTGGCGAGCTTGATCCGGTGGTCGTACCAGCAGCGGCAACGGCGCGGGTGACCGCTCTCGACCAGGAGCCGGAGAACGACCATGGTGACGTCCGGCCCCTCGTGCTCGACGGGGCCCACGCTCACGAGCTGGGTGCGGGCATCGCGGGTGACCGCACGGATGCAGGCGTCGACCGCCTCGCGCGCCCGCGGGTCGACCTCCTCGCGGCTCTTCTCGCTCATCGGCGCTCCTCGCCCGGGCTCAGCGGATCGTCACGGCACCCGTGGCGTTGTCGTAGAAGCAGCGCACCCGGCGCTCGTTGCCCTAGACGTTGATCGTCATCGGCACGACCGAGGCGCCGCCCGAGCGGCGCTCGACCCGACCGACCGCCACGAGCTGGGTGCGGGCGTCCTTCGTGACCTCGCGGATGCAGGCGTCGCGCACCTGCTCGCGCGAGGCCGAGCCGCCGGGGCGGTCCGATCGGTCGGCTCGGCCACTCTCCACCCGCCGTGCGTCGAGTTCGGCGCGGCGTGCGCGGAGGTCGTAGGTGCAGGTGCCGATCCACCGGCGATCGCCGCGCGCGAGGTCCATCCGCAGCTGCAGCCGACGGCCGTCGAGCTCGCGCGCCGGCGAGGAGCCGCGTATCGAGAAGTCCTGCCGGCGCGCCTCGTCGCGGCAGGCGAGCCGGGCACGCTCGCGGTCGCGATCGGAGATCCGCTCCGCGCCGCTGCGCTCTTGGGCCGGTGCCGGCTGGGCGGCGGCGAGCAGGGACCCGCCGAGGAGCAGGAGCGCGACCAGCCACCGCGCGAGGCGGATCGACGAACGAGACATCGCGGTTCCCCTCCCCCGGCCCCCGGCCCGCCCGAGCGGGGCTTGTCCTCCACCGACACGACGCCTACCAAGCCGCCGCCTCGAAGACCAGCGCGGAGCCCGGTCCGTTGCACCCGCTCGCAATCGTCAAGCCGGCCGCCTCGGCGGTTTGGAAGCAGCTCGTCCGCACCGCCGTGCTCACACCGCTCTTCTGGCTGCCGGTCGAGGAGAAGGTGCGGATCGAGCGTCGGCTGCGTGGCCGCGAGCAGTGGCAGAAGCTGCAGAAGGCGGACGTCACGATCGTCTCCTTCGGCAAGAGCGGGCGGACTTGGCTTCGGGTCATGCTCTCCCGCTTCTACGGCTACCGCCACGGCTTTTCCGAGCGGGCCTTGATCGGCTTCGACAATTTCCATCTGCGCGATCGCCGCATCCCGAGGATCTTCTTCACCCACGACAATTATCTCAAGGACTATACCGGCCACGCCGACAGCAAGGTCGACTACCGGGACAAGAAGGTGGTGCTGTTGGTCCGCCATCCGGCCGATGTCGCGGTCTCGCAATATCACCAATGGAAATACCGGATGCGGCCGCGCAAGAAGGTGATCAACGCCTATCCCGAGCAGGAGGTCGGCCTCTACGACTTCGTCGTCCGGCACGAGGCCGGTCTCGCCAAGGTGATCGACTGGATGAACGGCTGGGCGCGCGACCTGCCGCGGCTGCCCGATTGCCTGCTCGTCCGCTTCGAGGACTTGAAGGCCGACACGGCCGGTACGCTCGGCCGGATCCTCGCCTTCATGGGCACCCCCGGTACTTCGGAGGAGATCGCCGAAGCGGTCCGCTTCGGCAGCTTCGAGAACATGCGGGCGATGGAAGCGCAGAACCGCTTCTGGCTTTCGGGCGGGCGGATGCGCGCGGCCGACCGCTCGAACCCCGCCTCCTACAAGACCCGACGCGGCGAGGCGGGCGGCTGGCGCAAGGACTTCACCCCCGAACAGGTGGCCGAGATCGAGGCGATCGTCGAACGCCGCCTCATGAAGGGGTTCGGCTATCTGGCGGTCGAACGCTTGCCGCCCGTCGCACCGGCGGCCTGAGCCCTATCACAGCAAGGTGAGTTGGCGGTCGGTACGCGGCGGGCGGAACAGGTCGGTGCGCAAGGGCGGCAGCGGCCGATCGAGGCCGAAGCGCCGGCGTGCCTTCGCGACCCGCTCGGCCAAGAGCGCGGCTAGGGGACCGCTGCCGCGCATCCGGTGGCCGAAGCGCGGATCGTTGAGCCGGCCCTCCCGGCACTGGCGGAGGAGCGAGAGCACGCGGGCCGCGCGCTCGGGGAAGCGGGCTTCGAGCCAGGCGGCGAAGAGCTCCTTCACCTCGTGCGGCAGGCGCACGAGGATCCAGTTCAGATGCCCCGCCCCGGCCTCGGCCACGGTCGATGCGATCCGCTCGATCTCGTGGTCGTTGAGGCCGGGGATCAGGGGCGCGAGGTTGGCGCCGACCGGGACACCTGCAGCCGCGAGGGCGCGGATCACTTCGAGCCGGCGCCAGGGGGCGGCGGCCCGCGGCTCCATGGTGCGGGCGAGCGACGGGTCGAGCGTCGTCACCGAGACGTCGACCCGGACGAGCCCGAGCCCCGCCGCCTCGGCCAAGAGGTCGAGGTCGCGCAGGATGCCGGCGCCTTTGGTCGTGATCGCGAAGGGGTGGCGGGTCTCGAGCAGGAGTTCGAGGACGGCGCGGGTGATGCCGAGCCGGCGCTCGACCGGCTGGTAGGGATCGGTGTTGGAGCCGAGCACGAGCACCTCGGGTCGGTAACCGGGCCGGCCGAGCTCGCGCCGGAGGAGTTCGGCCGCATCGTGCTTGGCGAAGATCTTGGTCTCGAAGTCGAGGCCCGAAGAAAGGCCGAGATAGCCGTGGCTCGGCCGTGCGTAGCAATAGATGCAGCCGTGCTCGCAGCCCCGATAGGGATTGAGCGAGCGGTCGAACCCGATGTCCGGTGACTCGTTGGTCGTGAGGACGCTCTTGGCAGTGTCCGGGTGGACCTCGGTCACGGGCGCGGGGGCACTCGCGAGCTCCGCGAGCGAGCCCCAGCCATCGTCGAACGGCTCGCAACGCGTCCGCTCGAAGCGGCCCGCGGGGTTGATCGTGGCACCGCGGCCGCGGCGGGTTCCGGGGAGCACGACGTCCCTCCGAACGAAACGCGAACACACTTACCGCGACGACGCCGGGCCGTCCACCGGCGCCGAGGAGCCGGTCGGCCCCTCGTCGGCCGGAGCCCCGCTCAGTCGACCGACATGGCCAGGATCTGCGAGAGCTGGCAGAGCGGCCGGCCGGTCTCCGCCGACCAGCCGAGGAAGGCTGCCTGCATCGCCGCGCGGGCCGGCTTCGTCTTGGGCTCGCCCTCGAGCACGCCCCAGTGGCGCAGCGCGCGGACCACCGAATCGGTCGGGATGAAGGTGTCCTTGCCGACCATCCGGAGGAAGTGGGGTGCCGAGTTGCCGCCGAGCTGCTGGAACCGGCGGGCGAGCTCGTCCCACAGAGCGACGATCTCGCGCCCCGGCCAGCCGGCGATCCAGGGCCCGACCCCGCCCTCGGCCCGGAGCTCGAGGATTGCGCGCGCGTTGGCGCGGACCGCGCGCAGCTTCGGCAGGTTGCGGATCAACCGCCGGTCGGCCAGGAGCTCCTCGATCCGCTCGTCGGCGAGCCGCGCGCAGAGCTCGGGCTCGAAGCCCGCGAAGGCCTCCTCGAAGGCCGGCCATTTCCGATCGACGAGATCGTGCGCGAGCCCGGCGCGGAAGATCCTTTGGCTCATCGCCGAGAGATAGCGGTCCTCGGGGAGCGCGCGCAGCGCCTCGGCCGACCGCGGCACGACCAGCCGGGCCTCCAGCGCCGCCCTTCCGTGGCGCGCCACCGCGGCCTCCTCGATCTCGGCGAACCCGATCGCCATCCGCCCTCCCGGGTAGCGCGAGCTTGGCACGCGCGCCCCGCGCGATCCAGCATCCGCGTCCTAGCTGAAAAATGCTAACGAATCGTTTACTGTTCTCCTTGTAGGAGAGAGCTCGGCGGCACTCGGAGCGGTGGGATGCGCGGCGCGCGGCGCGCTCCGCGACAGGCGGGGCTCGAGGAGGAGTGGCGGACGGACCCGGGCGAAGCGAGCCCGCTCGCGCCGGCTCGTGCCTTCTGGTCGATCGCCGGCGAGCCGCTCCCCCGGCACGCGGGCGAGGCGGTCGAGCTGCGGGGCGGGGCGCCGCGCGATCGAGCGGGCCCGGTCCTGATCGAAGCCGAGGCGCCGCGGGCGGGCGCGCCCACCCCCGCCGACCCGCTCCTGCTGCGCTTCGACGAGCCGGTCCGGCCGGGCCCGGGGGCGATCCGACTCGTGGGCGAGGAGGGTGCGATCCGGATCGCCGCGCGCGACGGCGCGCGGGTGGCGATCGACGGCGCGACGGTGCGGATCGCGCTCGACCGCCTCCTCGAGCCCGGTTCGAGCTGGACGGTCGAGCTCGGCCGCAAGGCCTTCCGCGACCTCGCGGGCAACCCTTTGGAGCCGGTCCGGGCCGAGCTCTTGCCGGTACTCGAGGTGGCGCCGGTCGCCGGCCCCGGACCGGCCCGGGCGAGCTGGACCCTCATGGTCTACATGGCCGCCGACAACGACCTCGAGCGCTTCGCCCTCGAGGATCTGGGCGAGATGGAGCGGGTGGCACTCCCCGGCTCGGTGAACCTCGTGGCCCTGGTCGATCGCAGCCCCTGGTACGTGGCCGGCCCGAACGACTTCACCGACACCCGGATCGGCCCGGTCCGGCCCGACGGCGACCCGCGCACGGTGGGCGAGGCGTTCGTCTCGATCGGCGAGCGCGACACCGGCGATCCCTCGACGCTCCGCGAGTTCCTCGATTGGGCCCAAGCCACCTTCCCGGCCGAGCGCTACGGGCTCGTGCTGTGGAACCACGGCGGGGGGCTCGAGGGCGTGGCCTGGGACCAATCGAGCCGCGGCGACCGGCTCACGCTCGGCGAGCTGCGCACGGCGATCGAACGATCCGCGATCGGCGTGCTCGATCTGTTGGGCTTCGATGCCTGCCTCATGGCGATGGCCGAGGTCGCGAGCGAGTTGCGCGACCTCGCCCGGGTGATGGTCGCTTCCCAAGACCTCGAGCCCGGCCCGGGCTGGGCCTACGACCGCTGGCTGCCGGCGCTCGTGGCCGATCCGGCAGCCGATCCGGCGGGGCTCGCCGCGGCGATCGTTTCGAGCTACGCGGCCGCCTATCCGGACCAGAAGAACATCACCCTCTCGGCCCTCGACCTCGCGGCGATGCCCCGGCTCGAAGCGGCGCTCGCCGGCTTCACCCGGGCGGTCGAGCGGTTCGCCGAGCCGGACGAGCTCGCGGCGATCGCCCGGGCGGCGCTCGACGCCCGCCCGTTCCCGCGCGATGCGAGCTATCCCTATCGCGATCTCGACGGCTTTCTCCGCGCGGTCGAGAAACGGGTCGAGGATCCGGCGATCGACGCGGCCGCCCGCAGTGCCCGCGACGCGCTCCGCGAGGTGGTGATCGCCGTCGACGGCACGGTGCCGAGTGCGCAGGGGCTGTCGGTCCACCTGCCCGGGCCGCAGGGCTGGGGCGGGCCCGGCTACGAGCCGGGCGCCCTCGCCTTCCTCGAGCGGACCGGCTGGGACGGCCTGCTCGACCGGCTCGATACCGTCGCTTGAGGGGGCCGCGACGCCGCCGCGCGGGCCGACCGCCTCAAGGGGTCTGATGGAGATGCACCTCGCGGCGGACCGGGTGCGGCCGGGTCCGCTCGTTGACCTTGGCCTGCGCCTCGAAGATCGGCGCCATCGGCGGCCGCGGCACGTGCCGGCCGGCGCCGCGTTCGACGTCGAGGACACCGTCGCGGCAGACCACCCGGCCGCGGGCGATCGTCACGCGCGGCGCGCCCTCGACGGTGATACCCTCGAAGACGTTGACGTCGAGCTTCGAGTGATGGGTCTTCTGGCTGATGGTGTGGCTCGCCTTCGGGTCCCAGACCACGAGATCGGCGTCGGCACCCGGCACGATCGCGCCTTTGCGCGGGTAGATGTTGAAGATCTTGGCACAATTGGTCGAGGTCACGGCGACGAACTCTTCCGGGGTCAGGCGCCCGGTGTTGACCCCGAAGTGCCAGACGATCTTCATCCGCTCCTCGATCCCGCCGGTACCGTTCGGGATCTTCGTGAAATTGTCACGGCCGAGCTTCTTCTGCTCGATCACGAAGGCACAATGATCGGTCGCGGTGACCTGGAGGGTGCCGGCGGCGAGCCCGGCCCACAGCGCCTCTTGATGCTCTTTCGAGCGGAAGGGCGGGCTCATCACCCGTGCGGCCGCGTACTCCCAGTCGGGATGGCGGTAGACGCTCTCGTCGAGGCAGAGGAACTGCGCCAAGGGCTCGCCGTACACCCGCTGGCCCTCGGCGCGGGCCCGGGCGATCGCCTCCACCACCTCGCGGCAGGAGGTGTGGACGATGTAGAGCGGCACGCCCGTGATCTTGGCCATCATGATCGCGCGGGTCGCCGCCTCGGCCTCGACGTGCGGCGGGCGCGAGAGATAGTGCCCCTCGGGCCCGGTGATCCCTTGCGCCAGCAGGGCCTGCTGCAGGCGGAAAACGGCTTCGCCGTTCTCGGCATGGACGAGCGGCAGGCAGCCGAGCTCGCGGCAGCGCGAGAAGCTCTGGAACATGATCTCGTCGTCGATCATGATGGCGCCTTTGTACGCCATGAAATGCTTGAAACTGTTGACCCCGCGATCGACGCATTCGGCCATTTGCTGGGCCACCCGCTCCGACCACCAGGTGATCGCGACGTGGAAGCCGTAATCGGCGACCGCCTTTTGCGCCTTGTTCGACCAGTCCTCGAGGGCGTCGATCAGGCCCTGCTGGGGGGCCGGGATGCACATGTCGACGATCGTCGTGGTGCCGCCCGCGAGGGCGGAGGCGGTGCCGCTCTCGAAATCGTCGACCGTCACCGTCCCCATGAAGAGCATCTCCATGTGGGTGTGCGGGTCGATCCCGCCCGGCACCACGAGCGCACCGCCGGCGTCGACCACGGTGGCGCCTGCGGGCGCCTCGAGCCCCTCGCCGACCGCCTGGATCACGCCCTCCGCGCACAACACGTCGGCACGGAAACTCCGGTCGGCGTTGACCACGGTGCCGCCGCGAACCAGGACTGTCATCGCCTCCTCCCCTGCCTTCGACCCGTCCCGACCTTAGCGTATCGGCAGCACCTGTCCACGCGGCCGCGCGGGCCGCCCGCTACCGCGCGTCGCAGCCGCCCACGGGTCCTGGACGCCGGCCGACGGACGGGGCTAACCATGTCCCGTGGATCCGCCGGCTCCAGAGCGCCCTTCCGCTCGGATCGTCGCGGGGCGTTTGCTCGCGGCGTTCATCCTCCTGTTCGCCCAGATGGTCGGGGCGGCGCTCGCCGGTGCCTCGCTCGCCCTACCCTCGCGCGGGGACCTGTGCGTGGGCGGCGGCGAACCGTTCGCCGGCACCTTGCCGGACGGCGGCGACCCGGTCGGCCATCGCCACGAGCCCTGCCCCTGCTGCCTCGGCTGTCCGAGCAAACCGCCGCTCCCCTCGCTCGCGGCCGTGCCGCTGCCCGGCCCGCTCGTGCGCGCCGAGCCGCGTCGGCCGGAACCCGAGCGCGCGCCGGCGAAGCCCACGCGCGCCCTTCGCCCGCCGGGCCGGGGGCCTCCACCCCTCTCCTGATCGTCGCTCGTCCGGTCCGCGGCCGTTCGGCTGCGGGCCCGAACCCACGCGATCGGGAGATGCCGATGCCTCCTCGTTTCACGACCCTTCAGGGGCTCGCTGTCGTGGCGCCTGTGGCGATGGCCTCGGCGGCGCTCGCCCACGTCACCCTGGAGACCACCGAAGCGCCGACCGACGGCACCTACGAGGCGGTGCTGCGGGTGCCGCACGGCTGCGACGACCAGCCGACCCACACGGTGCGCGTCCGGATCCCGGAGGGCTCGATCGGGGTGACGCCGATGCCCGAGCCCGGTCGGAAGCTCGAGACCGAGAGACGACCTCCCGCGCGTGCCGAGGCCTGTTCGGGCGACGAACGCCGCGCGGGCCTCGACGAGCCGGTCGGGTCGGGCCGCAGGCTGCGCGACGAGCACGACGCCGGGTTCGTCTCGCGCGGCCGGTTCGCGGACCTGCCGGCCGGCCGCGTGCCCCGGTTCGGTGCGTTGCCGGAACGCCCGAAGCGCGCCGAGCGGCGGATCTCGGTCCCCGCCGAGGGTCGAACGCCGTCCGCTTTCGACGACCCGGGACCGGCTCGCGCGCTCGTCGAGCCTGAGGGCCAGGATCGCTGAGCCGCCGGCGCGGGAGGCTCGCCTCCCGCCTCGGCCACCGTCGCATGACCCGGCTCGCCGCAGCTTCGTCCTCGCCCGTCCTCCGCCCGACCGCCTCGGCGGGCGGAAGGATGGCGCTCGCGGTCGCGGCCGCCGAGCCCTCGGGGGCGATCGCCGGGCCGGGCAGCGGCCATGGTTTCCGGACCGATCCCTCGCTGCTGGTACCCGCCGGGTTCCGGCCGCGCGGTCGGTACCGTGCTCGATCCGTTCATCCGGGTCGAGCTCGGGGCGCAGATCGAGCTTCGATGATCCGCCCCTCGCTTCCCACCACCCACGCGGAGAGCTAATCGTGATCACGCGACGTGCTTGGTTGTTGACCCTCCTCGCCACCTCGGCGCTCGGCGCTGCCGCCGAGGCGGCCGGTATCGTCAGGAAGGGCGGGCTCGAATTCGTCGATCCCTGGGCGCGCGCGACGGCGCCCGGGCAAGGCAACGGCGCGGCCTACCTGACGATCCGCAATCACGGCGAGGCCGACCGGATCGTCCGCGCCGAGGCCGCGGTCTCGCGGAAAGTCGAGCTCCACACCCACGAGATCGACGCCCGGGGTGTGGCGCGGATGATCGAAGTCCCGGCGATCGAGCTGCCGGCGCACGCCACCACCGAGCTGAAGCCCGGCGGCCTGCACGTCATGTTCATCGGCCTCCACCAGCCGCTCGAGCCGGGCAAGCGCTTCCCGTTGAAGCTGGTCCTCGAGAAGGCCGGCGAGGTGACGCTCGAGGTCGAGGTGCGCCGCGTGGCCGGCATGCCCATGTCGCACGGCACCGGCCACGGCGGCCACGGCACCGGCAACTGAGACCCGTGGGCGAGGACGCCCGCGACGACGCATCCGCACCGGCC
>JAILZQ010000118.1 GCA_023512415.1 Geminicoccaceae bacterium | reverse complement strand
GCGCGTCGCGCAGCAGGAAGCCGACGGCGGCGAGCCCGACGGCCGCACCGAGCACCGTGACCAGCGCGGCGAGCCGCCGGGTCCGCTCGCGGATCCGCCATTCCGTGCGCACGCGACGCTCGACCACGAGGCGCTCCCCGCCGGCGCGAAACCCGACCGGAGCAGCTTACCCTGGGCGCGCGCGACGCGCCAGCAGGAAGGATCTCCGCGGGCCTTGCCGCCCGCGGCCGGAGCGGCTCACCAAGTGCCGGTGTTGGGCATCGACACCCAGGGCTCCTGCGGCGGCTTGGGCGCGCCTTTCTGCAAGAGCTCGATCGAGATCCCGTCGGGCGTCTTGATGAACGCCATGTTGCCGTCGCGCGGCGGCCGGTTGATCGTGATCCCGGCATCCATGAGCTTCTTGCAGAGCGCGTAGATGTCGTCGACCTCGTAGGCCAAATGACCGAAATTGCGGCCACCGGTATAGACCTCGGGATCCCAGTTGTACGTCAGCTCGAGCAGCGGAGACTTGCGGTTCTCCGGCCCGCTGAGCTGGTCCTCGTCGGCGGCGAGGAAGACCAGGGTGAACCGCCCCTGTTCGTTGGTGACGCGGCGGACCTCGCGCATCCCGAGCTTGTTGCAGAAGAAGTCGAGCGAGCGGTCGAGATCGCTCACACGGATCATGGTGTGCAGATAGCGCATCGGCGTGCCGTTCCCTCTCGTCCGATGACCGGGCCGCGCGCTGTGTACTGCGCGCCGCCGCGCCGGGCCAGCGAGGTGGCGCATGCCGGCCGCGCCGGGATCGAGGGAGGCTCGACGAGCTTCTCTGGACGCTGCCGGCGATCGCCGCGGCTCTCCTCTTGCTCTCGGGTCCGATCGTCGGTTGGGCGGCGTTCTTCCGCCTGCGCCGGCTCGAGACCGAACTGGCCGGCCTGCGGAGCCGGCTCGCGGGGATCGAGGCGGTCGTGCCGGCCGGAACCGCTCCCACCACGCCGGCGCCGGCCTTTCGGCGCTGGCATTCGCAGCGAGCCTCGCCGAGCCCTTGCGCCAGGGCCGCTTCCATCCCGGGCGGACGGCCCGGCTCCTCCTCGCCGCGACCCTCGCGGTCCTCGTCCTCCGGGTTCGGGTGAGCGGCGAGGACCCGAGCGTCGTGACGGCACTCCTGCTCCTTGACCTCGCCGCCGCGGCGGCCGCCAGGCGCCGGCCGGCCGAGCATCGGGCGCTCGGCCTGCTCGCCGGCGCGGGGCTCGTGGCCGCCGCCGGCTGGTCGATCGGCCCCTTCGTCGAGCCGACGAGCCAGCTCTTCGATCCCTCCGTCGCGCTGCAGCCGTCGGTGTCGCTCTCCCGGCTCGTCCTCGCGACCGAGCTGGACGCTCCGGCCGCGCCGTTGCCGGTGATCCTCTACGCCTACGGCTCGCCGCTGCTCGCGCTCGGGCTCGCCGCGCGCTTCTTCACCCGCGCGCCGGCGCCGGCGGTCGCGGGGCTCGAGGGCATGCTCGCGACCTCGGCCGTGCTGCTCTGGGTCCTGCTCCTGAGCGAGCTCCTGCTCGTCCAGACCGGCAGCGAGCGGCTCGACCTGCTCACCCGCTTGCCGATGCGCACGGGCCCGACGCTGGCCTGGCTCCTGACCGGCCGCGCGCTTCTCCGGCTCGGCGAGCGCTCTGCCGCGCCGACCGCCGCCGCGCTCGCCGGCGGGTTCCCGCTCGTGGGCGGCCTTCCCGGCTCCTCGGGCTCGTCTTCGTCGCGAACCCGGTCGTCACCGGCGAGCCGGTCGGGCCCTGGCCGGTCCTCAACCTCCTCCTGCCGGCCAACCTCCTGCCGGAGATCGCCTTCCTCTGGGCGGCCCGCGGCTCGGCCCTCGACCGCTTGCCGGGCCTGCACCAGCTGCTCGGCCCGCACCGGCCGGTGCGCACACTCGGGATCGCCGCCCTCGCGCTCGCCTTCCTCTGGTCGAGCCTCGAGGTGCGGCGCCGGTTCCACGCGCTTTTCGTCGCCGGGCCTCGGAGCGATGCCGAGTATCCGGCGCTTTCGCTCGCTTGGCTGGCGCTCGCGGGCGGGCGCCTCCTGGCCGGGATCGTGACCGCCGACCGCCAGCAGCGGGCGGCCGCGCTCGGGATCGGCGGTGCCCCGGCTCTGGAGGCCTTCCTCTTCGACCTGGCCGACCTCGAGGGGCTCCATCGGGCCGCCTCGTTCCTCGCACTCGGCCTCGGGCTCGTGGCGGTCGGTCGGCTCCTTCGACGGTTCGTGGCCGAGCCGTCGGCCGAGACCCGTCGGGATCAGGGGCGGGCGCCGCGCTCGCGCAACCGGCGCAGCCCCTCCTCGGGATCGACCTCGAAGCCGAAATAGATCCGCCAAGCCGGTCCCTCGGCCGGCCCGACCCCGGCGATCCGCTGCTCGATCTGCTCGCTCGCCACGCGCGGGCCGGGGCCTGCCGGGGCTTCGGCTCGGTGCGTGAAGGTCTGCTTGTCGATCACCGCACCGCTCGGATCGACCACCGCCACGAACCAGGGAAGCTCGAGCGGCGCGCCGCCCCCCGCTCCGCCGCGTGGCCCGGGCACGATCGCCAGATCGAGCGTGAAGCGGAGCTGGACACCCTCGGAATCGTAACGGCAGCCGCCGCCGATCCCGGTGAGCGTCGCCAGCCAGGCGAAGTCCGTCGGACCCGGGCCGGTCCGCCGCTCGAGCGTCTGCGCACCGTCGACGATCGCCGGCCGCGGGCAGGGCGGCGGTGCGGCCGGCTGGCGCGCGCAGCCGGCCGTGGCCGCGACCGCCGCGAGCAGCGCGAGCCGGGCGAGGCGGGGAGGCGCGCTCACAGGCTCTTGTGGGTGCCGTCGCAGAGGGGCGGCCGCTGGGTGTGCTTGCAGCCGCAGAAAAAGGCCGGGCCGCTCGCCTGGGCGACGTGCTTCATCGGCGCGAGGCCGGTGCCCTTGTGCGAGCCGTCGCAGAAGGGCTGCTTGGCGCTCCGCCCACAGGCGCACCACCAATAGGTCTCGCCCGCGACGAGTTCGACCTTGAAGGGAGCCTTCTGCGCGATCACCCGATCACTCATCGCGACCTCGCCCGCTGGACCGCCGCCGGCCGGGTCGCGGTTAGCAACCGGCCTCGCCGGCCGCAAGGGCGACCCGGTCGGTTCTTGCACCGCGTGCCCCGTGCGGTGCATGAATGACCTCCACCTGCACGAGCCGATCGGATGCATCCCCGGGCCGAGCCCGCCGACCGCACGACCGCCGCCACCCGGCCGCGCCCGGGCGACCGGCTGGCCGCGCTCGACCTCGGCACGAACAATTGCCGCTTGCTGGTCTGCGAGGTCGGCACGGATGAGCTCCGGGTCGTCGACAGCTTCTCGCGGATCGTCCGCTTGGGCGAGGGGCTCTCGCGCCACGACCGGCTCTCCGAGGCGGCGATGGCCCGCACCCTCGCGGCCCTCAAGGTGTGCGCCCGGATCATCGCTCGCCATCGCTGCGTCGCGGTGCGCTGCGTGGCCACCGAGGCTTGTCGGCGGGCGGTCAACGGCCCCGACTTCCTGCGCCGGGTGCGGCGCGTGACCGGCCTCGAGCTCGAGCTGCTCGATCATGCCGAGGAGGCTCGCCTCGCCATGCTCGGCTGCCTGCCGCTCGCCGACCCGGACGCCGATCGGCTCGTGGTCGTCGACATCGGTGGCGGCTCGACCGACCTCCTCTGGCTCGACCGGCGTGCCGAACCCACCGCGGGCGAGCCGGGCATCGCGCTCTCCCTGCCGCTCGGCGTCGTCACGCTCGCCGAGACCTTCGGCCAGGAGGTGACGCCGGACGCTTACGCGCGCATGGTCGAGCTCGTCTACGAGCAGCTGCGGCCGCTCGCCCCGCCACGCCTCGAGGCCGACGTCGGCGCCGTCGAGATGTTCGGCACCTCGGGCACGGTCACCACGCTCGCCGCCCTGCACATCGGGCTGCGCCGCTACGACCGCCGCAAGGTCGACGGGCTCGTCCTGCCCTTCGCCGCGATCCGGGCGGTGGCGGCCCAGCTCCGCGCCCTCGACAACGCCAGCCGCGCCGCTCATCCCTGCATCGGCCAAGGACGGGCCGATCTCGTGGTGGCGGGCTGCGCGATCCTCGACGCGGTCCACCGGCTCTGGCCGGTCGAGCGGCTCACCGTGGCCGATCGCGGGCTGCGCGAGGGGATCCTCGCCAAGCTCATGGGGGCCACGCTCGGCGACGCGCTGCGGCCGCGGGTGGCGGCATGACGGCCCCGCGCCGGACCGGCGAGCGGGTGCGGGCACGCGGCGGCCGGACCGCCGCCCAGGTCCGCTGGCTGCAGCGCCAGCTCGACGACCCCTTCGTGGCCGAGGCCAAGAAGCGCGGCTTCCGCGCCCGCTCCGTCTTCAAGCTCGAGGAGATCGACAAGAAACACGGGCTCCTGCGGCGCGGCACGGCCGTGCTCGACCTCGGCGCCGCCCCGGGGAGCTGGACGCAATACGCCGTGCAGAAGGGCTGCCGGGTGGTGGCCTGCGACCTGCTCGAGATGGCCCCGGTGCCGGGGGCCGCGTTCGTCCGGGGCGATTTCACCGACCCCGCGGTGCAGGAGCGGCTGCGGGAGCTCTTGGGCGGGCCGGCGGACGTCGTGCTCTCGGACGTGGCGCCGAACACCACCGGCTTGCGCAACGTCGACCGGCTCAAGGTCGAGGCCGTGGTCGAGGCGGTCCTCGATCTCCTGGGCCGGGTGCTGCGGCCTGGCGGTGCCTGCCTCGTCAAGTTGCTCAAGGGTGCGGAAGGGACGATCCTGCCCCTCGTGCGGCAGCGCTTCGCCGCCCATCGGTTGATTCGGCCCAAGGCGACGCGCCCCGAATCCTCCGAGCTCTACCTGCTCGCCACGGGGTTCCGGCCGGAGCCCTCGAGCTCGTAGCTCAGATCGTCTCGGTATTGCCGCAGATCGAAAGACATTGCCCGCTGATGTTGCGGCCGGCCTCCGAGCACAAATAGAGGGCCATGGCCGCCATGTCTTCGGGCTCGACCATCCGCCGGAGCGACACCTTGTCGAGATAGCTCTTGCGGACCTCGTCGACCGAGACGCCGAGCACTTCGGCGCGTGCCTGGAACACCCGCTCGATCCGCTCGCCCCTGACCACCCCGGGGAGGATCGCGTTGACCCGGATGCCTTCCGGGCCGAGCTCCTTGGCGAGGCTCTGGGTGAAGCCGACGACCGCCCATTTCGAGGCGGCGTAAGGTGTGCGGTAGGCGTAGCCGAGCCGTCCGGCCACCGACGAAAGGTTGATGATCGCCCCCTCCTTCGCCTTTCGGAGGAGGGGGACCGCCAACCTCGTGCAGAGGAACATTCCGGTGATGTTCACGTCCAACGTGCGGCGCCAATCGGCCGGGGAGATCTCGGCGACCCCGCCCGTGGGCCCGGCGATGCCGGCATTGTTGACGAGCACGTCGAGCCCGCCGAGCCGGGTCTCGACCTCCCGGAAGAGGGCGCCGACCTGGGCCTCGTCGGCCACGTCGCACGGCGCGCCGTGGATCGCGGGGTTCTCGGCCGTGAACCGGGCGAGGGCTGCGGTGTCGACGTCGCAGACGAGCACGCGCGCATGGGCTTCGGCGAAGGCGCGGGCGATCACGGCACCGATGCCCGAAGCCCCGGCGGTGACGAGCACCCGCAGCCCCGGCCGCGGCCGCATTCTCTCGTAGAGCGCCATGGATCGCCTCCCCGGATCCCACCGTCGGGGCGGAGGCTAGGCAGCCCCGTCGCGAGCGACAAGCACTCCCTCGGATGCGCCCGCGTCAGTCGATGATGTGGTAGCCGCCGTCGATGTAGACGACGTCGCCGGTGATCAGCCGGGCCGCGTCGGTCGCCAGGTAGGCGGTGGCGAGCCCGACATCGTCGATCGAGACGAGGCTGCGCACCGGGGCCTTTTCTTGCGCCTTGTGCAGGAGCTCGTCGAACTCCGGGATCCCGGAAGCCGCCCGGGTCTTCAAAGGCCCGGGCGAGATCGCGTGGACCCGGATACCCTTGGGTCCGAGTTCGGCCGCGAGATAGCGCGTGGCGCTCTCGAGCGCGGCCTTGACCGGCCCCATGATCCCGTAATGCTCGACCACCATCTGCGAGCCGTAATAGGTCATGCAGAAGAGAGCCCCGCCGCGGTCCATCAAGGGTTCGGCGAGCTTGGCCATGCGGATGAAGGACCAGCAGGAGATCTCCATGGCGAGGAGGAACCCTGCCTTGGAGCAATCGACCACGCGGCCTTGGAGATCTTCTTTCGGCGCGTAGGCAATCGAATGCAGCACGAAATCCAGCCGGCCCCATTCCTTCTCGATGCGCGCGAAGACCGCCTCGAGCTGGCCCTCGACGCGGAGGTCGAGCGGCATGAACAGCGTCGCTTCGACTTCGCGCGCGAGCGGCTCGACGAAGGGCTTGGCTTTGTCGTTCAAATAGGTGACGGCGAGCTCGGCACCGAGCCCGCGAAAGGCCTGGGCGCAGCCCCAGGCGATCGACTGGGCGTTGGCGATACCCGTGACGAGGCCCTTGCGGCCCTCGAGGCTGACGCGCGCGCGGTCGATCACGCGACCGCTCCCGTCTGCGGGCGGCGCAGGAGCGCCAGGGTGTGGCGGGCGATCATGAGCTCCTCGTCGGTCGGGATCACCCAGACGCGCAGGCGCGAGCCGGGGGCCGAGATCAGCGGGCCTCCCGCGGCGTTGGCGCGCGGATCGAGCCGCATGCCGAGCCAAGCGAGGCGATGGGCAACGGCCTCGCGGATCGTGGGCGCGTTCTCGCCGATGCCGGCAGTGAAAACGAAGCCGTCGAGCCCCTCGAGGGCGGCCGCGAGCCAGCCGGTCATCTGGGCGACCTTGTAGACGAAGAAATCCAAGGCGAGTTTCGCCCGCGGGTCGCTCGAGGCCAGCAGCAGCCGCACGTCGTTGGAGATGCCGGAGAGGCCCTTGAGGCCGCACTCGTGATAGAGGAACCACTCGAGAGAGGCCGCGTCCATACCCTTGGCGCGCAAGAGGTGGAGCACCACGCCGGCGTCGAGCTGGCCCGGGCGGGTCCCCATGGGCAGCCCGTCGAGGGCGGTGAAGCCCATCGTGCTCTCCACCGACCGCCCGTCCCGCAACGCGCACATCGAGCAGCCGGAACCCAGATGCGCGACGATCACCCGGCCGCGGGCGAGCTCCGGGTCGAGTTCGGCCAGGCGCGAGGCGATGTATTCGTAGGACAGCCCGTGGAAGCCGTAGCGGCGGATGCCTTCCTCCCACAGCACCTCGGGGATCGCGAAGCGGTCGGCGAGCTCGCCGTGGGTGCGGTGGAAGGCGGTGTCGAAGCAGGCGATCTGCGGCAGGTCCGGCCGGCGGCGCAAAAAGTCGCGGATCGGCGCCAGATTGTTCGGCTGGTGCAAGGGGGCCAGGGGCACCAAGGTCTCGAGCGTGGCGAGCACCCCTTCGTCGACCCGTACCGGGGCCACGAAGGCGGGCCCGCCATGGACCACGCGGTGACCCACGGCCGAGAGCGGCGCGTCGAGCTCGGTTTCGAGCCAAGCCTCGACCACCGACAGCGCCGTCTCGACATCGGCCGCCTGCTCGAGCGGGAGCACGCGGTCGGCGAGCGGCTCGCCGGAACGGGCCCGGGCCACGAGCCGGGGTCGCACGCCGATCCCCTCGATCTGGCCGGCGAAACGGCTCGTCGGAAGATCGCCGGCGCCGACCTCGAACAGCTCGAACTTGATCGACGAGCTGCCGGTGTTGAGGACGAGGATGGTCTCGGCCAAGCGCCTCACTCCGCCGCCGGCTTGCCCGTCATTCGAGCGTGGGCGTAGAGCGCGGCCACCGCCGCCGAGGCGAGGCGGGTGCGCACGTTGTCGGCCCGGCTCGTGAGGATGATCGGCACCCGCGCGCCGAGCACCACGCCCGCGGCATCGGCGCCGGCCAGGAAGGACAGGTTCTTGGCGAGCATGTTGCCGGCCTCGAGGTCGGGCACGACCAGGATCTGCGCCCGGCCCGCCACCGCCGAGCGGATCCCTTTCATCTCCGCCGCCTCCACGCTGATCGCGTTGTCGAGCGCCAAGGGCCCGTCCAGGAGCCCGCCCGTGATCTGGCCGCGTTCGGCCATCTTGCAGAGGGCCGCCGCCTCGATCGTGCCCGGGATCTTGGGGGTGACGGTCTCGACCGCGGAGAGGATCGCGACCTTGGGCTCGCCGAGGCCGAGGCCGATGTGGAGGTCGATCGCGTTCTGCACGATGTCGCGCTTGGTCTCGAGGTCGGGGAAGATGTTGATCGCGGCATCGGTGATGAACAGCGGGTCGGGGTAGGTCGGCACGTCCATGATGAAGACGTGGCTGATCCGCCGTTCGGTCCTGAGCCCGGTCTCGCGCGCCACGACTTCGGCCATGAGCTCGTCGGTGTGGAGCGAGCCCTTCATGAGGAGCTGCGCTTTGCCGGCCCGCACGAGCTCGACCGCCTTGGCGGCCGCGGCGTGGCTGTGCGGCACGTCGACGATCTCGAAGCCCTCGAGCGAGCGTCCGGCTTCCTCCGCGATCCGCCGGAGCTTGGCGATCGGCGCCACGAGGATCGGCACGATGATCCGGCGCTCGGCGGCGAGGAGCGCCCCTTCGAGGGCGCTCTTCTCGCAGGGATGGGCGACCGCGCACGGGATCGGCGGGATGCCTCGGGTCCGCTCGATCAGCCGCTCGTACTTCTCGTGCCGGCGGACCGTCACTTCGGGAAGGGAAGGGGCCGGCTGGCGTACCTTCTCCCTGGGTGCGATCACCTCGGCCGTGCCGGTGAGCACCACCTCGCCCCGCTGGTTGGTGCAGCGGCAGTCGAAGACCACGATCCGCTTCTCCGGCCGCTTTTCCTTGGCCGTGACCGTGACGGTCACCACGTCACCGGCGCGGACCGGGCGATGGAAGCGCAGATCCTGGCCGAGATAGATCGTCCCCGCACCGGGCAGCTTGTTGCCGAGCAGGTTGGAGATCAGCCCGGCGGTGAGCATGCCGTGCGCCACCACGCCCTTGAACGGGCTCTTGGCGGCGAACTCCTCGTCGAGATGCGTGGGGTTGGCATCCCCCGAGACGACGGCGTAGAGCTCGATGTCCTCGCGGGTGATCGCCTTCTCGAGGCTCGCGCTCTCGCCGATCGCGATCTCCTCGAAGGTCCGGTTCTCGATCGTCGCCCGCTCGGCCACGCGGCACCTCCTCGCCCATCTCGATCAGGGCTAGCAGCGATCGGTGACCGATCCAAGACCGCGGTCAATGCTCGCTGCGGTGCAGGACCCGTTCGGCGATCCCGGTCTCGTAGGCGAGCCCTCGGGCGGTGAGGACCGGCTCGCCCGCCGGCCCGGCGAGGATCAGCCCCTTGCGGGCGAGCACGTTGTAGACGTTGGGGTTGGCAAGCCCGGTGGCGTCGCGGGCGAGCACGAGGAAGCGACCGATGTGGAAATGGTCGCCGTGGGCGTGCGGCAAGGCGCGGATCCGCACCGTCCCCTCGGCATCGGGCGGGTCGGCGAAGGCCGGTTCCGCAGCGAGGGCCTGCAGGATGGCCAGCGTCTTGAGCTGCAGCGGGTTGAGCTTCAGCGGATTGGCTCGGTCGGCGGCGGACGGCGCAGGCATCGGCTCGAATTCCCGGACGGGCGCGTCGGCGCGAGCCTAGGCCCGCCCGGGCCCGGGCGCCAAGGGGAAGGTCCGGTCCGCTCGGTGCAGGAGCGCGCGGCGGACGCGTTTTTCGAACTCGCAGATCACGAAGAGAGCCACGCCGAGGGCCATCACGTAGGCCCCGTCGGCCGGCGCTACCGGCCGCGTGTCGAAGAGGAGCTGCATCCACGGCAGATAGGTGAACGCGAGTTGCAGGACGGTGATCGAGACCAGGCCCACGAGCACCGCCGGCGTGCCGATCAGGCCCTGGAGTGTCAGGGAGGGACCGTGGGCGAAGCGCACGTTGAAAAGATAGAAGATCTGCATGACCACGATCGTGTTGACCACGAGCGTGCGGGCGTACGCCGTCTCGCGACCGGCGGCGACGGCCGAGAAGAAGACGAGGAAACCGCCGATCACGAAGAGCAGCGAGACGAACAGGATGCGCCACAAAAGCTCGCCCGAAAGGATCGGCTGGTCGGGCCTTCGCGGCGGGCGGTGCATGGTGCCCGGTTCGGTCGGCTCGAAGGCGAGGGTGAGACCCAAGGCGACCGCGGTCACCATGTTCACCCAGAGGATCTGCACGGGTGAGACCGGCAGCGCGAGGCCGAAGGCGAGGGCGGCCAGGATCACGAAGGCCTGACCGCCGTTGGTCGGCAGGGTCCAGCCGATCACCTTCATGAGGTTGTCGTAGACCGTGCGGCCCTCGCGCACGGCTGCCACGATCGAGGCGAAATTGTCGTCGGCCAAGACCATCTGGGCCGCCTCCTTGGCCGCCTCGGTGCCTTTGAGGCCCATCGCCACACCGACGTCGGCGCGCTTCAAGGCCGGGGCGTCGTTGACCCCGTCGCCGGTCATCGCGACGATCCGCCCGTCTGCCTGTAACGCCTCGACGAGCCGGAGCTTGTGCTCCGGGGTAGTGCGGGCGAAGACGTGGACTTCCCGGGCGGCGCGCCGGAAGCCTTCGGCGTCGAGGGCGTCGAGCTCGGTGCCGGTCGCCACCGCCGGCTCGCGGGCGATGCCGAGCTGGCGGGCGATCTCCTTGGCGGTCGTGGCGTGATCGCCCGTGATCATCACGACGCGGATGCCGGCCGTGTGGCATTCGGCGACCGCCGCCACCGCTTCCTCCCGCGGCGGGTCGATCAGGCCCGCGAGACCCAGAAGCACGCAGTCGCCTTCGACGTCCGAGGGTTCGAGCGGCCGGTCGCCGGATGGTACCGGCGCGCGGGCGAGCGCCAGCACCCGCTGACCGTGGGCGGCGAGCTCCTCGGCCGCCGCCCGCCAGAAGGCGGCATCCACGGGCCGCTCGCCTTCGGCCGTCCGCACGGCCCGACACATCTCGAGCAGTCGTTCGGGCGCCCCCTTGACGATCACGAAGCGCTCGCCGTCCGGGCTCCGGTGCAGCGTCGCCATGAACCGGTGGCGGCTGTCGAACGGGATCTCGTCGAGCCGGGTGAGATCCTTGCGCAAGGTCGCCGGGTCGAGCCCGGCCTTCATCGCGAGCGTGACGAGCGCGCCTTCCATCGGATCGCCGTCGACGACCCAGCCTTTCTCGCCGTGCCGGACTTCGGCATCGTTGCAGAGCAGGCCGCCCTCGATCAGCTCCGCGAGCACCGGGTCGGCGAGCGGGTCGATCCGCGTGCCGTCGGAGGAGAACTCGCCTTCGGGGGCATAACCGCTGCCGGAGACGCGGACGAGGGCCGACGCGGTGCGGATCGTCTGCACGGTCATCTCGTTGCGCGTGAGCGTGCCGGTCTTGTCCGAGCAGATGAC
>JAILZQ010000117.1 GCA_023512415.1 Geminicoccaceae bacterium | reverse complement strand
CCGCTTCTACGCCCCGGACGTGAGCGCCACCGCACAGCTCCTGACCGACCTCGCCGAGGAGCTCGCGGCGCGGGGCGAAGCGGTGACGGTGATCACGAGCCGCCTCCTCTACGAAGACGCGGCCGCCCGTCTGCCTGCGCACGAGCGGCGCAACGGGGTCCGCATCCGCCGGGTCTGGACCTCGCGCTTCGGCCGCGCCCGGCTCCCCGGTCGGGCGATCGACTACGCCACCTTCTACCTGTCGGCCACGCTCGCGCTGCTCGCGGAAGTCCGCCGCGGCGACCGCGTCGTCGCCATGACCGACCCGCCGCTCCTCTCCGTGCCGGCGGCGCTCGTGGCCCGGCTGCGCGGTGCCCGGCTCGTCCTCTGGTGCCAGGACCTCTTCCCCGAGATCGCCGCCGCCCACGGCCTGCGCTTCGCCCGCGGTCCGCTCGGCCGGCTCTTGCGCGCCTTGCGCGACTGGTCCTTGCGCCGGGCCGAGACGGTCGTGGCGATCCACCCCGCCATGGCCCGCCGCCTCGCCGCGCTCGGCGTGCCCGAAGCGAAGATCCGGGTGATCGAGAACTGGGCGCCGGCCGGCATCCGCCCCGTGCCGCACGCGGCCAACCCGCTGCGCCGGGCGTGGGGATTGGAGGGCCGGTTCGTCGTGGCCTATTCGGGCAATCTCGGCCGGGTGCACGATCCCGTGGGCGTGATCGACCTCGTCCGGCGCACGGCCGGCCGCGGCGTCACCTGGCTGTTCATTGGCGGCGGGGCGGGGATGGCCGAGCTCGCCCGGGTGGTCGAGGCCGAAGCGCTGCCGGACGTGCTCTTCCGCCCCTACCAGCCGCGCGAGCGGTTGGCCGAGAGCCTTTCGGTGGCCGACCTCCACCTCGTGAGCCTCGACCCGGCTTTCGAGGGGCTCGTCTGGCCCTCCAAGATCTACGGCATCGAAGCGGCCGGCCGGCCCTGGATCCGGTTGCGCCCGGGCCTCGAGGTCGAGGATCTGCGGAAGGCGGCCCGCCGAATCCCGCGCCCGCGCGCCGAGCGCCCCGGGCTCCAGGGGTGGGTGGGGCTGTTGGGCACGCCGCACTCGGCCGTAGCGCTCGCGCGAGCGGTGGAGGCTACCGGGTGACGGCCGTTCCTTCCGTTCCGACGGTGGCCCGAAAGGCCGCGACCTATGCGGCCGAGCTCGCCTTCGCGCGACGCATCGCCGCCAACGTCTCGAGCGCGCTGCGGTTGGCCTACGAGACCTTGGCGTTCCACCTGGGCAATGCGCGAGGTGCTCGGCTCGCCCGTGGTTCCTCGTCGACCTTTTCCGTCGACGTCGTTCTCGGCGGACGGTCCCGGTCCATCGCGCTTCGCCGATATCACGGCGACATCTACATTTTCTACCGCACTTTTCTTCAAGGCTATCAGTCGTTCCCCGATCTCGAAAGGCGGGCCGGCGAAGTCCGCACGATCGTCGATCTCGGCGCCAACATCGGCATGGCTTCGCTCTATTTCTCCGGCCGCTATCCGAACGCGCGGATCGTCGCGGTCGAGCCCGTTCTGGCCACGTACGAACTTTTGGTGGCCAATACGAGGGGACTGTCGGCGATCACGCCGGTCCGAGCTGCCGTGGTGGGCGCGCCAGCCCGAGCGGTCCGGGTGAGCTCGTCCCGGGCGGCTTGGGGCAATCGTGTCACGACTTCCGAGGAGGAGCCGGGCGAGACGGTGCCGGCGGTCACCGTGCACGAGCTCCTGGATCGCCACGGGATCGAGCGGGTCGACCTGCTCAAGGTCGACATCGAGGGTGCGGAACGTCAGCTCTTCGAACACCCCGCATTCATGCAGCGGGTCGAGACCATACTGATCGAGCTCCATGCGCCGTACACGGCGGCCGACTTGGCCCGTTCGGTAGGGCCGCTCGGCTTCGAGGTTCTGCCGCCCGACCCCTCTTCGGGGAGGCGGGCGACCACGGTGCGCCGCAGGCCGGGGTGAGCGCGATGGTGGCGCGACGGCCGCTGAGCGCGCTGAAATCGGCCCTCGTGGCGCACGGCTCGCGCCCGCGCCGTGTTCCGATCGGACTCTATGCCGGATTGACCCTCGAGATCGACCTCGCGTCGCAGACGCAGCTCTATTTGGGGCTGTGGGAGCGGGAGACGCACCCGTTCCTGCGCCGCGCGATCGCGACGAGCCGGTGGCTGATCGATGTCGGCGCCGGATCGGGTGAGCTCGTCCTGGCCTTCCTCCGCGACCGGCCGGCTGGACACGTCTGGGCGATCGAGCCGAGCGACGCGGGACGTCGGGCGATCGAACGCAACTTGGCGCTCAATCCCGACCTGCCGGCCGCGAACGTGACCATCGTTTCGGAGCTCGCCGGGGCGCGCGAGGGGCCGGGCGTGGTCTGCCTCGATCGCCTGCCACTTCCGATCGAAACGCCGGGCCTCGTGAAGATCGATGTCGACGGGGCCGAATTGGACGTGCTCCGCGGAGCGGAGGGGCTCCTGCAGCGTGCGGGCGTAAAGCTGCTGATCGAAACGCATGCCCAAGAGCTCGAGGAGCAGTGCCTGGCCTTGCTCGGCGAGCACGGCTACCAATACGAGATCGTGCGCAACGCGTGGTGGCGTGCGATCGTGCCCGAACACCGGCCGGGCCCTCACAATCGCTGGCTCGTGGCGTGGCGTGAAAGAGACCCGGCGCGCCGCACGTGAGACGCGCTTGGCTCGGGACGGTCGCGACCAACGCCGCCATCCTCGTTTCGGGGATGGCGACGGGCATCTTCGCGGCGCGTCTGTTGGGTCCGGCCGATCGCGGTTTGCTCGCAGCGGTGATGATGTGGCCGCAGACCATCGCCGGGCTCGCGAGCCTGAGCCTGGGCGAGGCGCTCGTGGCGCGGCGCGCCACCGCTTCGGTCGGCCCCGAACGCTTGGTCGCTTCCGGCAACGCCGCAGCGCTCGCTGCCGGAGTCCTGGGACTGGCCTTGGGCGCGCCGCTCCTGCCTTGGCTTCTGGGCCCCGAGCGCGAAGCAGCGTTCGCACTCGCAACCCTCTATCTCGCGGGCTTCATACCTCTGAGCGCGTTCGCGGTCGTCCTCGTGGCCGCCGACCAAGCGGAACGCCGCTTCACGCGTCTCAACTTCGTCCGTCTCGGACCTTCTTGGTTTTACCTCGGCGGGATCGGTCTTCTCTGGCTAGCCGACGCCGTCTCCGTTGCAACGTTGGTCGCGGCCGCTTGGCTCGGTGCAGCGCTGACGACGGCGATTCAGATCCACTTGGCGCGTCGGGCCGTTCTCGCCCGCCCGGACCTCGCCGAGATCCGCGCTCTCCTCGCCCTCGGTGCGCGGTTCCACGTGGGTGCGGTGCTCGCCCTCCTCGCGGGCCAGGCCGACCGCATGCTGCTCCTCTTGCTGTTCGACGACGCGACGGTCGGCCATTACGTCGTCGCCTGGACCTTCGCGTCCTCGGGCCTCGCCACGGTGACGAACGCGGTTTCCTTCGTGCTCCTGCCGGTGCTCGCGGCCGAGCCGGACCGCGGCCGGGCCCGCGCGCTGCTCGCGACCGGCCTGCGCCGGACCGCGCTCTTCCTCTATCTCGGCGTCGCGGCGAGCCTCGCGGTGACGCCCCTCCTCCTGCCGCTCCTGTTCGGGGCGGCCTTCGCGGACGCGGTCCCGGCCGCGATGCTGCTGTTGCTCGCCACCGTGTCGCTCACCTTGCGCCAGACCGTGGTCCGCTGCCTGCGGGCCTTCGCCGAGGCGCGGATCGCCGTCACGAGCGAGGCCGCCGCGCTTCTCGCCTTCCTGCTCACGGCCGGGCCGCTCGCGCTCGCGTCCGGGGCGAACGGCATCGCCGCGGCGACGATCGCCGGCAACCTCGCGGGGCTCGTCCTCTGCGCCCGTCACCTCGCTCGCGCCCACGGGATCCCGGCTTCGGCCTGGCTCGCGCCCGGCCCGACGATGCTCGGCGACGGTTGGTCGCTCGGCCGGCGGCTCGTGCTCGGGATGGTGGGGGCGCGATGAGGGTCGCTGTCGCGCAGCTCGGTCCCCGCCGACACTACGCCGAAGCGCGGGTACTGCACGCGGCGGGTCTGCTCGACCGTTTGTTCACCGATCTCTACGCCGGCGACAAGCCGCGCCTGGTACGAGCGGTCACGCGGGTTCCGTGGCTCGCGCGGTTGCCGGACGTACGCCGCTGGCTCGGGCGCGCGGCGCCGGGCGTGCCAGCGGGGCGCGTGACGAGCTTCGATATGCTGGGCATTCGCGGCGTCTTGGGCCTTCGCCGCGCGCGAGACGAGGCAGATCGATACCGGCTGTATGCCGAGATCGGGGCCACCTTCCAGCGTGCGGTCATTCGCCACGGCCTGGGGAGCGCGGACACGCTCTTGGCCTCCACGGGGGCGGCAGCGCAGCTGATGGCGCACGCCTCCGCCACCGGCGTCCACGGCGTGCTCCAGCAATTCGAACCTGCGGCGACAATCGGTCGGGAGATCGTCAGCGAGGAAAGAGCCCGCTGGCCCGGGGCGGAGTTGCAGCCCTCGAGCGAGATCCCGGCCGAACTCTGGGATCACCTTTTGGAAGAAGAACGCCGGGCCATCGCCGATGCCGGCACCGTCTTGGTGGCATCGAGGTACACCGAGCGGTCGATGGCCCGCGTTGGTTACCCCACGCATCACGTCCGGCTGTTGCCTCTCGCGGTGGACCTTGCACAGTGGACCCCTCGTCCGGATCGTGTCGCTGGTGGCGACGGGCGCTTGGTCGTTGTTTACGCAGGTCAAATCGACCTCCGCAAAGGCGTCCTTTATTTGATCGAGGCTGTCCGCCGGTTGCGTAGTCGAAACATCGTTTTGAAGCTCGCGGGAACCTGTCACCTCCGTGAGGATCTCGTGGCCCCTCCGGGCCTGGCGGTCGAGCTGTTGGGACCGGTGCCACGCCCCGACATGCCGGAACTCATGCGGTCGGCCGATGTCTTCGTCTTCCCCACGCTCGGGGAGGGCTTCGGCTTGGTGCAGGTCGAGGCGCTCGCCTGCGGCACACCGGTCATCGCCACGACCGAGTGCGGCGAGGTCGTCGAAGACGGCATCAATGGTCACATCGTCCCGCCCCGAGATCCCGACGCGATCGCCCGGTGGCTCGACCATTACGCGGCTCGTCCCGGCGAACTTCTGGCGATGCGGCGAGCGGCCCGAGAGCGGGCAGAGCAGTTCTCGGTAGTCGCCTACGGAGAACGGCTCTTGCAGGTCCTGAGCGTCGCCCGGCCGGACCAGCTCTCTCACGCAGCCGTCGAGGCGTCGGCACCATGACCTGGAGCATGTCGTTTCTTCTTATGGCGACGGCGTGTGTGCTGGCGAGTGCGGGGTTCATTTACCGCCGTACCGGTGACCTGTTTCACCCGGTCCTGCTTTTCGCCGCCTTTGCCGCGTTCATGTACGTCGCTCAACCTGCCTATCTTCTCCTCACTGCACCCGACGACGTCTTTCGGTTTCTCGAACCCGAGCAGGTCGAGTCTGTTCTGGTGGTCAACCTTTTCGTGCTGACCGGCTGTTTCGCCGGCTTCGCTTTGGCGACCCGCGGGCGAGGCCGGGTCGTACCACCACAGCCGGTCGCCGAGGTCGTGCCGAAGATAGCCGAAAAGCGACTTTTGTTGGCGGCTACGATCCTTCTCGTGCTCGGTGCGGTCGGCTACGGGACCAATCTCGCAGACTATGGTTGGTCCGGCTTCTTGGAGATCGACGCCGAACGGTACGCGGAGGAGCGGCCGACGGGCTATCTGGGCGAACTCACCCACACACTGATCGCTGCCGCGATCGTCGCTGGTCTGCTCGCGGTCGGCACTCGATATCGCCTGCAAGGCATCATCCTCGCGAGTGTGGCGATCCTGCCCTGGCTGCTCTCGGCGATCGCCGGCGGCCGGCGCGGCCCGGCCGCTATCGGGTTGCTGGTTTTGCTCTTCGTTTTTTACTTCTGGAGACCTCGGAAGATCAAGATCCGCACCTTCGCGTGGTGGCTTGCCGGCTTGGCACTTGTGATCACGTTTCTCATCGCCAACCGCGGCACCTTGGTCGAACGTCGCTATGGCGAGTGGCGCCCTCTCGGAGAGGCGATTTATCTCCAACCGTTCGAAGGAAACGAGTTCATTTATGGTGGTGCCGCGATCGTTTCGAAATTGCACTATTGGGACTTTTATTGGGGGCGTCGGCAGCTCATGGCCTACGTGGTCAGGCCGGTGCCACGCCAAATCTGGCCCGAAAAATACCAAGATGCAGCCGCTTGGCTGGGGCTGCCTGACTGGATCGAGGCCAACAATGCGGTGTTCGACCACTCGGCCGCTTTTCTCTTGGGCTGGGTGGCACCACTCGGCGCCGCGCCCGGTTTCGTGGCCGATTGGTGGATCGATTTCGGGCCGCTCGCACCCCTGGGAGGAGGTCTCGTAGCATACGGATTGGTTTGGCTGTGGGGGCGCGCACGTGAGGCCCGCCTCCTCGCCAACGTCGTTTACGGTCTGGCGTTCGTGTTGATGATTTATCTGGTTACTCAGGCAGGAGAAGCATTCTTTGTGCGCCTGCTCTTCAGCAGCGTCGTCGTTCTCGTCGTCTTCACCATTTGTGGCGTGGTGCGATCTCGCCAACGAGGAGCGCAACTTACGTCTGCGGCGATTCCGAGAATCGCCGCCTTATCGTCCCCCTTTCCGGGGGCACACGGGGACGGGACACGAGGTTCGTTGAAGCCCCCGCCGGGTCCCGGGCCCAAAAGTTCGACCGCGTTGTGCGTCGCGTCAGGCCGGATGGGGGCGTCGATCGGTCGCCGATCCCCCCGATAGGCTCGCACAGCGGAACGACATTTCTGGAGCTTTCTCGCGCGCGGCGTGAGGTCGAAATCCATCTAGACGGACATGGGCGATCGAGGAAAAGTTTAGGAGTGCCCGTTGGTTTCCAAGATGTCTTGAGTATCCGAGATGGAACACCTTTCGAGGTACTTCGACCGCGCCGCCGAGTCTTACGGATCCCTCTACGATCCCCGGACCGCGACGGGCACGGCCGAGCTCTTCCGCATCCGCCTCGAGGTCGCAGCCGAGCTCGCGCGCGGCAAGAGCGGGCCGCTGCTCGAATGCGCGAGCGGCACCGGCGAAGTGACCGAAGCGGTGCTCCGGGCGAGCGGGATCGGCCGGGCGGTGGTCAACGATCTGAGCCCCGCCATGCTGGCGCACTGCCGTCGACGGCTCGACCGAGGCGTCCCCGCGGTCCAGGTCGAGTGGCACGAGCGCGACGTGTTCGAGTTCCTCGATTGCTTGCGCGGCCGGGAATTCGGGCTGGTTCTCTGCTTGGGCCTGCTCGCCCACGTCGGTCGGGCGGAGGCCCTGCTCGCGAGCCTGCGGCGGGTCACGGCGCCGGGCGGCGCGGTGCTGCTCCAGGCTTCGGTTTTGGAGCATCCGGGCGTTCGCCTCGTCGACCGGGTGGTTCGGGCATGGCCGGGTCGGTTCCCGCATCGGGTGGTCCAATACCGGCTGGGCGACCTGATGCGACTGGCCGAACGCTCGGGTTTCGCGGTGACCAGGGTCCGACGCTACGGAGTCTGCCTCCCCTTCGCGGACCGATGGGCGGGGCGGCTCAATTCCTACATCGAACGTTCGCTCGCGCGCCGGCTGCCTCGGCTCGGTGGCGAAGCCGTCATCGAGCTCCGGCGGCCCGCGTGACTTTTCCCGCCTTCCTGGCGCCGGACCAACCGATCCGAGCGGAGATCACCCATCGGTCGGAGCGACCCGGCCCCGCGATCGTGGCTTTCTGGCGGTTCGGCCCCTACCACTTGGCGCGGCTCGCGGCAGCTCGGCGCCTCCTCCCGGCTCGCGGCTTGGCGTTCGGCACCGACGACGGGTACGGCTGGGACCACGAGGCGAGCGAGTTCGTCGACACGCTGCTGCCGGGTCAATCCATCGAGCGGCCGGATCCCGAGACGAGCGCGCGCCGGTTCGGTGATGTTCTCGCCAGGGATCGGCCACGGGCGGTGGCCATCCCGGGTTGGGGTGATCCGGTGAGCTTGGCCGTGCTGCGCGAGGCCAAGGCGCGTCGCATCCCGCTCGTGCTCATGTCCGAGTCCACCGCGTGGGACGAGCCGCGGGTGGCCTGGAAGGAGGCCGTGAAGCGCCGGATCGTGCGGCTGTTCGACGCGGCACTCGTCGGAGGTCGACCCCAGGCGGACTACGTCGCACAGCTCGGCATGCCGCGCGAGCGGATCTTCCCGGGCTACGACGTGGTCGACAATACCCATTTCGCCCGGCCGGCAGCGCCTCCGGCGGAGATCGGCCCCTGGAACGGCCGGCCCTTCTTCCTGGCTTCCGCCCGGTTCATCGCCAAGAAGAATCAGCCGCGCTTGCTGCGGGCCTTCGCCCGCTACCGCGCGCTCGTCGGTGCCGATGCCCGGAACCTCGTGCTCCTGGGCGACGGGCCCCTGCGTGCCGAGCTCGAAGCCCTGCGCGCGCAGCTGGAGCTCGGGCCGCATCTCCTCATGCCCGGCTTCCGGCAATATCCGGAGCTTCCGGGTTGGTACCAGGCCGCCTCCTGCTTCGTGCACGCGAGCACGAGCGAGCAATGGGGTCTCGTGGTCAACGAGGCGATGGCCGCGGGCCTGCCGGTGCTCGTCTCGAACCGCTGCGGCTGCGCGGTCGACCTCGTGCAGGACGGTGTGAACGGCTTCACCTTCGATCCGCTCGACGTCGAAGAGCTCGCCCGCCTCATGCACCGCGTCGCCCACGGTGCGGTCGACCGCGCCGCCATGGGTGCCGCGAGCCGGCGGATCATCGCCGACTGGGGCCCCGAGCGCTTCGCCGCGGGGCTCGAGGCCGCGGTCGATTGCGCGCTCGCCCAGCCGCGAAGGCCGCTCTCGGCGCTCGACCGCGCATTGCTCTGGGCGCTCATCCGGCGATGAGGGTGGCGCTCGTCACGGCGCATCTGTCGCGAGCCTCGGGAGGTCTCGCCAGTCTGATTCCGGGCTTGGCAAGAGCGCTCGCGGACCATGGTGTCCGGGCGAACATTCTCGGCGTGCGGGATCCTCTTGCGCCCGAAGAGGCGGCGAGTTGGGGCAGTGGTGTGCACGCTTGCCCGAGCAGGGGACCACGCGTGTTCGGATGGTCCCCCGACCTCGCGCGAACCCTGGCTCGTCTCGACCCTGACGTGGCCGACACGCAACATTTGTGGATGTTTCCGTCCTTGGCCGTTGTGCGTTGGTCGAAGCGGCATCGCAAACCTTTCGTCGTGACGCCGCGCGGCATGCTCGATCCTTGGGCGGTGCGCCGGTCGGCCTGGAAGAAGCGGCTCGTGCGTCTCTGGTTCGAGGACGCGCATTTGAAGAGCGCCGCGTGCCTGCGCGCCCTCAACGAGGCCGAGGCCCGGGCGATCCGCGCCTTCGGCCTCACGAACCCGATCGCCATCGTCCCGAACGGCGTCGACCTGCCCGCACTCGGGCCCGACCGCGCCGTGGTCGATCCGCCGACGCTGCTCTTCTTGGGCCGGATCGACCCGAAGAAGGGTGTGCACGAGCTCGTGCGGGCCTGGGCGCGCCTCGGCCCGGCTGGGCGGAATTGGCGCCTGCGGCTGGTCGGCTGGGGTCCCGCTCCCTATGTCGAGGCCACGCGCCGGCTGATCGACGAGCTCGTCCTCGCGGGCTCGGTCGAGCTCGTGGGGCCCCTGTTCGACGCGGCGAAAGTCGAAGCGTTCCGCAGCGCCGCGGCTTTCATCCTGCCCTCCTACAGCGAAGGCCTGCCGATGGCCGCGCTCGATGCCTGGTCCCACGCGCTCCCGGTGCTGATGACCCCGGCCTGCAACCTGCCCGAGGGCTTCGCAACCGGCGCCGCCCTCGCGATCGGCACCGAGCCGGCCGCGATCGCCGAAGGGATCCGCGCGCTGATCGCGCTGCCGGAAGCCGAGCGCCGAGCTATGGGGGAGCGGGGCCGCCGGCTCGTCGAGGAGCGCTTCACCTGGCCGCGCGTCGCCCCCGACATAGCCGAGGTCTATCGCTGGGTCGCGGGCGGCGGCCCGCGGCCGGGGTGTGTCGTGACGGATTGAGCCGATGGCGCCTTTGGTCTCGGTCATCGTCTTGACCAAGGACGAGGAGAAAAACCTCCCGCACCTCCTGAAGAGCCTCGAGGGCCTCGATCACGAACTCTTCGTCGTCGATTCCGGCAGCTCCGACCGCACCGTCGAGATCGCTCGGGCAGCCGGCGCGACGGTCGTCTTCCATCCGTTCGAGAACTACGCCGCACAGCGTAACTGGTCGCTCGAAAACCTGCCGATCACGACACCCTGGATCCTCTGCCTGGACGCCGACGAACGCTTGACGCCGGAGCTGGTCGGGGAAATTCGTCGACTGTTCGAGGGTGAGGATCCGGCTGAAGCGGGCTTCATGCTCCGCAAGCGAACCGTCTTCATGGGGCGATGGCTGCGTTGGGGCGGGCAATATCCGTCATGGCATTTGCGTCTGTTCCGTACCGGCATGGGCCGCTGGGAGAATCGCCTGTACGATCAGCATTTCGTGGTCGATGGCCCGGTCGGCCGGCTGCGCCACGACTACATCGATGTACTCACCGACAACCTCACCCGATGGGTCGAGCGGCACAACCGCTGGGCTTCGCTGGAAGCCGCCGAGCTGGCGTCGAGCGCCGGGGGCTCCGGGGAGGTGGACGCCAAGCTTTTCGGTTCGCCGATCGAGCGGAAACGGTGGCTACGGTATAAATTTTACCGCAATGCTCCTCTCTTCGTGAGACCATTCATGCTATTCGTACTGGATTGTCTGCTCCGCCTGGGCTTTCTGGACGGCAAGCCCGGTCTGGTCTTTCACGTTCTGCAACGTTTCTGGTTCCGCTTCCTCGTCGACGCCAAGCTCTACGAGCTGCGGCTTCAGGAGGCGAAGCGCGCTCCGTCATGATCCGGGCTACGCTCGAACGTCTGGCCCGCGGTCGGGCGATCGCCCGGCGCCTTCCGCGGGATGTGGGCGGGGGCCGGCTGTTCGTCTCGCTCGACGCGCGTCTTTCTTTCGCCTTGCCCGGTACCCGCGGGCTCGATGAGCCCTTGCTCGAACGCGCGCTGGCTCGTCGGCCCCGGGCGAAGGGTGTGGGACATCGGGGCCAACGTGGGCGTCTTCGCCTTCGCCGCCGCGGGCCGGGCCGGCGCGGATGGGCGGGTGCTCGCCGTCGAGCCGGATCCCTGGCTCTTCGCTCTTCTCCAGCACTCCCGCGCCGCCAACCGCGGGGGGCTCGCACCGGTCGAGCTCTTGTGTGCCGCCGTCGCGGACCGTTCCGGCCTCGCTCGCCTGCAGATCGCCGCCCGCGGCCGCGCCGCGAACACCCTCGCCGGCTTCGGCAGTTCGCAGATGGGGGGCGTGCGGGAGGAGCTTCTCGTCCCGACCGTCACCC
>JAILZQ010000116.1 GCA_023512415.1 Geminicoccaceae bacterium | reverse complement strand
GGTGCGTCCGGCTCGGGCCCGGCGGGCGCCGCAGCGGCCGGGGCCGAAAGCAGCACGGCGGCCCGGGGCGGCAGGCTCGGTGGGGCCGGCGGCGCGCCGCCCAGCGAGCGGGCGCGCAAGGCCCGCATCCGCGCCCGCAACTCCTCGGAAATGTCGCGCGCGTCCTCGGCGTTGCGCATCACCCGCGGGGTGATGAAGACGATGAGCTCGGTGCGCCGCTGCGCCGTGCGGGTCGAGCCGAAGAGGTTGCCGAGCACCGGGATGTCGCCCAGGACCGGGAGGCGCTCGCGGCCGCGCTCCTCGCCCTCCTGGATGAGCCCGCCCAGAACCACGGTTTGCCCGTCGAGCACGTCGACCCGGCTCTTGATCCGCCGTTGTTGGATGGTCGGGGTGGGCGTGGTCCCCTGTGCTTGGCCCGTGTCGACCACCCGGCTCACCTCCTGGGCGATCTCGAGGGCGACCACGCCCGCGCTGTTGATCCGCGGCTTGACCTGCAGGATCACGCCCGTGTCGCGGTACTCGATCGAGCTCACCGTGGGCGCGAGCGGGTTCTCGACGCTGACCGCGGTGCGGGTGGTGATCGGCACTTCGTCGCCCACGGTCAAGACCGCCTCCGCACCGTCGCGGACCACGACCGAAGGGGCGGAGAGCACGCGCACGTCGGTCACCTGGGAGAGCGCGTCGATCGTGATGTTGGTGTCACCGCCGGTGAAGATGAAGTTGAAGCCCGGGACGCGCGCCCGGGGCTCCAGGTTGCGGAAATTGGTCGCGCCGGTGGCACTGCCGGTCGTGTTGTTGAAGCCGAAGCGGAAATTGCCGGCCTCGATGAAGTATTGTACACCGTAGCGCAGCGCGTCGTTCAAGAGGACCTCGGCGATCGTCGCCTCGATCAGCACTTGCGGAGGGGCGGTGTCGATCCGCCGCAAAGTCCCCTCGACCTGCTCCCAAACGGCCGGGGTGGCGCGCACCACGACCGCGTTGGTGGCCTTGTTGGCGACCACCTTGATGCCGCCCGAGCCGGCCGGCCGGAGCGTCGAGATCCGTGCCTCCTGGGCGGCGAGTGCGGCCGGGCCGGTGGCCGGCTCCTCGGCCGTCGGGCGACCCTCGGGTGGTGCCCCCAGGCCCAGGAGCGAAGGCGGGGTCGCAGCCGCCGCCGAAGCCGCCCCGGCCGCCTCGCCGAAAAGCTCGGCCAAGAGCTTGGCCGCGTCTTCGGCGTTCGCGTGCTTGAGCTCGTAGACGAAGAACTGCGGCCCGGCCGTCCGACCGCGGTCGAGCCGGCCGACCCACTGCTCGACCTGCAGCATCTGGGCGGGCGAGCCGGTGAGCGCGAGCACCGCGTTGAGCCGGGCGATCGGCAGGAACTGCACGGCCGGCCGCTGGCCGGTACCCGGCGGCAACGCCTCGGCGAAGAGCGCCTCGAGCTCGGGGATCAACGCCTCGGGGGTGGCGTACTGCAAAGGGAAGATGCCGACGGAGCGGTTGGCGAGCCAGTCGGCGTCGAGCATGGCCAAGGTGTCGAGGGCGGCTTGGCGCTCGGCCGCCGTCCCGGTGATCAAGAGCAGGTTGCTCGAGGGATCGACCCGGATGTCCTCGGGCTTGTTCAAAAGCGGCTGGACGAACTGGGCGGCGGTCTGGGCCGAGATGTGGCGCAGCGGCACGACCGTGGCGCCGGTCCCGGGCGCCACGAGCGGCGGCTCGGTCCCACCGATCGGCCGCAACTCACTCTTGCCGACGAGCTCCTCCGCCGGCGCCACGACGAAGCCGGGCCCGCTCTCGGCGAGCCCGGCGCCGACCATCCGCAGCGCCGTCTCGAGGACCAGGAGGAGGTCGCGCTCGGCCACCGGACCGGCGGTCGAGAGGGTGACCGTACCGGAGACCCGCGGGTCGATCGTGAAGGGCCGGCGGAGGACGTCGCCCAGAACGACGCGGACCGCCTCTTTGACGTCCGCCCCGTCGAGATTGACCTGCACACCGTCGGGGGTGCGCTGGACGCCGGGCGGCCGCGGCACCAACGCGACGGTGCCGCGGGCGAGGAACACCTCGGGCCGTGCGCGGCCCTGCGGCGCGCCGGCCCGCTGGCCGTCGCCGGCCGCGGCGCGCGAGCGGGCCGGCGGCTCGAAGGAGAGCGCGTCGATCGTCGGGCCGATTTCCGAGCGGAGCGTCGGATCGCCGCAGCCCGCGAGGGCGAACAGGCCGGCCAGGAACAGCGCGTAACCGGCCCGGCGCCGGACGAGGCGTCCCATCGTCTGCGACCTTCTGTTCGTGTCGCCTTCCCCGCGCCCGGTTCAGCCGCGGACCCCGCCGCGTGGGCGACGGGCCACCCGCTCCTACCGCCCGACCGCGCGGTCGGCAAGCCGGGGCTCCACCCGCCCGGCCGGTATCGCCGCACCGACGTCAAAGGCCTGTACGATATTCCGGGCTCGAGAGTGCCAGCCGCTCGGCGACCCGCGGCCGCAGCACATAGGCCAGGAGGCGGGTGCCCGCGCCGTCGAGCCGGCCGGTACGGATGTCCGCCACGAGCCGGCGGCGCAGCGCCTCGACCGGCGCGTCCGCCGCCTCGGGGTAGAGCCGGCGCAGCCCCGCGGCCTCGGCCGCCCCCGGCAACCGGCCGGCGGCGGCGCGCGCCACGATCGCCACGGCGTTCGCGACCATCGCCGTCTCGAAGCGGAGTTCCGCCGGGACCGCGGGCTGGATCCGCTCGCGCAACAGCAGCCGGGCGGTCTCGAGCAGATCGACGAGGTCGGCCGGCAGACTCATCCCCCCTCCCCTTCGAGAACGGCCAGATAGTCGAGCACGTCGGCCTCGAGCTGGGGGACGAGGTGCGCGGTCAAGGCGAGCTCGAGCGACCGCTCGCGGCCGCTTCGGTGCCGGTCGGCCTGGAGCAGCGCCACGACCGCCCAACGGAGCGTCGCCAAGAGCTCGAACCAGCGGACCGCGCGGCGGTCGACGCGCCGGCCGGATGCCGCCTCGTAGGCCTCCAGGAACGGCTCGCGCGGGCCGAGGCCGCCGCACTCCCGCTCGACCGCTCCGAACCGCCAGCATTTGGCGAGCATCCAGCCCAGATCCTCGAGCGGGTCGGCAAGGCAGGCGAACTCCCAATCCAATACCGCCACGAGCCGACCGTCGCGGAGCATCAGATTGCCGGTGCGGAAGTCGGCGTGGACGAGCGTGATCTCACCCGAGCCCGGCCGGGCCCGCTCGAGCCGGCGCAGGCCCCATTCGAGCACCGGCTGCGCCTCGCCGAGCCCGTCGAGATGGGCGCGGAGCTCGGCGATCCGGGCAGCCAGCGGGTCGGCGGGGGCGGAAAGGAAGGGGAGCTCGGGCAGTGGCGGACGCAGCGCGTGGATCCGGGCGAGCACCCGGCCGAGCTCGGCTGCGAGCTCGGGCCCGCGGGCGAGCACCGCCGGGTCCTTGACGAGCCGGGCGCCGCGCGCCTCGCCCTCGACCCGGGCCATGAGATAGAAGGGCTTGCCGAGAAGGCCGGGGTCGGCGTGGACGCTCCAGGGCTCGGGAACCGGCACGCCCGCGCGGTGCGCGAGCCGGAGCAGCGCGAACTCCTCGAGCCGCGGCCGGCTCACCGCGACGGTCGACGGCGCGTCGCGGCGCAGCACGAGCTCGTGCCGGCCGGCCCTGGGGCCGCCCTCGATCGCGACCGAAAGGCCGAGATTGTCCTGGATCGCCCCGCCCGCGAGCCGACGCACCGCCTCGATGCGGACGGCGGTGGCCTCGAGCGTCCGGGCGAGCCAGCCCTCGAGCCGGGCGCGCTCCTCGGCCGTCAAAGGCTCGCTCACGGCCAGGCGAAGAAGCCGCGCGGGTCGGCGAGCAGCGCGCGGGCCACGAGCATGCGGTGGACTTCGGAGGCGCCGTCGACGAGCCGCGCCTGGCGGGCGTAGCGGTACATCCACTCGAGCGGCGTGTCCTTCGAATAGCCCTTGGCACCCAGGAGCTGGATCGCCGTGTCGATCGCATGATGGAGGGCGTCGGCCACCTGGATCTTGGCCATCGAGACCTCGGCTTGGGCTTTCTCGCCGGCTGCGATCTTGACCGCGGCGCGCATCACGAGGAGCCGGCCCGTGGCGATCCGCATCGCCGCCTCGCCGAGCATGTCCTGCACACTCTCGAGCTCGGCGAGCGTCCGGCCGAAGGCGCGCCGCTCGCGGATCCAGGGCAGCGCGATCTCGAGCGCGCGCCGGGCCATGCCGAGCCAGCGCATGCAATGGGTGAGCCGGGCCATGCCGAGGCGGATCTGGGTCACCTTCATCCCCAGCCCTTCGCCCAGCAGCACGTTCTCGACCGGCACCTCGAGCCCGTCGAGCTCGAGCTCGCAATGGCCGCCATGCTCCTCGGGCCCCATGATCGGGATCCGGCGGAGGATCCGCCAGCCCGGCTGGTCGGCGTGGAACAGCATGGCGGTGAGGCCGCGGCGCGGATCCTCGGAGGTCCGGGCCAAGAGGATGAAGTGCTTCGCCCCCTCGGCCCCGGTGATGAACCATTTGCGGCCGAACAACCGGTAGCGGTCGCCGCGCTTTTCCGCGCGGGTCGTCATCATCCCGGCCGGGTCGGAACCCGAACCCGGGTGCGGCTCGGTCATGACGATCGCCGAGCGGACCGCGCCGCGGACGATCGGGTCGAGCCAACGGGCCTTCTGCGCCTCGGTCCCGACCTTCTCGAGGACCCACATGTTGCCGTCGTCGGGGGCGGCGCAGTTGAAGCAGACCGGGCCGAAGCGGCAGCGCCCCATCTCCTCGTAGAGCACCGCCATGCCGACGGGCCCTACCCCGAGCCCGCCGCGCTCCTTCGGCATCTGCGGGCACCAGAGGCCGAGGGCCTTCACCTCGGCGCGCAGCCGCTCGACGAGCTCCCAGCGGATCTGCTCGCCCTCGCCCCAGCTCGCGGGATCGTCCTCGAGCGGCAGGAGCCGCCGGTCGACGAACGCCGCGACCCGCGAGCGCAGCTCTTCGAGCGCGGCCGGCAGGGTCAGGTCCAAGGCCGCGGCCTCAGCGCGTCGGCTTGAAGAACGGGGCCGGGGTCAAGATCTTGTTGACCATGTGCTGGATCAGGGGCGTGGCGGCCGCCAGATATTCGGCCCAGGCCGGGTCGGCCTGCATGGCCGCGCGGCGCTTGGCGCGGTCGGCCAGGTCCTCGTAGGCCCACATGTGGACCACCTGGTTGAGCTCGCCGATGTCCATCGAGGTGAACCAGCCCCAGGGCTCGCCCAGATACTTGGTCTGGATCGGGAAGCCCTTGCTCTCGTAGACCTCGAGGAAGGCTTTGAGCTTGCCCGGATGAAGCGTGTAGGTGCGGTGGTCGATGATCATCGGCGGGCCTCCTCCCGGGTTTTTCCCGGCGTCCGTCTAGCGTGGCGAGGCGCCCGGGGGAAGCGGCGGCGCGTCGACCCCTGCCCGCTCCGCTGCTAGGTTCGCGGCACCCGTGCGGAGGAAGGCGATGGCGCGCGCGCTCGAGCGGATGACGGTCGAGGAGTTCGAGGCCTGGGCGGACCGGCGGCCGGAACGGTACGAGCTCGTCGACGGGGTGCCCAAGATGATGGCCGGCCCCGCCGAACCACACGGGGAGAGGCAGGCACGGCTCACGGTGGAAATCGATCGGCGCGTTCGCCCGCCCTGTCGGGTGCTCGGGTCGGTGGGGCTCGTGCTCGACCGCTGGAACGAGCGGATCCCGGACCTCGCGATCGTCTGCGGCGAACGGACGAACGAGCGGCTCCGCGAGGCGAAGGCGGTGGTCGAGATCCTCTCCGAGTGCACGGCCGAGTACGATCTCGGCGAGAAGCGGCTGCGCTACATGCAGCTGCCGGGTCTGCGGGAGATCTGGATCGTCTGGCCGGGCCATCGCCAGGTCCAGCTCTGGCGCAAGGGCGAGGATGGCCGCTGGCGCGGCGAGGACGTCACCGGCGAGGAGGCGATCCGCTCGGAGCTTTTGGCCGAGCCCCTGCCGCTCGAGGCACTTTACGGGCCGATGGGGCGCTGAGCCGCGGGGCGGGCGTCGTAGCCGGCCTTCTCGACCGCGCCCAGGAGGGCCGCGGGGTCCACGCCCTCGTGCTCGACGGTGGCCCGGCCGGCCGCGAGGTCGACCGCGACGGTGCGGACTCCCGGCACGGCCCGCAGCGCCTTGTCGACCGTCGCGACGCAACCCTCGCAGCCCATCCCTTCGATCTCGAGCTCGAGCTTCTCGGCCATGTCCCGAACCTCCGCGCGACCGCCCGCACAAGCTACTCGGTCTGTTCGCCGACCCGCCAGCGTGCCGCGGTCACACCCGGCTCCAGGCTGATCCGCCCGATGATCTGCTCCAGCGTACGGTCGGCCCGCCGATCGGCGTGGACCCGGGCGGCGATCTCCACCTTGTCCCCTTCCTCGAGATCGTGGCTGTCGAGCCCTCTGAGCCGCAGCCCGGCGAGGCGCTGGCGCCACTGCCGCTCGAGCCCGACGGCCGCGCCCAGGCCCAGGGCGACCAAGAGGTGGAGCACACCGGTCGCGTGCAGCAGGTCCACGGGTGGTCTCCCGAGCCGGTCGAGGAGGGGGCCGTCCGACCGGCCGCCCCTCCCCGCTCGGCTCACGCGGCGGTCGACACGTCGCCCAAGAACATCCAGGCGAGGCCGAAATAGATGAACACCCCCAACAGATCCATGATCGAGGTGATGACCGGCGCGCTCAAGGTCGCGGGGTCGGCCTTGACCAGCCGGGCGAGGAACGGGAGGGCGAGACCGATCAGGCTGCCGGCCACCGTCACGACCAACATGGCGAGCCCGACCACGAGGAGGATCTTCGGTGCCACGTCCTTGGTCAGGAAGGCGAGCACGACCTCGAGCGCGGCGATCGCCGCGCCGAGCGCCAAGGCCACGAGCACGTCGCGGCGCAGCACACGGAAGAAATCCCGCCACGCGGTCCGGACCTGGCCGAGCGCCATCGCCCGGATGACGAGCGTGGCCGACTGGCTGCCGGTGTTGCCACCCATGTCGATGATCGGGGCCATGAACGCGGCGAGGATCACGATCTCCTCGAGGATCACCTCCTGCGCCGCGACGAAGTGGCTGGTGACGAGCCCGAACCCGGTCAAGAGCGCGAGCCAGAAGAAGCGCTGGCCGAACATCGCGCGGAAGCGCGAACGGAGGACGTCGAGGTCCGGCCCGCCGAGCGCGGCCGTGCCACCGAAGCGGACCAGCCGGCGGGCCTGCTCGCGCTCGGCCACGTCCATCGCGTCGTCGACCGTGACGATGCCCACGAGTTTCTCGTCACCGTTGACGATCGGCAGGGCGAGCAGGTCGTACTCGGCGATCTTCTGGGCGACGAGCTCGCGCGGGTCCTGGACCCGGGCGGCGATCACCTCGCGGCGCATGATCTCGGCGACGGTCGCCTGGTCGCGGGCGACCAGGAGGTCGCGCAGCGAGACCACGCCCACGAGCCGGCGGGCCTCGTCGATCACGTAGGCATCGTAGATCGTCTCCTTGTCGGGGGCCTCGCGGCGCAGTTTGGCGATCGCCTCGGCGACCGTGAGCTCGGGCGCGAGCACCGCGTAGTCCGAGGTCATGATCGAGCCGGCGCTGCCTTCCGGGTAGGAAGCGAGCTTTCGGATGTCCTCCCGCTCGGCGGCGGCCAGCGCCGGCAAGAGGGCCTCGCGCTCGGCCTCGCTCAACCGGTTGAAGAGATCGGCGCGCTCGTCGTGGGCCATCGCCGCGACGATCCGGGCGAGCTCGCCGCGGCCCAGCCGCGCGGCGATCGCGCCCTGCGCCTCCGGCTCCAGGAAGGCCAGGATGTCGGCCGCCTTGCGCTCGCTCAGCGCCGGCAGCACGCGGGCGGCTTCGGCGGCCGGCATGCCGGCGAGGACCGCCGCGGCATCGGCCGGGTGGACGGTGGAAAGGGCGACGCGGATCGACTCGAGGTCGTTGCGCGCGAGGAACTCGGCGAACGCCGCCTGCTCGACGATGCGGGTCATGGGGGTGCTCCGTCGGCGAACGGGACCCGCCGACGGGCGCACCGGATCAGCGCGGCACGGGCCTCGGCGGCGGGCGGAGATGGAGTTCGAGAACGCGGTGCGGACGCGGCTCGGCGCGGCCGGACCGCGGCCAGGGGTCGCTCACGGGCGAGCCCGCGGTCGAGATCGCGGCGGCCGGAGACCGCGCCGGGGCAGAAGGCGGCGGAGCAGGATCGGCGAAGCTGTCGCGACCATCGTGCACCTCCTCGGGTCACCCCCCGGACCCGAGGTGCGCCGACGGCTCAGCGGCGGTCGCGCGCGCGACGGATCCGGACGGTCACCCCGTTCCGACGGCCCGGGCCGTGGGGCCCGGGACGAGATCGACTGTGACTGTCCATCGCTGTCCCGATCGATGCTGCCGGCCGGACGCCGGGCAGCCGCCAAGCGAGCTAGGAGGGGCGGGCCGCCCTGTCAACCTTCGACGACGAGCTGCCGGCGACAGGCGCGCAGCGTGTTGTCGAGCAGACAGGCGACGGTCATCGGGCCGACCCCGCCCGGGACGGGCGTGATCGCGGCGACCCGGCCGAGTGCTTCGGCGAAGGCCACGTCACCCACGAGCCGGCTCGTGCCGTCGGCCGCGCCGACGCGGTTGATGCCGACGTCGATCACGACCGAGTCGGGAGCGAGCCAACCGCCGCGCACGAGTTCCGGCCGGCCGACCGCCACGACCAGGATCTCCGCACGCCGGCACTCCTCGGCCAGATCGCGGCTGCGCGAATGGGCGATCGTGACGGTGGCGTCGTGGGCGAGGAGGAGGGCGGCCATCGGCCGGCCGACGATGGTCGAGCGGCCGAGCACGAGGGCCCGCTTGCCGCGCAGCGCCGAGAGGTCACCCAAAGCTTCCTCGAGCAGCAACAGGCAGCCGCGCGGCGTGCAGGGAACGAGCAGCTCCTCGGGGGGCGGGCCCGAGAGCGTGGCGAGCCGCCCGGCGTTGAGCGGGTGGAAGCCGTCGACGTCCTTGGCCGGGTCGATCGCCTCGAGCACCGATCGCGTGCGGATGTGCGCCGGCAAAGGCAGCTGGACGAGGATGCCGTGGACCGCGGGATCGGCGTTCCATGCCGCGACCCGGGCCAGGACCTCGGCCTCGGACACCTCGCTCGGCAAGCGGACGACCCGGCCGTCGATCCCGACCTCGCGGGCCATCTTCTCCTTGGTGCGGACATAGGCCGCACTCGCCGGGTCCTCGCCCACGAGCAGGACCCGAAGGCCGGGAACGATCCCGCGGCCGGCGCGCAGGGCCGCGACCTCGGCTGCGAGGCGGGCACGCAGGCGGGCGGCCAGGGCCCGGCCGTCGATCACCCGGGTCATGGGACGGCCCGTCCGGAAAGCCCCGTGAACCGCGCGCGGTTCGCCCACCCTCACCGCAGATACTCGTTGACCAGATCGCGCAGGAAATAGAGGGCGATGATCAAGACCACCGGCGAGACATCGATCCCGCCGAACGAGGGGATCATGTTGCGGAACGGGCGGAGCGCCGGCTCGGTGATCTGGCCGAGGAAGCCACGCAATTGGTAAACGAAGCGGTTGCCGGTGTTCACCACCCCGAAGGCGATGAGCCAGGACAGAACGACGGCGGCGATCAAGAGCCAGATGTAGAGCGTGATGACGGTGTCGATCAGATTGGCGAGCGCGGTCATCGGCGGTCCCGGCGGGGGTCGTGGCGGCTGCGGCGAGCGCGGCCCGGATCATAGCGGCGGCGGTGCGGCTGGCCAGAGCGGGCACGCGGTCGCGGGCCGAGGGCAGGACAGGAATATAGACTTTACTTGGCGGATTGAATCAGATAATATTCTTTTCAGAGGAAGAGAGGAACGATCGTGTCGGACCCTCCCGCTCCGAGCCGCAGCCGTTCGACGCCCGCGCCCGGCACACCGCGCCGCCCGGTGGCGGCGGGCCCCTCCCTCGCCCGCCTGCTGCGCCCGCCGGTGCCGCGGGCTCGCGGGCGTCGTCGGCAGCCCCCCGAGCCGGCCACGTCCTTGACGACCGGCCCGGCCGATCCCATAGGAAGGGCCGGCGGGGCCGTAGCTCAGTTGGGAGAGCGCTAGAATCGCACTCTAGAGGTCGGGGGTTCGACTCCCCTCGGCTCCACCAGTTCTTCGCCCCGGCCACCGCGGGGCGTCTCGCGTCCGGAGTGGAAGGTACGGTCGCTCGTCGGCGGAGCGCCGGCGAGCGGCCGGGCGGAGCGCCGGGGGCTCGGGGCCGTCAGCCATCGCTGACAGCTCGCGCAGGGCTCGTCGTCGCAGCGTGACAATTCCGTGCGATTCGGCTAGTCTGCCGCCGAGCGGAGGGAGCGCTCGATGGCCGAGAAGCCGGGGCCGCACCGGCCGGATCGCCGGGATCGGCACGCCGCGGGGGTGCCGCGGTGAACCGGTCGGCCGCCCGGGACCCGCCCCTCTCCTTCTTCACTTACGCGAGCCGCGCCCGCGGCGATTGGCCCCGCAGCCGCCCGAACGAGTTGCTGGCACTCGTCCGCGCGGCGGCGGAACGGAACCGCGAGCGGGAGGTCAGCGGCTTGCTGGTTTTCCATCGCGGCCGGTTCCGACAATGGCTCGAGGGGCCCGCAAGCGCGATCACGGGCCTTCGACGAACGATCCTCGACGACCCCCGTCATCGGATCGTCGCCGCCCCCGAGCTGGCCGCGACCCGCCGACGACGCTTCCCCGACTGGCCGCTCCAGCTCCTTTGCGCGGCCGAGGATCTCGAAGGCGTCCAGGCGCCGGTTCACGCTTGCGTGACGCTCGTTCCGACAGCCCTGCTCGAGCAGCGCACCCCGCCGCCCGCGTCGATCCCGCTCGAACTCGCCAACTGCGCGGCCGCGACGCTCTGCCCGGCCCGCGATACCTGCCTCGAGACCGGCAAGGTCGAACCCCCCGACTGCCCGGCCCGACGCCCGATCGGCAGCGGCCGAGCCTTCGGCCTGCCCGACCCGCTTCTGCTGGCCTCGGCCGCCCTCCGCGGCGGGCCCGCCCTCGAGCTCTGGCTCCCGCGCGACGGCCGGGACGTCGATCGAGCGGCGCTCGCCGACGTCGTCGAGGCGGCGATCGAGCGGCTCGGCGAAGCGTGGCTCGCGGACCAGCTGTCGGAAGCCGAGGTGACGCTCGCCCTCGCCGAGCTCTACCGGGTCCTCCGGCCGCTCTGCGACGCCCCGCCGGTCTGGTCGCCCCGCGGCCGGATCCTGCTCGCCACCTTGCGCGGTTCGTCGGCGGTGATCGGCCCGATGCTCAAGGGCGAGCTCCTGCGCCGCGCCGGCTTCGCGGTGGCGGTCCGCCACGGCCTCGATGCCGAGGAGCTCGCCCGGGCGGTGGAGGACATGGCGCCCGATGCCGTACTCCTCGCCGGCAGCCGACCCTTCGCGACCAGCCGGGAGCGCGCCGAGCTCGCGCGTCTGCCCGCCGCGCGGCTCGACCCGGAGCGGGTGCGGCTCGTCCTCGGTGCCACGCTCGGTGGAGAAGTCGGGCGATTGGGCGAGATCGCCCGGGCCGTCGAGCGCGCCCTGCGCGGCGCTCCCTCCTCCCCGCGGCCGTGGGAGCGCGCCGCGTCCGGCGCGGCGCTTACCCAGTCTGTTATACACATATGACGCTTCCGCCGATATGAAGTGT
>JAILZQ010000115.1 GCA_023512415.1 Geminicoccaceae bacterium | reverse complement strand
GCCGCCTGGCCCAGGCGCCCTTGGTCCTGCTCTTCGTCCTGGTGGGCGCCTTCCTCCTGCTCGAGGCCGCCCCCGGCCGCGGCTACCCGTTCGGCGCGGGCTAGACCGCCGGCAGCGGCACGAGGTCGTCGAGGCGGAGCTCGCCCACGCCTTCGAGGAGGATCAAGGCCCGCTCCGGGTCGGCCTGGCCGCTCGCCGAGCCGAGGTCGATCACCAAGCTGTCACCGTCCCGGAAAATCGCGTCGTCGCCCTCGCCGATCGTACCGTTCTCGTCGGTGTCGAGCGAGGTTCCGTCGAGGCCCCAGAGAGAGAGATCGAGGCGGTCCCCCCCGGACTTGAAGTCGAGGATCCTGTCCACCTCCTCGAAGAACTCCGCGCGCCCGGTCGGGAAGAAGAGGAAGGTGTCGCGGCCGCTGCCGCCCACGAGCACGTCGTTGCCGGCACCGCCGACGAGCAGATCGTCGCCGGGCCCACCGTCCAGATAATCGTCGCCACCGTAGGTGATGAAGGCTTCCAGCGGCGGCCACCCTTCGAAGTCGCGGCCGAGGCGGAGGGCATCGGCCCCCAAGGGGCTGTCCCCGTACAAGCGGTCGTTGCCCACACCGCCGAACAGGTCGTCGTTGCCGGCGGCACCGCCCGCGGGGTCGATCAAGCCGTCACCCACGAGCAGATCGTCGCCGGTGCCGCCGTCGAGCCAGTCGTTCCCGGCCGAGCCTTGAAACCCGATGTAGGCGGCATCGCCCACGAGCACGTCGTTGCCGAACCCGCCCCAGATCCGGTCGTCGCCGCCGTAGCCGACCCGCGAGATGTCCAAACAGTCGCCGAAAACGATGTCGTTGCCGGCCCCACCGAAGAGACGGTCGTTGCCGCCCGCCAGTCCGTAGGCGACGCCGCCCGTGTCACCGTAGATCCGATCGTCGCCCCGCCCGCCGTCGATCCAATCGTCGCCGCAGAGCCCGTAGCCGGGCCCGCCGTCCCCTTCACCCCAGATCGTGTCGTTGCCGGCACCACCCCTGAGCCGGTCGTTGCCGCCCGAGACGCTGCGCCACGGCATTTCGGGGTCGCGGGCGTGGTCGCCCATGATCAGGTCGTTGCCGCCCGAGCCGTCGACCGTGTCGTCGCCGCCTCGGGCCTCGATCCGATCGGCGCCTTTGCCCGGCCGGCCACCTGCCCGTCCGCCACCCCTGGGGAGGAGGACGTCGTTGCCGTCGCTCCCGACGACGATGTTGACCGGAGCCGCGGCGAGCGCTGCCCGCGGCGTCTCCTCGTCGAGGCTCGAAGCCGCGCCCCGCGACGCCCTGCTCGAGGCCATCCGTTCCTCCGCTCGGGCGGCCCCTCGTCACGGAGGCCACCTCGAGCCGGAGGTTTAACGGATCGGAAACCGAGATGGAGCGAATTCGTCGTAAATCCGCGCGATCGTATGCCTTGCACAAAGGTTATGCGGTTGATCGGCCACGCAATCGTGAAAACTCGGAATTGAGGTGTCGGGAGCGGGCGACGGGCAGCACGGGCCCGCGCCCGACGCGGGGCCGGCCGGCCTCACCCACCCGAAGGCGGCACCGGGACGAGATCGTCGACCGACAGTTCCGAAACGCCGACGAACCGCACGAAGATCCCGAACCGGGCCACGGCCTCGACGCTCGACGCGCCGAGGTCGAGGACCAAGTCACTCCCGTCTTGCGAGAAAAGCTCGTCGTTGGCATCCAAGATATCGTCGGCGTTCGTGTCGAGCGCTTCGCCGTCGAGATCCCACCAGCTCAGGTCGAGCTTGTCTTCCCCCGACTCGAAGTCGAGGATCCGATCCTCGGTACCGTCACGGAAGTCCTCGTCCATCGGGAAGAACAAGAAGGTGTCGGCTCCTTCGCCGCCGATCAGATCGTCCGGTCCCGCTCCACCCACGAGGAGATCGTCGCCGGGACCACCGTCGAGCGTGTCCTTGCCCCCGTCCTGGCCGAACACCCAGGGAGCGGAGCCTTCCGGTGCGCCGAGACGGACCGCGTCCTGGCCGATCGGCGCGTCGCCATAGAGCCGGTCGTCGCCCGGCCCGCCGTAAAGGGTGTCCCAGAGCCCGTCGGCCCCGGGCTCCAACAGCCCGTCGCCGACCAACACGTCGTTGCCGGGGCCGCCATCGAGGAGATCGTTGGCGCCTTGCGCGCTCGCCCGAAGCCGGTCGGCATCGCCGATCACGAGATCGTCGCCGGGCCCACCGTAGAGCCGGTCGGCACCCGAGGTCGCGATGTTGGCGAGGACCTTGCCGTCACCGCGCAGGACGTCGTTCCCGGCCGCCCCGTAGAGCCGATCGTCGCCCGGCCGAACGCCGCTCGTGAGTTCGTCGGCGTCACCCAAAATCTCGTCGGCGCCGTTCCCCCCGTCGATGCGATCGGCGCCGAACCGCGTGTACGCCGAGCCGCTCGGACCTTCGCCCCAGAGCAGGTCGTCACCCGGCCCGCCCTTGATCCGGTCGTCTCCCGCGGCGAGCGACGACCCGTCGGCTCCCACCTCGCCGTAGACCAAGTCGTTGCCGCGCGACGCGTCGACCCGGTCGCTGCCGAGCCCGGCGGCGATCCGGTCGGCGCCCCAGGTGACCGCACCGGTCACACCCGAGCTCACCTTGCGCAGGACGATCAGATCGTCGCCCGAGGTTCCGGTCACATCGTTGAGACTGCGTGCCGAGGCACGCACCTCGACGGCCCGCCACTCCTCCTCGAGCCAGAGTGCTGCCGGGCCGACCAGCTTCCGATTCATCGACCAGCCCTCCCGAAAAATCGCGTTTCGAGCGATAACATATGCGCAAAAATCGCGTCAAGGTAGATATACCACCGGGAAACGCACGCCGTCGGCGCTAGGAGGCGCCCGTGTGCGACGTCACCGAGCGGCCGGAAGCCCTGGGTTCGCGGAGGGGGCAATCGCCGAGCCTGCCGGCGCGCGTGTTCGCAGTGCCCGCTCGGGCGACGCTTCAAAGGGAACGAGCCGGTTCCCGGAAAGGAAGGCCGAGCGACCGCGCGAGCCGCGCGTCGCGGCCGTAGACGTCCTCGCGGAAGCGGACGGTGCCGTCGGCGTCGACCGTGGCACCCAGGTACGTGACGTGGACGAGCGGCCGGGTGCGCAGCGGGATCGTCTTGGGCCCGCCGGCCTCGATCGCCGCCTCGATCCGCTCCCGGTCCCAGCCCTGCTCGGCGAGCAGGAGGGCCGCGAGCTCGTGCATCCGCGCCACCCGCATGCAGCCGTGGCTGAAGGTCCGCGGACTGCGCGCGAAGAGCTCCTTCTTGGGGGTGTCGTGCAAATAGACGTCGAAATCGTTCGGCATCTCGAGCTTGATCCGGCCGAGCGGGTTCTTGGGCCCCCAGTGCTGGCGGAAGCGGTAGGGGAAGTTGCCGCGGCCGAGGCTTTGCCAGGGCACCGTGGCCGGGTCGACCCGCCGACCGTCGCGGTCGAAGACCACCATCTCGTTGCGGGCGAGCCAGGCCGGGTCCTTCTGGACGTCGGGCAAGATCTCCTTGACCGCGATGCTGCGCGGCACGTGCCAATAGGGGTTGAGCGTCACCGCCACGGCCCGCGCCGTGAGCTCCGGTGTTTGATTGTAGCGTGTCCCGACGATGATCGGGCTCTCCAGCAGCACCTGCTCCTGCCCTGGCGCCGGCTCCTCGACCAGCTCGAGCCGGAAGCCGGCGATGTCGACCAGGAGCCAGCGCGGCCCGCGCTCGGCGGGGAGACGACGGAGCCGCTCCATCGCCAGGATCACCTGGCCGATGCGCCATTCGACCGGGGCCGCGAGGGCGGCGGCGGTGCGCCGGCCGAGCACCCCGTCGGGGTCGAGCCCGTGCCGTTCCTGGAAGCGCCGGAGTGCCGTGACGAGCGGCGGGTCGAGCAGCTCGCCTTCGAGCGGGCCGGTGAACCCGTCGGTCTCGACGAGCCGCCAGCGCAGGGCCACGACCGCCGGGTGCGCCTTTCCGGGCTCCACCTTGCCCTCGACCGGCGGCACGGGCGTCCACCCGCCCCGCGCAGCCACCGTGCGAAGGTCCGCGAGGAGTGTGACGAGCCGGGCGTAGCGCGGCGTCGCGGGTGCCAGTTCGGCGAAGAGCGCGGCCGGGTCGGGCGCCCGGGCGAGCCGCTCGAGCAGCGCCTCGGGCTCCTCGGCCGGCGCGGCGGGCCGCGGCGGCAGTCCCGGGATCGGTCGGCCGCGCGCGAGGTCGCGCGCCAAGGCCAGGAACGCGGCCGTCGCCGCGACTTCGAAGGCGGCCGGGTCGGCGCCCGGGCCGGCGAGGCTCGCGGGGTCGTAGTCCTCGGGCTCGAGGCCGTGCCGCTCGGCCGCGCCGATCGCCTGCTGCAGGGCCGCGAGGCGGCGGTCCGCGGCCGCGCCCCCGTGCCAGAAGGGTGTGACGCCCGGGCGGGCGAGGAAGCGGCGGAGTGCGGCCCGCTCGGCCGGCTCGAGCGCCGGCCGGCGGTGCGGCTCGCCCTCGGCGCGCGCCGGCCCGACGCGACCTGTCGCGGCGAGCCCCGCGCCCAGGGCCAGGAGCCGCCGGCGGGTCAGAAGGAACATGAGGGCGAAGTGACGAGCCGCGCGCCGGAAAGCAAGACGGCCCCCGAAGGGGCCGTCGCAACCGGCTTCGCCGGGGCGTTCAGAGCGGGGGGCCGACGTGCTCCACGGTGTCGAAGTCGCCCAGACCCAGCACCACGCCCTTGGCCACCCCGATGACGGTGACGTCGACGCCAGCCGTGCCGCCGGCGGCCGCGCCGAGGTCGATCGTGACCTTGGTGCCCTTGGCGGTCACGAAATCGTCGTCCGACGTGAGCTGATTGTCACCGTTGCTGTCGAGATCGGCGAACGACAACTTGGTCCCCCCGAAGTTCAGATATTCGAGATTGAGCTTGTCTTCGCCCTGCACGAAGTCCCGGATCGTGTCACGCCCTTTGCCGAGGAAGAAGATGTCGTTGCCGGCACTGCCGACCAACAGGTCCCTGCCGCCGAGCGTCGAGCCGTCGTCCCGAGCGAAATCGCCGAACAGGAAGTCGTCCCCGTCACCGCCGTAGATCTTGTCGGCCCCGCCCCGCGAGTTGGTCAGCCCCTCGAAGGCGTCACCGAAAATGTAGTCGTTTCCGGCATCGCCGAGAAGCGTATCGGCCCCGCCGACGGCGCCGTTGATCATCCGCTGGCCGTCGCCCTGGATGCTGTCGTTGCCGTCGCCACCCGAGATCCGGTCCTTGCCGCCGAACGCGCCGTCGAGGACGCCGTTGCCGAACGGCGGGCTCGTATCGTCCTGATCGCCCGCGTCGCCGTAGAGGATGTCGTTGCCGAGGCCGCCCGTGATCTGGTCGGCGCCGCCGCGCTGGCCGGTCGTGAGGTTCAGCGCGTCGCCCACGAGCACATCTTGCTCGCTTTCGATCGTGTCGGCGCCGATCAGCCTGTCGTTGCCGAGCGTGCCCGTCTGCCCTGCCATGTCCGATCTCCTGAAGTCCGTCTCTCAGCGTTCCTCGATCTCACCGCCCGGCTTCGCACCGCAGCGCGATCCCGGGGGTCGGCGTAGCGTTGGAGTAGCGGGCGGGTCAAGGCGAGCTTGGATTAACCAACAAGTCGTGCGTGTCATGGTACACTCCCGCATCAACCCTCGGCGCCGTTCAGACGAGCCGGCCCCGGCGCAGCCGGACGACCGAGGCGTCCGGCCGGCTCCGCAGGACGAACGCCAGCCGCTCCGGATCGTCGATCAGCCGGCACACCCCCGGGACCGACAGCCGCCAGACCGTGCGCGCCGATCCCTCGGCCCGCGGCTCGCTCTCGGCTCGACCGTCGCGCCGATCGAGGCTCGCGCGCTCCCTCGTGCTCATCTCGAGGTTCCTCCCGCGGCTCGCTGCCGCAGCCCTGCCGTAGTCGATCGCGCGGGCGCCGGCTGTCGCGCCGATCACACAGGACCCGGCCGGGAACCTGCCCGCCGCGCCGACCGAGCGGACGAGGGACGCGGGCGCTGCCCGGTACGTCCCGACGCGGATCGTCGCGGATGTCCTTGACCCCCGTCGCACGCAGCCCATTGTGGCCGATCGAGGCAAGGGAGGACCCGCCGATGCTCGACGCCAAACGACTGCTCGATTCGCTGCTCCAGGCCGGGATGACCGAATCGGCCCCGCAGCGGATCCGCCACGCGCTCGGTCCGGAGGGGCTCGGCCAGCAAGGTGGCGGGCTCCTGGGCCAGCTCGCCGGCATGCTCGGCGGCCAGGGTCCGAGCGCCGGGCAGGCGAGTGGCGGGCTCGGTGGGATCGTCGGGCAGGTCCTGGGCGGGCTCCAACAGTCGGTGGGGCGCGCCGGCGAAGGCATCAAGAGCAACGACCCCTTGACCGTGGGCGGCCTCGGGGCGATCGCCGGGGCGCTGTTGGGTGGCCGCAAGGGGGCCGTCGGCGGCGGCGCGCTCGCGCTTTTGGGCAGCCTCGCGCTCGCCGCCTTGCAGGCCAGCGGCCAAGCGCGAGCCGCAGGCGCGCAGCCCGCCGTGGACCAGCTCGCCTCCGACGACACCGCGCTCCTCCTGGTCCGGGCGATGGTGGCCGCCGCCAAGGCCGACGGGCGGATCGACCAGGAGGAGATCGCCCGGATCACCGGCAAGCTCGAGGAGATCGGCGCCGACGAGGAAACCCGCCAGTTCTTGGCCGAGGAGCTGCGCCGGCCGCTCGACCTCGATTCGATCGTCCGCGCCGTCCCCGGTCCCGAGGTCGCGGTCGAGGTCTACGCCGCCTCGCTGCTCGCGATCGAGGTCGACACCCCGGCCGAGCGCGCCTACCTCGAGGCGCTGGCCGGCCGGCTGCAGCTGCCCGCGCCGGTCGTGGCGCAAATCCACCGGGCGTTCGGCCTCGCCTGAACGGCCGGCGCGCCTGCCCGGGCTCAGCGCAGGAACTCGGGCGAGATCAGCCGCGGCAAGAAGAGCACGATTTCGGGGAAGGCGATCAAGAGCCCGAGCACGGCGAGCATGGGTGCGAGCAGGATCGCCACGTCCTTCAAGGCCTCGACGACCCGGATCCCGGCCACGTGGCAGGCGATCATGAGGCAGAGCCCGTAGGGCGGGGTGACGAGCCCGAAAGCGAGGCTCACGATCCCGACGATCGCGAAATGGACCGGGTCCATGCCGACGCTCCGGGCGAGCGGCTCGAGGATCGTGCCGACGATGATGATCGCCGGGATCGCGTCCAAGAACAGGCCGACCACGAGGAAGGCCGCGGCGATGAACAGGCCCGTGGCGGTGAAGCCCAAGCCCCAGCTCGCCACCCCTTCGAGCAGGATCTTGGGGATCTGGTAGTAGGCCAAGAGCCAGCCGAAGGCCGAGGCCGTACCGACGCAGAAAAGCGCCACCGAGGCGAGCCGGCCCGTGTCGAGCAGGGCTCGATGCAGGCCCGAAAGGTCCATCTCGCGATGGACCAGGACCGAGAGCACGGTCGCGTAGAGGACGGCGATGCAGGCACTCTCGGTCGCCGTGAACCAGCCGAAGATCTTGCCGCCGACGATGATCATCGGCGTGGTGAGCGCCGGCACGGAGCGCAGGAAGGCGCGGGCGAGCTCGCCCCAGGAGGCGCGCGCGTCGGTCGGGTAGCCGCGCAGGATCGAAAGCCCGTGGACCGTGGCGAGCTGGACCAGACCCAACAGCAGCCCGGGGACGATGCCCGCGAGGAACAGCGCGCCGATCGAGGTCGTGAGGATCCCGCCCCAGACGATCATCAGGATCGAGGGCGGGATGATCACCGCGAGGACCGCGGAGACCGCGGTGACCGCGGCGGAGAAGGGCGCGCCGTAGCCGGCCTTCACCTGGGCCGGGATCATGAGCCGCGAGGTCGAGGCGGCGTCCGCGGTCGAGCTGCCCGAGATCCCGGCGAAGAGGATCGAGAGCACGACGTTGACCTGGGCGAGCCCGCCCGGGCGGTGGCCGACCATGGTCTTGGCGAGCCGCACGAGCCGGTCGGTGATGCCGCCCACGTTCATGAGGTTGGCGGTCAGCAAGAAGAACGGCACGGCCAGGAGGATGAAGGAATTGTAGGCGTTGAAGGTTTCTTGCACGAGGACGAAGGGCGAAAGCCGCGGCTCGATCAGAAGCGGCGGCAGGCAGGCGAGGCCGAGCGCGAAGGCGACCGGCACGCGCAGGACCAAGAGCGCGAAGAAGACCCCGAACAAGAGCAACGCGGCCTCGCCGGGCGAGAGGACCGCGGCACCCGGGATCACGGTCCCCTCCCGCGCAGGATCCGCAGGTCCTCGAGCGCCCGCTCGAGGAGGAACAGGAACCAGACGAGGCCGGTGATCGGCCAAGCCATGTGGATGAGCCACAAGGGGAGTTCGGCGAGCTCGCTGATCCGGTAGAAGGCCCCTTCGGTGAACCGCCAGCCCCACCAGAGGAAGACGCCGGCCAGGACCGCGATCGCCAGATCGGCCAGGAGGTCGAGCAGCGCCTGCCGGCGCGCGCCGCCGGGCGGCCAGAGATCGACGAGGAGATGGGTGCCCTCCCGCACCCCGAGCATGGCGCCGAGCATGATGGCCCACACGAACAGGAAGCGGGCCATCTCCTCGGTCCAGATGTACGAGGGAACGAGTGCGGTGTGGCGGGAGAAGATCTGCAGGCTCACCGGGATGACGAGCACCGCCACGGCGAGCACGAGGAGGGCGCGCAGGAGGGCTGCGAGCGCGTCGTTCAGCGCCGTCAACGGCCCGCGCCGGCCGTCGCTCATGCCGACACTCCCTCGGGAAGGCGAGCGGGGCGGTGCTCCGGCACCACCCCGCGGCCGCTCAGATGGCGGCGATCTTGGCGTGGATCGCGTCGGCCTCGATCTCCTTGGCGTAGGCCGCCATCACCGGCTCGACCGCCTTTTTCATCGCCTCCCGGTCGGCGAACGGCACGCGCTCGAGCTTGCCGGCCTTCTCCAAGGCCTCGAGCTTGGCACCGTCCTCGCGCGATTCGATCTGCCGGCCGTAGGTCCCGGCCTCCTTGCCGGCCCGCCGGATCGCCTCCTGCAGGTCCTTGGGCAGGGCGGCGAAGGTCTTGGCGGAGAAGCAGATCGGCCGGATGGTGATGGCGTGCTGGGTGAGCGCGAGCTTGGGTGCGACCTCGTAGAACTTCATCTGCTCGACCCCGGCCGCCTCGTTCTCGCCGGCCTCGATCACCCCGTTCTGGATCGCGTTGTAGACCTCGTTGTAGGCGATGACCGTGGGGGCCATGCCGGCCGCGGCGAAGGTCCGGCTCCAGATCGGCGCACCCTGGACGCGGATCTTGAGCCCCTTGAGGTCGGCCATGGTCCGCAGCGGCCGGCGGGCGAAGATGTTGCGGACCCCGCCGCCGGCATAGCCGATCAGCATGACCTGGGCGCGCTTTTCGACCTCCTGGGCGACCGGCGCCAACACATCGGCCTCCAGCACCTTGTTCCAATGTTCGAGATCGCGGAACAGGAACGGCGCGTCGATGAACGGTGCCGCCTTCGAGAACGTCGACATGTGCGCCGGCGAGACGATCGCGTAGTCGACCGCCTGCCCCTGCGCCATGTACTCGAAATACTGCTTCTCGAGGCCGAGCGCGCTGTTCTTGTGCAAGACGAACTCGATCGGCTTGCCGTAATATTGCTTGACGAGCTCGGCGAAGCGGGTGAGCGCCTTGGTGAAGGCGTGCTCGTCGTTGAACTGGACGGCACCGTTCAAGGTGACGGTCCGGGCGCGGCCGGCCCGGCTGACGAAGGGCGCGGCGAGCAGGGCCGCCGAGCCGGCCAACAGATGACGTCGCAGCATGGAAAGCCTCCCCCGATGGATCCTCGTCGCCCGGGCCCATAGCCCGATCGCGCGGGCCTTGTCATGCCCCGCGACCGCGCGGCAGGTCGGCGACGCGTCGGTGGCTCCACGCGCTCGCGCCGGCGGCCCGGCGCCATCTCGCGCGCAGGCGGAGCAGGCCCCGGAGCAGGGGTGCCGCGAGGCGCCCGGCCGGGGTCGGCGGCAGCACCAGGAGGTCGACCAGCCGGCGCCGGCCGGGCCAGAGCCGCTCGAACAGCGCGTGGCCGCGGCGCGCGCAGGAATCGACCGGCGCGCGAAGCCCCTGCTCGTGCCGCCAGCGGGTGTACTCGACCACCAGCAGCACGCCCGGTGCGAAGCGCGCGAAGGCTTCGTCGTAGGCGATCTTGAAGAGGTAGCTCGTCCCCTCCGGACCGGCCGAGTCGAGGCAGACCAGCATCGCCAACGGCCGTTCGCCGAGCCGCAGGACCGGCACGCTCAGCCGACCGGTGGGCGCGAGCTCGCCCGCGAGCTGCTGGAGGAACCGGGCATGGCCGGCGACCGCCAAGGCCGTTCCCGCCCGCCCCTTCCAGCCGGCCGCCTCGAGCTCGAGGAACCGGGCGATCGCGGCCTCGAGCCCGGCCGGTCGGTCGATCACCTCCAACACCGGCGCGCCGATCCGGGCGAGCCGGCCGTGGAGCCTCGCGAGCCATTTGCGCCGTTTGCGGGGCAGCGCACCCGCGAGGAAGGTCTCGGCGCAGGCCGCCGGCACCATGAGCGCGCGCGCCCGCCGGCCGGTCTCGACCAGCCGGGCGCCCCGCTCGGCCGCGGCCCGGTGCAGCGCCTCGAGCAGCGGTCCCTCCGGAACGTCCGGCAAGCGCAGGGCCGGCCCGCCGAGCTCGAGCCGGCCGAGCCCTTCCAGGAGTGCCGCGAGCGCCCGTTCGGCATCGGCCGCCCGGACGAGCGGGGCGCGCAGGAAGCAGTAGGGATGGTCGAGCGGCTCGACGGGGCGCGGCAGGAGGCCGGGCAGGGTCGGCCGGAGCGGCAGGCAGGCGGCGAGCTCGCCGGCCGCGTCGGCGACCAGGAGCAGGCGGGCGGCTCGGACCTCGGGCAGGACCGTCCGGGAGGCCTCGAGGGCCGCCGGGCCGAAGAAGGGGTGGCTCTCGAGCGCCGTCCGCTCGAGTCGGGCGAGCGCCGGGGCGAGCGCCGGCAGATCGACCATCCGGGCGATCGAGACCGCATAGCCCTGCACGCCCCGGCAGGGTCGATGTCGCGTTCCGATCACCGCTCGCGCCCGGATCCGGCACCGCGCCCCGCTGGTCCCGGACTACCAGGCGTGGCGCCGGCCGCAAGTCGGCCCGGGGCCACCGGCGCCTCGGGCTATGGCCGGCCCGGGGCTCGCGGCGGAGCGCGCGCCGATCTCGCGGCTGTCGCGGCAGCCGCGTCGCCCGGATTTCCACCGAGCCCCGCTGGTTGATGGAGCCGGCAAAGACCTCGTCCCCAACGCCCTTGGCCACAGGCAGCGCTTCTCCGGTGATGGCGGACTGATCCACGTAGGTCACCCCGGCGATGACCTTCCCGTCCACGGGAATGCGCTCCCCGGGCCGAACGATGACAATGTCCCCAACCTTTACCTCTTCGGCGGGGATCCGGGTTTCCCCATCGCCCCTTCGCACGGTGGCTTCGGAGGGGAAGAGGTTCATGAGGGCACGTACCGAGCCTCGGGTGCGGTCCACGGTATAGGATTCCAGCGCTTCCCCAAAAGAGTAGAGAAAGATCACCAGTGCGCCTTCCAGCCAGTTGCCGAGCACCGCCGCCGGCGAGCGGCCGCGCGTCCGCACGGCGCCGGAGCAGCTCCAGCGCCTCGGCGACGGTGCCTGGCCGTGCGTACTCGACCGGGGGCAGGAGCATGTAGGGGCGATCTTATACGTGATCAAACGGAGCTGCGGACGGTCCGTCCAAAGCGGGGCCCTAC
>JAILZQ010000114.1 GCA_023512415.1 Geminicoccaceae bacterium | reverse complement strand
GCGCAGGATCGCGTCGACGAAGAAGACGTGGCTGGTCCCGGCGCCGGCCAAGGCCTCGGCGAGCCAGCGCGCGCCCGAACGGGCTTCGGCCATCGCCCACCTCCCCGCTCCGGCCCTAGCACCCTCCGCGCGGTCGCCACAACGCCCGACCGCGCGCGATCAACGACAACGCGCGACCCGAACCTCTCGTGCGGCACCGGGCGGGATCTTGACCCCCGTCTCGAACGCACCGACAGTCGAGGATCGAATCACAGCTAGCGAGCTCGACCTTTGGTCGAATTTCTTCTTTTCGCTTTGCTGATTATTCTAGTAGCCGGGTCCTTTCGGTCTTTGCGCTCGGGGTCGAACGGGGACAGCAGACCCCTCTCCCGGTTCCCCGGTGACGATCCGCGGACGGTACGGCTACTCGATGCCGCGCCCGACGACCGACCGGCCGGGTCGAGCGCGCATCCGGCCGGCGATCGGCTTCCGCCCCCGCCGCATGGGCCGGTCCTCGGGCAGCCCACGCCCGCCGCGCCGGGCACCGCAGCCTCGCCCGTTTCCGATGAGGCAGCGCGCCGAGCCAAAGCGCGCGAAGCCACCCGACCCGGGGTGCAAACCTTTCGGACGGCGGCGCGTCCGCCCGAAGCGGGGGGTGTTCGAGCCGCCCCCGGAGAGGTACCGACTCGACCGGCGCCGTCCGTGGTGCCGATCGGGAGTGCGGCGCAGCGCCGTACGCCCGAAGACCGACGACGCGAGGAGATCCGGGGGATCGTCCGCCGCCGCGGTGTCGAGCGGCTCGTCCATTTCACCCCCCGCAACAATCTGGCGTCGATCGGCACTGTCGGCCTTCTGGCGCGGAGCGAGCTCGAGGAAAGCGGCGTTCCCTATCGGTACACGGACTCGCAGCGGCTCGACCGACGACGAGAATGGATTTCCTTGTCGATATCGTTTCCGAACGACAAGATGTTTTTCAGCAAACGACCGAGCATGCTAGATGTAGGCGATTGGGTTCTGCTCGAAATCGATCCCCGCGTTCTCTGGGAACGTGATTGCCTGTTCTTCTCGACGAACGCCGCGAGCAAATGCTTCCACGGCATCCCGGACGAGGAGCTGCGGAGCCCGTCGGCCCTGGAGAAAATGTTCGCCGGAGCGCGCTCCCCGGACTCGCGGGATTGCGATCCCAGCGATCCCCAGGCCGAGGTCCTGGTTCGAGGACGCCTCCCGAGAGAGTATCTTCTGAGCGTGTTCGTCAACAACAAGAGCGAGCACGGGAAGTGGGAGCACGGCTTTCGCCTCCGCTACTGCCCTGCCATGTTCAAGAAAAGGTCCGATTACCGCAACCGACATTGACAGCCGAGCCGGAGGCACGCCATGGCCGAGCGACCCGTCTTCCTGCCTCCCGCGGCGGCGCCCTGGCGGATCCGCGAGGTCGTGGTCACCTTCGATTGGCACCCCGGCCTGTCACGCTCCCAGAAGCAGAAGTCCATCGAAGCCCTGCACGCGGCGGCGCGCCGCGACCTCGGCGTCCAGCGCCCGCTCGAGATCTCCTCGGCCTCGCCGGGAAGCCTCGGGCGGGCGGTGAGCGCGTTCTTCCTCGAGGTCGAAGCCCCGGACGGCTCACTCTCGACGGTCGAATCGGTGTTCCAAGGCTCGAAAGTGTTCGGCCCGGGTGAGGGACCGTTCACCGATCTCTACGGGCGACCGGGCCGGGAAGCCCGCAGCGATCCCCGCCTGGTCGACCCGGCGACGGGAGAACGCAAGAAGCCGGTCGCGTTCCGCTACGGCGCGGACGACTGGCCGGTCGAGAGCCAGACCGCGTTCTACGACTGGCTCTACGTTCGTGCCCTCCTGCGCCGGTCCGATCTCGCCGACCAGCTCGCGGGATACGATGCGTTCACCGACATCGCCTTCAACCCCGCCCGCTCGTTGAACTGCCAGGCTCGCGCCGCCGCCGTTTTCCTGGCTTCGCTGCGGCGGCTCGGAGGGCGGGAGGCGCTCGAGGCGGTGGTTCGCGACCCGGCGCGCTTCCGGGCGGAGCATCGCGCGCTCGTGTCGGGCGAGGCCCCGGCGAGCGAGCCGCTGCCCACCGCCGAACCGCCGCGGCAGGGCTCCCTCTTCGAAGAGAGCGCGAACGAGCAGACCTCGGTCGTCAATCCGCGAGGCCGAGGGCGGCGCGCAGGCGGCGCTTCGCGGCGACCGCGTCCTTGATCGGCAGGACGAGCGGCAGCGGACGATGGTCCACCCGGGCCTGGACCAGCACCGGGCCCGGAGCGGTGAGCAGGAGGTCGAGCGCCGTCTCGGCCCGATCCGGACTCTCGAGCCGCAGCGTCGCGGGAAAGCCTGCCGCGGCCCCGATTGCGGCGAGGTCCACCCCGGAAGCGGTCGCCGTGGGCTGACCGCCGGTCTCGCCGTAGACGCGATTGTCGAGCACGAGGAGCGCGAGATTCGGCGGGCGCTGGGCGGCGATCGTGGCGAGCGAGGCGAGACCCATGAGCGCCTCGCCGTCGCCCGTGAGCACCACGACTCGACGCTCGGGCCGCGCCATCGCGAGCCCGAGACCCTTCGCGAAAGCGCCGCCCATGCCACCCCAGAGGTAGAAGTGTTGCGGATGGTCGCCGGCGGCGGCGAGGTCCCACGCCGGCGAGCCGAGCCCGGCGAGCAACAGAGCCGAGCCGCGTCGGGCGACGAGCGCGGCCACGAGCGCCCGCCGGTCGAGCCCTCCGCTCACGACGCGGTGGCTCCGGCCGGAACGAAGCGCTTGGCGCCCAAGAGCCGCTGACGGATCAGCACGGCCACCATCTGCTCCGAGCCGAAGGCGAGGCCCAGGGCACCGTCGAGCACGGCCTCGGCGTCTTCGGCGCGCTCCAGCGAGAAGAGCCGCACGCCCATCGCTCCGAGGACCGCGGGCACCGCCTGGCCCATCGGCACCTGCCAGGGGTTCTGCTCACCCCACTCGCCGCGCATGGTCACGAGCATCGCGAGCGGAAAGCGGCCGACCGCCGAGACGCCCAGCATGTTGACGAGGTTGCCGATCCCGCTCGACTGGCAGGCGAGCAGACCCCGGAGCCCGCCGAGCCAAGCGCCGGCGAGCAGCGCAGGGCCCTCGCGCTCGTCGCAGAGCCCCACGACGCGGATCGCGGGGTCGGCGGTGCAGCGGGCGAGCAAGGGGGTGAGGCCGGCGTCCGGCACGTGCGCGACTAGCCCGATGCCAGTCCGGGCGAACGCCCGGTGGACGCCCTCGCTCCAGTCGGAAGAGCTCACCAGAGCCGCGCCCCGAAATTCTGCGCCGGATCGAATTCCGGAGCCGGCCGACCGGTCGGCAGCGCAGCCCGGCCACCCTGCCGGGGCAGGAAGCGCCCCTGGCCCGGTGTGCCTTCGAGCTTGCCGTCGCGGACGATCGGCCGGCCGCGCAGGAGCACGTGGCGCGGCCAGCCCTTCACGGTGCGGCCGCCATAGGGTGTGTAGCCGGCGCGGTCGGTGCGGGGCGCGTCCTCGATCGTGACCACGCGTTCGGCGTCCCAGAGCGCGAGGTCCGCATCCGAGCCCGGCGCGATCGTCCCTTTCTTGGGGTGGAGGCCGTAGATCTTGGCGGGTGCGGTGGCGGTGAGCTCGACGAACCTGCACAGACCCAGCCGACCGCGGCTCACCATGGCGTCGAACAGGACCGGCAAGCGGAGCTCGAGGCCCGGGATGCCGTTGGCGATCTCCTTGAAGGAGGGGTTCGGGCCCTTGGCAAGCTTGCCGGTCTCGTCCATCCGGTAGGGCGCGTGGTCGGAGGAGACGCATTGCAGCGTGCCGACCTCGAGGGCCCACCAGAGCGCTTCCTGGTCGGCAGGCTCGCGCAAGGGCGGCGAGCAGATCCACTTGGCCCCTTCGATGCCCGGCCGGTCGAGATCGGCCGAGGTCAACGTCAGATATTGCGTGCAGGTCTCGCCCCAAACCTTCCGGCCCTCGCCGCGCGCCCGGTGGATCACCGCCGCCCCTTCCGCGGTCGAGACGTGGAAGATCATGATCGGCTGGTCGAGCAGCGCCGCGCAGGCGATCGCCCGGTGGATGCCCTCGACCTCGCCGATGCGCGGATGCGAGGGGACGTGGTAGCGTGGGGCGGTGAAGCCGCGCTCGACGAGCCGCCGGCCCATCCAGCGGATCATGCCGTGGTTCTCGGCGTGGACGCAGACCATGAGCCCGTGGGTACGGGCGGCCTCCAAGACGTCGAGGAGCTGCTCGTCGTCGATCTTGAGCCGATCGTAGGTCAAGAAAACCTTCAAGGAAGCGTGGCCGGCCCGCACGAGGGGCGGGAGCTCCTCCTTCAAGATTTCCGGGCGGGGGTCGGCCAGGATCAGGTGCAAGGCGTAGTCGACGATCGCCCCGCGTTCGGCGCGCCGATGGTAATCCTCGGCCGCGGCGGCGAGCGAGGTGCCGACGTGCTGCGCCACGAAGGGGATCACGGTGGTCGTCCCGCCGAGGGCTGCCGAGGCCGTCGCCGTCTCGAACGTGTCGGCGTTGACCAGGCCGGCCGCCGAGAGTTGCTCGATGTGGCAGTGGCTGTCGACGCCGCCCGGCAGGACCAGGAGGCCGTGCGCGTCGAGCTCCTCGCGGCCGGCCGGCAGCTCCTCGCCGATCGCCGCGATCCGCCCGTCGCGGATCCCGAGGTCGGCGTGGAAGAGCTCGCTGGCGGTCACCACCGTGCCGCCGCGGATCACGAGGTCGAAGGGGTCCACGCCGGTCCTCGCGGGCTCGAGACGATGGCTGGGGCGGGTGGATTCGAACCACCGGATGGCGGATCCAAAGTCCGCTGCCTTACCGCTTGGCGACGCCCCAATCCGCCCCCCGTATAGAGCCGCCCCACCCCCTTCAGCAATCGCCCACGACGATCTCGACGGGATCGCCGGGTCGCAAGCCGAGCGTTTCCGCGGCACTGCCGCCGCTCACCGCGATCTCGGCGAAGCCGGAGCTGTTCTCGTACCAGAAGGCCGTGCCCGGCGGCACGTCGCCGAACGTGCGCGCCCGCTCGAGCGTCCGGCCGGCGGCACGTAGCCGCGATCCCGCCGGAAGGTGCGCGGCACGCAGCCCCGTCCAGGCATTGCCGTAGGCGTCCACCTGGACGATCCGAGGCAAATCGTCCGGCCAATCGCGAAAGCGCGTGGGCTCGGCGGGCGCGAGGCCCGATCGGTCGCCGCGGGCGAGACGGGCGGCCACGGGCGCGAAGAGGTCGCGGCCGTGGAAGCTCGCGGAAAGCCGCTCGGGGCGCCAGACGATCTCGTAGCTCTCGATCGACCGGGCGCGCCGCAGGGCCGCCTCGAAGAGCCCGTTGTCGGGGCCGACGAGCCAGATGCCGTCGAGCCGCAGCGCCAAGGGACGACGGTCGGTGCCGACCCCGGGGTCGACGACCGCGAGGACGACGTCGCCCGGCTGCGCCCAATCGAGATGTGCGGCGAGGAGCGGGCTCGCGAGGTCCGGTCGGAAGGCCGGCAGGTCGTGCTGCAGATCGATGACGGGCACCTCGGGTACGAGCCGGCCCAGCACGAGATGAAGCTGACCGACATACGGGCCCGCAAGGCCGAAATCGGTCGCCAAAAGGATCAAGGCCCACCTCGCGCGACGGTCGGCCGGATCCACCAATCGGGATGTTTGCGGCGCAGCAAGAGGGCGGCCGTCTGGAGCTCGCCGCGGTCGCCGAACAGGCCGAAGCAGGTGGCGCCGGAGCCGCTCATCCGCGCGACCAGACAGCCAGAGAGCGCCGCGAGGTCTTCGAGCACGCGGCCGATCTCGGGCTCGAGCCGGCGGGCCGGCGGCTCGAGGTCGTTGCGGCTCTCGGCGAGCCAGACGGCGAGCTGGACGAGGCTCGGCCCGGCCCGGAGCGGCGGCCGGTCGGCGGCGCGGAACGGGCCCGTGAGGCCACGGAACACGGGCCCGGTAGGCAGTGGTCGGCCGGGATTGACCAGGAGGAGCGGAAGGTCGGGCAGGCCGCGCACCGGGTCGAGGCGTTCGCCGATGCCGCGCATGCGCGCGGGTCGACCGTAGAGGCAGACCGGCAGGTCGGCGCCGAGCCCGAGGCCCAGCTCGCGAAGCCGCTCGTCGTCGATCGCGAGTCCCCAGAGCCGGCGCAGGCCGCGCAGCGCCGCTGCCGCATCGGCCGAGCCGCCGCCGAGCCCCGCGGCGACGGGGATCTCTTTGACGAGCCGGATCGCCGCACCCCCCGCCACGCCGACCGTCTCCGCCAACAGCCGAGCCGCGCGCAGCACGAGATTGTCCGGGCCGGCCGGGATCCCGGCTGCGGTCGGCCCTTCGAGGACGAGCGAGAAGCTCTCGGCCGGCCGGAGTTCGAGCCGGTCGGCCAGCTCGCAGAACACCACGAGGCTGTCGAGATCGTGGTGGCCGTCCGCTCGGCGAGCGGTGACGAGGAGGTCGAGGTTGAGCTTCGCCGGTGCCGTCTCGACGACGACCGGCTCACCCGCGTCGGGCATCGGGCTCCGGCAAGCCCCTTTCGAGTTTCTCGTTGATCGCCGCGAGCGCATCCTGCTCGGGCTTGAGCCCGAGCGCCCGCTGCCACTGGAAGCGCGCCTCTCGCTGTCGGCCGACCCGCCAATAAGCGTCGCCCAGATGATCGTTGATGGTCGGATCACCCGGCTCGAGCTCGACCGCGCGCTCCAGATATTCGACCGCCTTCTCCCACTCGCCGAGCTTGAAGTAGGCCCAACCCAGACTGTCGACGATGAAGCCGTCCTGCGGCCGCAACTCCACGGCCCGGTGGAGCATGACCTTGGCGCGCTCGAGGTTCACCCCCTGCTCGACCCAAGAATAGCCCAGATAGTTGAGCACGAAGGGCTGGTCGGGCTGGAGCTCGAGCGCCTGGAGGAAGGCGGCCTCGGCCTCGGGCCAGCGCTTGGTCCGCTCGAGGGCGATACCGCGCACGTAAAACAGCCGCCAATGGTGTCGCTCGGGCTTGCCGATCCGGGCGATGGCCTCGCCGTAGGCCTCGCCGGCCTCGGCGAAGCGCTCCTCGGCGCGCAACAGGTCGCCGAGCTGGACGAGCGCGTCGATCCGCTCCGGTCGGCGGCGGGCGAGCTCGCGCAGAAGGGCGACCGCCTCCTCGCTCTTGTCCTGGTCCTTCAAGGCGGAAGCCTTGGCGAGCTGCGCCTCCCAGTAGAAGGGCGAGGATTCGGTCACCCGCTCGAAGGCCCGGATCGCGCCCGCCGGATCGTCCTGGAGCTGGGCGATCCGCCCGATCGCCAGCCACACGTCACCGGCATCGGGTGTCAGATGCGCGGCGAGCCGGGCGTAGACCAACGCCTGGGCGGTGACCCGTTGTTCGCGCAAGAGCTCGGCCAACCCCAAGAGCAAGTCGGCGGCGCCGGCAGCGGCATCGGCGGCCGGCAGCCAGCCCTCGCCGCCGCGGGCGATCCGCTCGCGGATCACGGCGAGTGCGGCCGTGTCGCCGAAGCGCGCGCGGCGTTCGTCGAGGCGGGCCAGGGCGCGCTCGCGCTCATCGGCGCGGACGTCGAGTGCCGCCTGCGCGAACAGGACCCGTGTCGGCACGGGCTCGTCCGCCTTCTCGAGAGCGGCGAGCGCCGCACGGGCCTCGGCGAGCCGGCCGCCATAGGCGAGGATCATCGCCCGGTGGTAGCCGCGAAGGAGGGTGAAGGGGTCGTCCCGCCCGCCGCGCTCCAAGAGGTCGAGCGCCGCATCGAGGTCACCCGTCGCTGCCCGCGCCCAGGCGCGCAGCAGGGGTGCGATGGAGCCGAGCGCGCCGCGCCCGCCGAGCCGGGCGACCTGTTCGCGCATCGTTTGATAGCGGCCCGCCTTGGCCTCCACCACGGCGAGCAAGAGGCGCGCCTCCTCGGCGCTCCCGTCGAGCTCCAGCAGCTGGCGCGCGAGGACCACGCCGCGGTCGATCTCGCCCGCTGCGACGGTCAGAAGGAAGGCCTGACGCCGAAGATCGAGATTGAGCGGATCGGCGCTCGCCGCACGATCGAAATAACGCGCCGCCTCTTCGATGCGGCCGAGCTCGAGGGCGTGTCGGCCGGCGAGATAGCTGGCCGCGGGCGAGCGGCCCTGGCCGAACTCCTCGGCGCTGGCGAGACCACCGTCCCGCCAGCCGGAGCCGAGCCAGCCCGGCGACTGGCCGGTGCAGGAGACGAGGCTCGCGGCGAGCAGGAGGACGACCGGTCGGCTCGCGCCGCGGCACGGCCCCGAGAGCATCGGGTCGGCTTGACGGAATCGCCGTGGCCGGCCAAGTAGCCTGCCGCTCGGCCGAGCCGCGCCCGGCGATGCCGGCGGCTCCTCATGGTTCGGAGATGACACGATGCTCAAAACGTCCAAGAGCAAAAACGATCCCACCGCGCGCGGGCCGGCCCAGCAGGCGAAGACGTTCGAGGGCAAGAAGGTCAAGCCGGCCCTCTACGTCGGGTCCGCGGTCGGGCACGGTCGTTACATAGCGGCGCAGGACGAGAGCGGCAAGCTCGTGACCGGGCCCGACGGCCGGCCGATCGCCTACCGCGACATCTGAGCCGAGCCGCGGCGGTCCCCGGCGGCTCGGCCCGCCGCGGCCCGCGTCGGCCCCCGTCGGCCCGACGGTCGACGCGAAGGCTCGGAATAAGTTGCCGTCCCGCGCGTCTATGCGAATGTCGGGGTGTGTTGCGCACCCATTGGTGGAGCGGTTCGCCGGTGGGCACGCGGGTGCACTCCGGCGAACCGCTCACCGGCCGAGCCTCGCGGGAGGAAACGCGGGCCATGCGGGCCCGAGGAGCATGAACGGCACAGGGGCGGCTGCGTCGCCGCGCGATCCCGCCGCCGAGCCTGCGGCGGTCCGGTGCGCGGTCGCGGCGTGGCTCGACTGGCAGGCGGCGATGGGTGTCGACTGTTGCCTCGAGACCGTCGGAGCCGCGTCCTCGGCGGTCTCCGAGGCCGAGCGGGTCGAGCCGGCGCCGGCCGAGCCGTCGCGTCCTTCGCCGATCGGACGCCTCGCCGAAGCCGGTCCGGTCGTCGGCGCGCGCGAGCTCGCCCGGAGCTGCCGTTCCCTCGACGAGCTGATCCGGGCGCTCGAGAGCTTCGAGCTCTGTCCCCTCAAGGCGACGGCCACGCGGCTGTGCCTCAGCGACGGCAACCCCGCGGCGCGGGTGATGCTCGTCGGCGAAGCTCCCGGGGTCGAGGAGGACCGCCAGGGCAAGCCGTTCGTCGGGCCTTCGGGCAAGCTGCTCGATCGGATGCTCGCCACGATCGGCCTCGATCGCTCGCGGGTCTACATCACGAACACGGTGTTCTGGCGGCCGCCCGACAACCGCGCGCCGACCGCCCTCGAACTCGCCACGTGCCTGCCGTTCCTGGAGCGCCAGATCGAACTCCTGCAGCCGGCGGTGCTCGTGTTCGTGGGCGGCATCGCGGCCAAAGCGCTGTTGGGCGCGAGCGACGGCGTCACACGCCTGCGCGGCCGCCGTTTCCGCTACGAGCCGGGCGGCGGGCGGCCGGCCATTCCCGCCTTCGTCATCTTCCACCCGGCCTATCTGCTGCGCCAGCCGATGCAGAAGAAGCTCGCTTGGCGCGATCTCTTGCAGCTTTCCGAGGAGCTGCGCCGGCTCGGGATCGAGACCGGCCCGCCGCGTTTCCTGCCCAGAGGAGGTGCCACCGCCGAGCACGCGTCTTGAGCGTCCCGACAACGACAAGAGGCATCCCGGCTTGACGATACTCGGCCCCACACTCCGAGCCACCCGCAGTCGCGCGGGCTTGGCTCTCGCCTTCGGCCTTTGCGGCCTCGCCTCGAGCGGGCTCGCGCGCGCCGAACCGGTCCCCATCCAGACGGCTCGGCTGCAGCCGCTCGACGGCGCGACGCCCGGTTGGGTCGTCCCGAGCCCGCTCGGCTACGACGACATCGCCCGCTACCGCGACGCCTTCGCCCTGCAGGCCAAGGGTCGGACGGCCGAGGCGGACGCTCGCCTCGCCCAGCTCGGCAGCCGGATCTTGATGGGCCACGTCCTGGCCGAACGCTATCTCGGGCGGTTCTACGTGGCGAGCTACGAGGAGCTGGTGGTTTGGCTCGAGCGGTACGGGGACCTGCCGCAAGCCCCCCGGATCCATCGGCTGGCCCTCGCCAAGCGGCCGGAAGGCAGCCGCCTGCCGCCCGATCCGCGAGTGATGGCGGCAGCCCTCGACGAGGCACCCCGGGCGGACTCCGGAGGGCCACCGCGCCGGCAGCTCGAGGAAGCGCTCGCGGCTTGGCGCAAGCGCGACTTCGATCGGGCCGCCGACCTCTTGCGCAGCCTCGCCAACCGCGAGGGGGCGGACGGCGAGGAGGTTGCCACCGCCGCGTTTTGGGCCGCCCGTGCCCATCTGGCGGCGGGTCGGCCGCAACAGGTCGGCCGCTATCTCCGGCTCGCCGCCCGCTCGAGCCGCGACTTTTACGGCCTCCTCGCGCAGACCGTGCTCGGCCTGCCGATGAGCTGGGAGTGGGACGAGCCCAGTCTGCGTGCCGAGATGGTCGACCTCCTGGTCCGCTATCCGGGCTCGCGTCGGGCCTTGGCGCTCGCCCAGGTGGGCCAGCCGCGGCTCGCCGAAGCGGAGATCCTGTTGCTCGCCGACAAGGCGCGGCTCGAGCTCGGCCATGCGCTCATCGCGCTCGCCGAGGCCACCGGCCTGCCCGGCGCCCAGCTCAAGGTCGCCCAGCGCATGCGCCTGTTGGACGGCCGCCGCCACGACGGGTCGCTCTATCCCGTGCCACGCTGGAGCCCGCCGCGAGGATTTCGGGTCGACAGGGCGCTGGTTTACGCGGTGATCCGCGCCGAGAGCGGCTTCGATGTCGACGCCCGGAGCCCGCGCGGTGCTCTGGGCGTCATGCAGGTCATGCCCGAAACGGCGGTCGAGGTCGCGCGGCGAGCGCAGATCGCTTATGCGGGCAAAGGCGCTCTGCTCGACCCCGACGTCAACATCGAGCTCGGCCAACACAAGCTGATCCAGCTGAGCCAGAACCGCCAGCTCGGCAAGAGCCTGATCCACGTGGTGGCCGCCTACAATGCCGGCCCGAACCGGGTCGCGGCCTGGCTCGAGCGGGAACTCAGAGGGACCCGCGACGATCCCTTGCTGTTCATCGAGAGCGTTCCCTTGGGCGAGACTCGCGCCTACATCAAGAAGGTGCTGACCAACCTCTGGGTGTACCGGGCCCGGCTCGGCCAAGAAAACGTCGAGCTCCTGGCGTTGGCCGAGAACCGCTGGCCCGAACTCCGGAGGCTGGATCCCGCGGAGCCCGCGCGTGCCCGGAAGAATTGACGAGACCATCCCCTTCCGCCCGCTCAAGATCGCGCTGTTGACCGTTTCCGACAGCCGCGATGCGGCGACCGACCGGTCGGGCGATCTCCTGGCCGAGCGGATCCGTGCGGCCGGCCACGAGCTCGTCGATCGGGCGATCGTCAAGGACGATGTCGAGCTCATCGCCGCGCGGTTCCGCGCCTGGGTCGAGGATCCGGGTGTGGAGGTGATCATCAGTACGGGCGGCACGGGGGTGACCGGCCGTGACGTGACCCCGGAAGCGCTCGAGCGGGTCGTCGAGAAACGCATCCCGGGCTTCGGCGAGCTGTTCCGGATGCTCTCCTACGCGAAGATCGGCACCTCCTGCCTGCAGAGCCGCGCCGACGCGGGTGTCGCCAAGGGCACCTACATCTTCTGCCTGCCGGGCTCGCCCGGGGCCTGCAGGGACGGCTGGGACGAGATCCTCGCCTTCCAGCTCGACATCCGCCACCGGCCCTGCAACTTCGCCGAGCTCATCCCGCGGCTGCGCGAACACGAGCGGGCCGGTTGATCCGGCGGCGGGACCGGCTCACCCGGCGCCCAGCGAATCGAGCAAGGCCTCGAGTTCGTGCACGGTCGCGACCAGTCGGTCGGCGAGGGGGGCGAGTGCCGCTGTCGCTCCGGCGCCGGAGCCCACGCCGACGGCCAGACCGC
>JAILZQ010000002.1 GCA_023512415.1 Geminicoccaceae bacterium | reverse complement strand
GTGGCGCCTCGGGATCCGCGGCCGCGGCCGGCTCGCCCAAGAGCGCGAGCGCCTCGGCCGCCCGTCCGTGCGCCAACGCTTCGCGCGCGAGCTGCCGGTCGATCGCCGCACGGGCCTCGGGCTCGGGCACGGCCCGCCGCTCGCGCAACCCGGCGAGGGAGCCGCCCGCCGCGGACTCGTTGCCGCTGCCAAGCCGCGCCAAGCCGATCGGCGGCTCGAGCGCGGCCCGGGCATCGCCAGGCCGCCCGTTCGAAGCCTGGGCGACCACGCCGTCGGGGCTCCGGGGAGGGTTCGAGGCCTCGGTCGGGGCGGCTGGGCCCGCCGACGGCGAGGGCGGCGGCACGGGCTCGACGGCACTCGCGGGCGGGCTCTCCCGGTGCCGGCCGGGAAAAGCTGCAGCCGGCGCAGCCACGGGCCCGACCGGGAACCCCGCGGAAGGAGGCGCCGCCGCGCCATGGGCCGGCGTCCCGGTGCCCGCAGCGTGGTGCCTCCGCGGGGCGCCGCCGGCCGAGGGGTCGGCTCCCGTGCCGCCCTCGTGCGGCGCCGACGCGCCCGCTCCGGCGCTGCCGCGTAGGCTCGCCACGAGATGCGGTGAGGCTCGCTCGGCCGCCGCGGGGAGCGGCGTCAGACGCAAGCCGCCCGGCCGGTCGATCAGCCACCGGGTGCCCTGCCTTCGCACGCGCAGATCGTCGCTCACCGCCCGCCAAGCCGCGCCCTGCGCCGCGGCGAGGAACTCGACATCGACGAAGCGCCGCGGCCCCACCCCCTCGAGCTCGTCCTCGGCCGCGAGCACGGTCACCTCGGTGCCGAGGAGGGCCGCGGGCAGCACGACGAGACCACCATCGGCCTCGATCGCGAGGGCGGGAGGATCCTCGAGCCGGACGACCCGACCGGGCTCGACGAGCGGCTCGTCGCCCGCGGGACGCAGGCGCAGGACCCAACCCCGCTCGCTCGGGTCCACGTCGGCGGCCACCGGCCCGCTCGTCTCGATGCGCAGAAGCGTCGCCGTCGGATGGGGTTCGCTGCGCAGCGCCCGAACCAACGCCTCACTGCTCGACGCCGAGGTCGCGATCTCGACCTCGTCGATCGGCCGGTCGAGAACCACCCAGAGCGCCCCGGCTCGCCAGAACACCGCGGCACCCGGCCGCGGCTCGACGGCCAGAAGCAACTCGGCGGTCGTGGGGGTCGCGTGTACCGCGACGCAGAGCACGGCCGAGCCGCGGGACCGCGTGCAGCGGCTCGGCGATGGCGCCTCCCGTTCGGCCGCCTTGCCCGACCCGGACGTGCGCGCGGCACCGGCCGCTGGTGGGTCGGTCGAGGTCGGCCGAGGGCTGGCGTCGGCCTCGGCTCCGGGCTTCGCCGACCCACGCGGTGCCGGCGGCCCGTAGAGGTCGAGCAGGAGCTGGTCGCGCCGGCCGCGTTGCCGCACGGCCCGGGCTCCGGGCACGAGTTCGGCGCGCAAGCGGTCGCCCTCGACCGTCACCGGCCCCACGACCGGCCCGAGCCGCTGCAAGGCGGCCGCGACCGGGGGCAGCGAGCGCGGAGGTCCGGCGATCTCGACCCGTCCGGCCTCGAGCCGGAGCTCCAGCCCCGACACGGCGGGTCCCTCGACGGCGAGCCGCTCGAAGCCCGCATGGCGCCCCGTGCGTACCCGAAGCGCCGGATCCGGCGTCGCGACCTCGACCGGCGTGCGGGCCGGCGGCAGGGACCCGACCGGCTCCGGGCGAGCCGGATCCGCCCCGCCGGGTTCGTGCACGAGGTCGACCACCACCCGTCCGGGACCGGGTTCGACCAAGCGCGCGAGCGCACCCGGTGCCAATGCCAGGGCCAGCCGGGTGCCACCGTCGCGCTCCTCGACCGCGAGCAGCCAAGGCCGGGCCGCGGCCGGGACCGGCGGCACCGAGCTCTTTACCGCACGGTCGAGACGCAGATGGGCGGCCCCGCCCGAGACCTCGAGCGCCACGGCCCGCGCGGTCAACGGTTCGAGGACGAGACGCGCGAACGCAGGATGGGCGACGATCCGCAGCCGCGCCTCCTCGGCGACGAGGGGCCGGGCCCACGAGACCCAAAGCACGCCGAGCAAGAGGACCACCCGTAAAAGGAGGCGCCCGGTGCGGTCGACCGCCCTTCGCGCAAAGCGTGCGGCAGCTGCGCCCCGTCGGCGGCCCGCACGGCGGTGCCCGAATCCGAGGGGGCGTCCGCGGGACCCGACCGGCAGCCCGCGAGTGCCGGAGGCCCGCCCGGGGCCGACCGGTCGGACGGCGCGTGCCCGTGCGAGCCGGGTACGCGCCAGCGGCTCTGCCTTCCGCCCCTCCTCACGAGCCGCCATGGGCCGCGCCCGCCTCCGGCCTCGCGGACGACCCCGCTCGGTGGGCCCCTCCCACCGCCCGATCGCCGCCTCGCCGAAACTTTAAGGCCCGAAGGTTAACGCGAGGTTGAGAACCGAAGCGCTGGTTCGGCGTGGGCTCAGAAGCTCGCCGGCGGCTCGATTCCCACCGAGCGCAGGCGGTCGCGGAGTTCGGCCTTGAGCCGCTCGAGCCCTTCCGCGCTCCGCGCCTCGGCCCGCGCCACGAGTACGGCTTGGGTGTTCGAAGCGCGCAGGAGCCACCAGCCGTCGGCCGTCCGCACGCGTACCCCGTCGGTGGTGTCGACCTCGGCGCCGTCCCGGGCGAGCTGCCGGGCGAGCTCGGCCACGGCTGCGAACTTCCGCTCCTCGGGGCAGTCGAAGCGCACCTCGGGCGTGCTGAACGTCGTGGGCATCGAGTCGCGGATCTCGGCCAGGGTGCGCTGCCCGCGGGCCAGGATGTCGAGCAGGCGGACCGCCACGTAGAGCGCGTCGTCGTGGCCGTAGAACCCGTCTTTGTAAAAAATGTGGCCGGACATCTCGCCGGACAATGGTGCTCCGGTCTCGACCATCTTGGCCTTGATCAGCGAGTGTCCGGTTTTCCACATGAGCGGCCGGCCGCCGAGGCGGGCGATCTCGTCGAACAGGGTCTGGCTCGCTTTGACGTCGGCGATGATCGTGGCGCCGGGGTGGCGGGCCAGGAGGTCGGCTGCGAGGATCATCAACAGCTGGTCCCCCCAGATGATCCGGCCGCGCCCGTCGACCACGCCGATCCGATCACCGTCGCCGTCGAAGGCGATCCCGAGCTCCGCGCCGCGCGCCTCGACCGCGGCGATCAGGGCTTCCAGATTGTGCGGCTCGGTCGGGTCGGGGTGATGGTTGGGGAAACGACCGTCGACCTCGGCGAACAGGCAGTGGTGGCGGCCGGGTAGGCGACGGGCGAGGGCGGCCATCGCCGGACCGGCTGCACCGTTGCCGGCGTCCCACACCACGTCGAGTGGCCGGGTGCCGTGATAGTCGCGGACCAATCGGTCGACGTAGCGGTCGAGCAGCTCGACCTCCTCGATCCGTCCCTCGCCCGCGGCCCAATCGCCGGCCTCGGCCATCCGCCCGAGTTCGCGGATCCCCTCGCCGAAGAACGAGGCCTTGCCGAGCATCATCTTGAAGCCGTTGTGGCTCGGCGGGTTGTGCGAGCCGGTGACCTGGATCCCGCCGTCGGTGTCGAGCTCGTGGACGGCGAAATACGTCATCGGCGTGGGACCGAGCCCCAAGCTCACCACGTCGACGCCCGCGGCCCGAACCCCCTCGATCACCGCCCGAGCGAGCTCCGGCGAGCTCAGCCGGCCGTCACGGCCGACACAGATCCGCCGACCACCCGTCCGTCGAACGATCGTCGCGAAACTCCGGCCGATCACCCGCGCGTCGGCAGGCGACAAGGTCTCGCCCACGATCCCGCGAATGTCGTACTCGCGCAGGATGGTGGGGTGGAACCGATGCCCGCTCGCCATGCCATCCTCCCCGCTCGCTCAGGCGCCGGCGCGGCGACCCGGCCGGCCCACTCCGGTGTAGACGAAGCCGGCACGGCTCGCCCGCTCGGGATCGAAGACGTTGCGCAGATCGACCAGGACCGGCTGGCGGACCAGGCTGCGCGCCCGGTCGAGGTCGAGCCCACGGAACTGGTTCCATTCGGTCAACAAGACGATCGCATCGGCTCCGGTGATCGCCTCGTAACTGTCGCTGCACCAGGTGACTCCGGGAAGGAGGCGCTCGCCCTCGCGGCGGCCCTCGGGATCGTGGACCCGGATCTCCGCGCCCTCGGCTTGCAGTGCCGGGACGATCACGAGGCTCGGGCTCTCGCGCATGTCGTCGGTGTTGGGCTTGAAGGTGACGCCCAAGACCGCGATCCGCTTGCCGGCCACCTCACCGGACATGGCATCGACGATCTTCTTCACCATCCGCCGCTTGCGCGCCTCGTTGACCTGCACGACCGTGTCGACGATGCGCAGCGGCACACCGTGCAGCTCGGCCGTGCGCAACAGGGCCAGGGTGTCCTTCGGGAAACAGGAGCCGCCGTAACCCGGCCCCGCGTGCAGGAACTTGCGGCCGATCCGGCCGTCGAGCCCGATCCCGCGGGCGACCTGCTGCACGTCGGCGCCGACCTTCTCGCAGAGATCGGCGATCTCGTTGATGAAGGTGATCTTGGTCGCGAGGAAGCTGTTGGTGGCGTATTTGATGAGCTCGGCGGTCTCGATCGAGGTGAACAGGATCGGCGTCTCGATCAGGTTCAAGGGCCGGTAGAGAGCGGCCAGGGTGTCGCGCGCCGCCTGCGTCTCGACCCCGCAAACCACCCGGTCCGGGCGCAAGAAGTCCTCGATCGCCGAGCCCTCGCGCAAAAACTCGGGGTTGGAGGCGACGTCGATGGGAAGGTCCGGCCGGAGTTCCCGGAACAGTCGCTGGAGTCGCCGCCCGGTCCCGACCGGCACGGTCGACTTGGTGACGACGAGGGCCGGATGGTCGAGGCCCCGCGCGATCTCCTCGGCGGCGGCGAAGACGTAGGAGAGGTCGGCATGGCCGTCGCCGCGGCGGGTGGGCGTGCCGACCGCGATGAAGATCGCATCGGCCCCCTCGAGCGCCGGCTCCAGCGTGCTCGTGAAGCGCAGCCGACCGGCGGCCCGATGCCGCGCCACCAGATCCTCGAGCCCGGGCTCGTAGATCGGCATCCGGCCGGCCTCCAGCATGGCGATCTTCTCGGCCGCCTTGTCGACGCAGGTGACCTCCACACCGAACTCGGCGAAGCAGGCCCCCGAGACGAGGCCGACATAGCCCGTGCCGATCATCGCGATGCGCATGGCGGGGACTCCGCGGGCCGTTCAGCGATAGCGGGCGAGCAGGGCGCGGAAGGCCGGCCCGACATCCGGGCGGCCAGCTGCCAATGCGACGATCGCTTCGAGGTAGCCGAGCTTGTCGCCGCAATCGAAGCGCCGCCCCTCGAAGCGCAGGCCGTGGAACGGCTGCCGGCCGATCAACCGGGCCATCGCGTCGGTGAGCTGGATCTCGCCGCCCGCGCCGACCTCGTGGCGGGCGAGCTCGTCCATGATCTCCGGCATCAAGACGTAGCGGCCGATCACCGCGAGGCGCGAGGGCGCGACTTCCGGCCGCGGTTTTTCGACCAGCCCCGCGACCTCGACCACCCGCCCGTCGTCGGCGCCCGGGGCGACGATGCCGTAGCGCGCCGTCTGGTCGGCGGGCACTTCCATGACCGCGACGACGTTGCCCTCGGTCCTCCGGTGCACCTCGAGCATCTGGGCGAGGCAAGGCGCCGGTGCGTCGATCAGATCGTCGACCAACATCACCGCGAAGGGCTCGCGGCCGACCAGGTGACGCGCGCACCAAACCGCGTGGCCGAGACCTTTGGGCTCCTGCTGGCGGGTGTAGACGAGCTCGCCCGGCTGCGGCGTCTGGCCGAGCAAGGCTTCGAGCTCGGCCGTGCGGCCGCGCCGGGCGAGCGTCTCGAAGAGCTCGACGGCCCGGTCGAAATGGTCCTCGATCAAAGTCTTGCCGCGGCCCGTGACGAGGATGACCTCCTCGATCCCGGCGGCCCGCGCCTCCTCGATCGCGTACTGGACGATCGGTTTGTCGACGACCGGCAGCATCTCTTTGGGCAGGACCCGGGTCGCCGGGAGCATGCGGGTGCCGAGTCCCGCCACCGGTAACACCGCCTTGCGGACCTTCGCCATCCGTTCTCCTCGAACCATCACGAGGCGACGGCACCGCCCGGCGGTCCGCCGCGTCCCACGCATGTCCGCGGCTTCTACCGTCGGCTTCGTTAAAATTTCAACAACGGCCGAGGATCGCTCAACCGCGCCGGCGGAGCAGGACCTCCTTGGCCCGGTTGAGCTGGGCCGCGAGGAAAGTGCTGCCACCGTGATCGGGGTGCAGCTTGGCCATCAGCCGCCGATGCGCCGCGCGGATCTCCTCGGCCGTGGCCCCCGGTTCGAGGCCGAGGACGGCGAGCGCCGTCCGCTCGTCCATCGTGCCCGGATCCGCCGGCGCTCGCCCCGCCCCGCTCGCCCGTTGCCGCCAATCGGGCTCGCGTCGGTCGAGATAGGCCTCGAGCAGCGGGACCGAAGAGGGATCCTCGGAACGCGCCTCGTCGAGCAGCGCCAAGAGGTCGTCGAGCGCGAGCCCGCCCAAGGTCCGCCCCGCGAACCGGCCGCCGCGCACCCGCCCGTCGAGCCGGCCGCTCGCCCGGTCGAGCTCCATCACGAGCAGCGCGGTCTCGACCCGCGCCGCGCCCCCGGCCCCCGCTTCCGCTTCGAGCGGCTCGGCGCCACCGCGGGCCTTGACGAGCGAGCGGACCGCCATCGCGGCCGCCGCCAGGGTCACGATCGCGAGCCCGTAGCGACCGAGCAGGAACAGCCCGGTCCCGGCGAGGCCGGTGAACACGGCGAGGAAGGTCCGCGCCGCTTGCGCGAGGTCGCTCGGCGAGAGCCGGGAGAGCCAGCGCGCCGCCATCAGCAGCAACGCCAGCGCGGCAGCACCTGCGGAGAGATACAGCAGCGTCAATCGCGCACCTGCCGGGCGAGCAGGCGGACCACGTTGGACGGCCGGCTGCGCAGGTCCTCGAGCACCGCCGGACCACCGGCGGCATAGGCGGCGACCGCGCCCAAGAGATCGCGCAGCTCGCTCGGCGCGTTCCGGTCGAACCGGCACCAGGCCCCGCCGGTGAGCCGGGCGATCTCGCGGAACGCCCGCTCGGCCCGTGGATCCTCGCCTTCCTGGAAGAGGAAGGCGCGCACGCCCAGGATGCCGAGCTCGCCCGCGAGCCCGGCGAGCTCGTCGAGCTCCTCCTCCATGGCGTCGCCGATGAAGACGAGCGCCCGCACCGGCTGCCGCCGGGTCTCCTCGATCGCGTGCCGCAGCACCCGCCGGATCTGGGTCTGCCCGGCCTTGCAGCGGACCCGGGTCATGAGCTCGACGAGGGTGCGGCTGTCGCTCACCCAGCGGCTCGCCTTGCACTCGTGGAAGCCACGGTAGAAGACGAGCTGGACCTCGAGGCCGCCGAGCCGCCCGGCCTCGAGGAACATCTGGCCCTGGACTTCGCAGGCGCGGTCCCAGGTGGGCTCGCGCGAGGCGGTCGCATCGAGCGCGAAGATCAGCCGGCCGCGGCCGCCGGCCGGCCGTGCCGGCACCTTCGCCAGCTCCTCGAGGAACGCCGCGACCCGTCGATCGGCGCGCTCGGTCAGATCCTTGCCGCTCATGCTTTCTTATGTCGCGCCGGCCGGCCGGAAGTCCAGATCGGGCGGGAGCGCGCGCCGCGCTATCCATTCGAAAGTTCACGAAACCCTCAACTTATTAACCATAGGTTGACAACGTTTCCGGCCGCGCGGAACATGCCGGAAAAAGCGACGCGCGCGGAGGTTGCCATGACGTTCCCGAGGCTGCTCCTGACCGGCCTCGTCGTGGGCCTGCTGGCCGGGCCGGCCGGCGCCCAGACGCTCAAAATGTCGTTCCAGGGCGACGTCGGCACGCTCGACCCCTACGGCCTCAACGAGACCTTCACACTCGGCTATCTCGGCAATGTCTACGAGGGCCTGACCAGCCGCGGCCCGGACCTTGCGATCGAGCCCGGCCTCGCCGAGCGTTGGGAGCTGGTCGCCAAGGACCGCTGGCGCTTCCATCTGCGCAAGGGCGTGCGTTTCCACGACGGCAGCCCGTTCGACGCCGACGACGTGCTGTTCTCGGCCGAGCGCGTGCGGCGGCCGACCTCCGACCTCAAGAGCCGGCTCGCCACGGTCGTGGAGGTGATCAAGGTCGACGACCACACGGTCGATTTCGTGACCGAGATCCCCAACCCGATCCTCCTCGCGGAATGGGACACCTGGTACATCATGGACAAGGAATGGTCGCTCGCCCACGGTGCGGGGGAGCCGGTCGACATCAAGAACCCGCGCTCGAGCCACGCGGCCTTCCACACCAACGGCACCGGGCCGTTCAAGGTGACGCTGCGCGAGCCCGACGTGCGGACCGTCGCCGTCCGCCACCCCGATTGGTGGGGCTGGGCCCGGGCCCCGGGCAATCTGCAGGAGGTCGTCTTCCAGCCGATCGCCAACGATGCCACCCGGGTGGCGGCCCTTCTCTCGGGCGAGCTCGACCTGATCCTCTCGCTCCCGATCCAGGACACCGACCGGATCGCCCGCACGCCGGGTGTGAAGGCCCTCACCGGCCCCGAACTCCGCACGATCTTCTTGGGCTTCGATCAATCGCGGGACGAGCTCCTCTACGCCACGGTCAAAGGCAAGAACCCGTTCAAGGACCGCCGGGTCCGCCTCGCCGTCTACCAGGCGATCGACGTCGACGCGATCGCCAAGAAGGTCATGCGCGGTCAGGCGACGCCGAGCGCTGCCCTGGTCGCCCCGGGGATCCAGGGCTTTCCGAAGGATCTCGTGCGTTGGCCCCACGATCCGGCGGCCGCCCGCCGCCTGTTGGCCGAGGCCGGTTATGCGGACGGGTTCGGGGTGACCCTCGACTGCCCGAACGACCGCTACGTCAACGACGAGCAGATCTGCCAAGCGATCGTCGCTATGCTCGGCCGCGTCGGCATCAAGGTCACGCTCAATGCCCAGACCAAGTCGCTCTACTTCGCCAAGGTGCTCGCCGCGGGCGGCTACGATACGAGCTTCTACCTCTTGGGCTGGACCCCGGGCAGTTTCGATTCCTGGAACGCGCTGCACAATCTCGTGGTCACGCGCGACGGCAAGGGTGCGGGCGCGTTCAACCTGGGCGGCTACTCGAACCCGCGGATCGACGCGCTCGCCCGCGAGATCTTGACCCAGACCGACCTCGCCCGGCGCGACCGGCAGATCGCCGAGGCCTGGCGGCTCCTGCACGAGGACGTGGGCTACGTACCGCTCCACCAACAAGCGCTCGCCTGGGGCGTGCGCGAAGGAATCGAGCTCGTCCAGCGGGCGGACAACCAGTTCCTCTGGCGCTGGGTGGTCAAGCGCTGAACCCGCGGGGCGAGCCCGCCGGGCGGCGGTCGGCCACCCGCCATTGGTGACGGCCGACGTCCCTGGTAAGCTTCGCCGATGAGCGCTCCGGACCGCGGCCGTTGGCTTGCGCCGCTCCTGGTTTGCCACGAGTGCGGCCTGGCGCAGGTCCAAGGTGCCCTTGCCGGGCCGGGGCTCGTGCTCTGCCGGCGCTGCGGCGCGGTGTTGCGGCGCATCGCCCCGGGCTCGGTGCGCCGCGCGGTCCACTTGAACCTCGCCGCCCTCGTCCTCTTCGCGATCGCCAACCTCCACCCCTTCCTGGCCTTCGGCTTCGAGGGCCGCGGCCAGACCGTGGTCCTGGCGAGCGGGGTGGCCCGCCTCTGGCGCGAGGGCATGCCGCTCCTCGCGACGATCGTGCTCGCCGCGAGCCTGCTCTTCCCGCTCGCCAAGATGCTCGCCACGCTCTGGGCCCTCGGGCCGTTCCTGCTGCGCTCGCGGCTTCCGGGGCAGGCCCGGGCCCTGCGCCTCGCCGACGCGTTGCGGGCCTGGGCGATGCTCGACGTCTTCCTCCTCGCGGTGATCGTCGCCTGGGTGAAGCTCGTCGATCTCGCCGCCGTCGAGCCCGGGATCGGGCTCTGGACCTTCTTGGGCGCGCTGATCCTCGCGACCGCGGCCGATGCGACCCTCGACCATCACGACCTCTGGCACCGGCTCGGTCCGCAGGCGACGCTCGCCCGGCTCGATCCGGGAGCCGGCCGGCTCGTCGGATGCCCGGCCTGTGGCCAAGCGGCGGCCGTGCCCAACGGCCGGTCGGAGGGTCGCTGCCGACGCTGCGGCAGCCGGCTGCACCCGCCACGGCGCCAGGCGATCGCCCGGGCCTGGGCCTTGCTCGTGGCCGCGGTCGCCTTCTACTTCCCGGCCAACCTCTTGCCGGTCATGACGGTGACCAGCCTCGGCCGGGGCGAGCCGAGCACGATCCTGGGCGGGGTCGCCCTCCTGGTCGAGCACCGGATGTACCCGGTGGCCGCGGTCGTGTTCACCGCGAGCGTGCTCGTCCCGCTCTTCAAGTTCCTGGCCCTGGGCCTGCTGCTCGTCACCACCCAGCGGCGGGTCGGCTGGCGGCGGCGCGAGCGCGCCGTGCTTTATCGGCTCGTCGAGTTCGTCGGCCGCTGGTCGATGGTCGACGTGTTCGTCGTGGCACTGCTCGTGGCCCTCGTCGACATGGGCGCGCTCGCGACGATCGAGGCCGGTATGGGCATCACCGCCTTCGCCTCGACGGTGATCTTGACCATGCTCGCCTCAGCGAGCTTCGATCCGCGCCTGATCTGGGACCGGACGTGACGCCGACGCTCGAGCGGGTCGAGGTGCGGGAGGAGATCGGCGAGGCCGAGCTGCGGCCGGGCCGGCATCCGAGCGCGAGCCTGATCTGGCTCGTGCCCCTGCTCGCGGTGGCGATCGCCGCCTGGCTCGTCTACGCCTCGATCCGCGACCGCGGGCCGATCGTCGAAGTCAGCTTCGAGAGCGCCGAGGGCCTCGAGCCCGGCAAGACCAAGGTCAAGTACAAGGACGTCGAGATCGGCACGGTCGGCAGCGTCGAGCTTTCCCCCGACGCCAGCCGGATCGTCGTGACGCTGCAGATGAAGGCCGGCACCGAGCGGTTCCTCCACGACGACACGCGCTTTTGGATCGTGCGACCGCGGATCGGCGCGGCCGGTGTTTCCGGCCTCGGCACGGTGATCTCCGGCGCCTTCGTCGAGCTCGACCCGGGCAGCGCGGGCTCCCCCCGGCGCGAGTTCGTGGGCCTCGAGGAGCCGCCCCTGATCCGCTCGACGGTTCCGGGCACCCGCTTCGAGCTCGACGCGGAGCGGCTGGGCGGCCTCTCGCGCGGGGCGCCGATCTATTATCGCGGCATCCCGGTCGGGCAGGTGTTGGGCTACCGGCTCGATCCGGAGCGGCGCCACGTCACGATCCCGATCTTCGTCCAGTCGCCGCACGACCGCCTCGTCACCCGGCGCACCCGCTTCTGGGACGCGGGCGGTGTCGCCTTGCGGACCGACGGCGGCGGCTTCGAGCTCCAGCTCGCCTCGCTCCAGGCCCTCCTCCTGGGCGGGGTCGAGTTCGACGGCGCGGAGGCCGGAGACGGTGAGCCGCCGGCCCCGCCCGGGACCCGCTTCCCGCTCCACCCGGACCGTGCCACGGCGACGGCCGCGAGCCTCACACGCAAGCTGCCGGTGCTCGTCGAGTTCACCGGCCAGACCCGTGGATTGCGGCCGGGTAGCGCGGTCGAGACCCGCGGCATCCGGATCGGCACGGTGACCGACGTGACCCTCGCCTGGCACGAGGCGGCGGGCAGCCTCGTGGTCCAGGCCCGGCTCGAGCTCGAGCCCGAACGGGTCTCGCCGATCGACGGCGCGAGCGGCGAGCCGACCCGCCAAGTCTCGCTCGAGGAGCTCGTCGAGAGCGGGCTCCGGGCCCAGCTCAAGACGGCGAGCCTGCTCACCGGCGAGCTCTACGTCGACCTCGACTTCCGGTCCGACGCCGACCCGGCTGCGATGCGCACCGTCCGGGGCCTGCCGGTGATCCCGGCCGTGCCGACCGAGCTCGAGACCTTGAGCGCCTCGCTCGGCGGCGTGCTCGAGAAGCTCGCGGCCCTGCCGCTCGAGCCCCTGGTCGAGGAGCTGCGGCGGACGGCCCGGGCGGCGGGCGATTTGGCCCAGGGCGAGAAGCTCGGCCGCGCGCTCGACGGGCTCCTCGCCACCCTCGACAGCCTGCGCCGGGCCGCGAGCGTGGCCGAGGAGCAGACGCCCGCGCTGCTCGGGAGCTTGCGCCAGGCAGCCGAGCAGGCACGCGACGGTGCCGCCGCGCTCGAATCGCTGCTCGGCGGGGACTCCCGGACCCGCGCCGACCTCGTGGCCCTGTTGCGCGAGGCGGCGGCCGCGGCGCGAGCGCTCCGCAACTTCGCCGAGCTCCTCCAGCGCAACCCCGAGGCCCTCCTGCGCGGTCGCGCGGGAGCTTCCCGATGAGCCACCGCCACGCGCGCCGGCCGCTCCTCGAGCTCGCCGCAGCGCTCGTCCTCGCGGGCTGCGCCACCTCGCCGCCGAGCCGCCTGCACCTGCTCGCGGTCGAGCCCCTGGGCCCGCTTCCCGGCGCCGAGCGCCGGCCGCCGCGCGTTCTCGGCGTCGGCCCGCTCGAGGTGGTCGACTATCTGGGGCGGCCGGAGATCGTCGGCCGCCGCGGGCGCACGAGCCTCGTGCTCGCCGAGTTCGACCGCTGGGGCGAGCGCTTCGAGGTGATGCTCGGACGGGTGCTGCGCGAGAGCCTGGCACGGCTTTTGGCGACCGATGCGGTGATCGAGCTGCCGAGCGATCGCGAGGTCCAGCCGGACTGGCGGATCGCCGTCGAGCTCCTGCGCTTCGAGGCCCAAGATGGCGTCGAGGTCGAGCTCGAGGCGCGCTGGTCGATCCTCGGCCGGGTGGGCGACCGGCCGCTGCGGCTCGAGCGCACGCATCTGCGCGAGCCGGTCGAGCCCGGCCCCGGCATGGAGCCCGTGGTGGCGGCGATGAGCCGGGCCCTGGGTGCCCTCGCCCGCACGCTCGCCGAGGCGGTCCTCGCGGAGGAGCGGACCCATGCCGCCCGCCGGCCGAGCCCCGCCCGCCCTTCCGGCCGCTGAGCACGGGCCGTGGCCACGCTCCTCGTCCTCGGCTCGAAGCCCGCGCCCGTCCTGCCGCCGCGTGCGGCGATCGACGCCGTGGCCTGCGCCAACGCCTCGGGCTTCTCCGCCCGCGCCCTGGGGCTGCCCGACCCGGCCTTCACCGTGGTGACCGCCGTGCTCACCTCGGGCAAAGCGTCCGACGAGCATTCCTTGCGCCGGCTCGCGGGGCTCCGGACCGGCCGCCTCTACCACGTCCGTAGGCCCAAGGCGGACGGCGGTGGGCCGCTCGCGCGGGCGATCGCCGCTTTCAAGATGCGCAAAATGTCGGTCGGCGAGCTGCGCCGCCGGCTGCGCGCGCTCGACTATCGCTACGAGGAGCTCGTGAGCCGACCCGCCCGCTTCTACCACGACCTGGTCCTCGAGCTCTGCGGGGGTGATCCCGAGGTGGCCGAGGCGATCGCCCGCAAACAGCCTTCGACGGGGCTGCTCGCGGTCGCCGTGGGGCTCGGGGAGCGCCGCTGGGGCCGGGTCGTCATGGCCGGCTTCGACTTCACCTTGACCCACGCCTATGGCGACAACCCGTTGATCGCCGAGCGCGGCAATGCCGTGAGCGCGCACGCCCCGACCGACCTCGCGATCCTCCGCCGGCTCGCCACGCTGCGCTCGGACCTCTGGACGAGCGAGCCCGTGGTCCACGAACGCACGGGCCTGCCGCTCCTGAGCGGGGCCGCCGAGGGAGCGGCCGCGTGAGGGGCCTGCTCGAGCTCTGGCGGCGGCACAAGGACGAGCGCCGGCGCACCCGCAAGCGGCTGCCCGAGCTCGAGGCCGCCGACCTCGTCCTGGTGAGCCACGCGAAGTCGGGCCGGACCTGGCTCGTGGCGCTGATCTCCCACGTCCTCCACCTGACTCGCGGCGTGCCGGCGGACGAGCTCTGGGAGGGCGACAATTTCCACCGTCTGGACCCCGCGATCCCGAAGCTCTTCGCGACGCACGAGCGCAACGAGCCCGTGCCGATCCGGCGCCGTCTTCCCGAGCTGGTCCGCGACCGGCGGCTCCTCCTCCTGGTCCGCGACCCGCGCGACGTGATCGTCTCCTGGTACCATCACCACGCTCGCCGCTCGACCCCGCGCACCCGCGCCCGGCTGGGCCTGCCGGAGGACATGAGCAGGGTCGACCTCGCCACCTTCGCCACCGACCCGAGCTTCGGCCTGCCGAGCGTGGTCGACTTCCTCGAGCGCTGGGTGGCGATCGCCCGGACCCATCCGCGCGCCCACTTGGTCCGCTACGAGGACCTGCGCGCCCGGACGAGCGAGGAGCTCGCTCGGATCGTGGAGTTCCTCGGGCTCTCGGCGCCGCCCGAAGTCCTCGAGCGCGCGGTCGCCTTCGCCTCCTTCGACTCGCTCAAGGAAAAAGAGCGCACGGGCTTCTTCCGCACCGAGAAGCTGCAGGCGCGCGACCCGGCCGATCCCGCAAGCTTCAAAGTCCGCCGCGGCAAGGTCGGCGGCTACCGCGACGAACTGCCGGGCGAGGTCGTGGCCGGGCTCGACCGACTGGTGGCCGAGCGGCTCGATCCGGCCCTCGGTTACGCGTTGCCGCCGACCGGGTCGCGGACCGCCGCGAGCATGTAGTTGATCGCGGGATCACGGCACGTCGTGAACCGCTCGAAGGCCGGCTCGTAGGCGAGACCGGTGAGCCCGACCGGTCGGAGGCCCACCGCGCGCGCCCGGGCGGCGAGCTCGGAGGGCTTCAAGAACCGGCCCCACGCGTGGGTCCCCCTGGGCAGCCAGCCGAGCAGGTACTCGGCCGCGACGATCGCCGCCACCCAGGCCGCGAACGTGCGCGAGAGCGTCGACAAGACGACGAGGCCACCCGGTCGGGTGGTCGCCGCCAAGGCCCGCACGAAGCCATCCGGGTCGGGCACGTGTTCGACCACTTCGAGGGCGGTCACGAGGTCGAAGCGTCGGCCCTCGGCGGCGACTTCTTCGGCGGTCGCCGCCCGGTACTCGATCGCCAGTCCCGCGGCGCGGGCGTGCTCGGCCGCCACCTCGAGGTTGGCCGGTTCCGGGTCGATCCCGGTGACCGTGGCACCGAGCCGGGCCAAGGGCTCGGCTAAGAGCCCGCCGCCGCAGCCGACGTCGAGCACCGTGAGCCCGCCGAGTGGACGTCGGCCACCGGCCCAGGGCAGATGCGTGCGGCATTGCTGCAAGAGCCAGTCGATCCTGACCGGGTTCATCAAGTGGAGGGGCCGCAACGGCCCGTGCGGGTCCCACCAGCGGGCCGCCATCGCCTGGAACTTGTCGAGTTCGGCTCGATCGACGGTGCCGGCCACCGCGGACTCCTCGACCTTGCCCCCGGGTTCGTCCGCTTGTACGAGAACCGCGACTTCGAGGCCCGCGTCCCCGGAGCGGCTGCGGCCGCCCGACGCGGCGGAGCGCGAGACGATCCCTTGGCCCTGCTCGTCCAGAAATATGGCGGCACGTCGGTCGCCGATCTAGACCGCATCCGCAACGTGGCGCGACGCATCAAGCGCGCGGTCGACGAAGGCCATCGGGTGGCGGTCGTGGTCTCGGCGATGGCCGGCACCACCAACCAGCTGGTCGCCTGGGTCCACGGCCTCGATCCGGCGGGCTACGATCCGGCCGAGTACGACCAGGTCGTCTCCTCGGGCGAGCCGATCACCATCGGCCTCGTGGCGATCGCCCTGCAGACCCTCGGCGTGCCCGCCCGTTCCTTCCTCGGCTGGCAGGCGGGCGTGCGGACCGACGGCGCGCACGGCAAGGCCCGGATCCTGGCGGTCGAGCCGCAGGCGGTGCAGGCCTGTCTCGCCGAGGGCAAGGTCGCGGTGGTGGCCGGCTTCCAGGGGATCGGCCCGGACGGACGGGTGACCACCCTCGGCCGCGGCGGCTCGGACACCTCCGCCGTGGCGCTCGCCGCCGCCCTGCAGGCCGAGCGCTGCGACATCTACACCGACGTCGACGGGGTCTACACGACCGACCCGCGGATCGTCGCCAAGGCACGGAAGCTCGAGCGGATCACCTACGAGGAGATGCTCGAGATGGCCTCGGTCGGGGCCAAGGTGCTCGAGACCCGCTCGGTCGCGCTGGCCATGCAGCATCGGGTCCGCGTGCAGGTCCTCTCGAGCTTCGAGGACCGGCCGGGCACCCTGGTCGTGGACGAGGACGAGATCGTGGAAAGTCAGATCGTCAGCGGGATCGCCTACAGCCGCAACGAGGCGCGGATCACCGTCCAGCAGGTCGAGGACCGGCCGGGTGTCGCCGCCGCGCTGTTCGGCCCCTTGGCCGAGGCCAACATCAACGTCGACATGATCGTGCAGTCGGTCTCGCGCGACGGCCGCTTCGCCAACATCACCTTCACCGTGAGCAAGGCCGACCTGCCGCGTGCCGAGGCGGTGCTCGCCCGGGTCAAGGAGCGGATCGGCTTCGAACGCCTGGTGGCCGACCCGAACGTGGTCAAGATCTCGGTGATCGGGGTGGGCATGCGCAGCCATGCCGGCATCGCCCATCGGATGTTCCAGACGCTCGCCGACAAGGGTATCAACATCCAGGCGATCTCGACCTCGGAGATCAAGATCAGCGTGTTGATCGCCGACGAGTACACCGAGCTCGCGCTCCGGGCGCTGCACAGCGCCTACGGCCTCGACGCGACCTGAGATGACGGTGCCGGTCGGCCGCCCCTGCGCGCTCCTGGATTCGCTCTGGGAGCGCGGCCGCCGTTTCCTGGGCTGCGAGCTCGCGCTCCTGGGTGGTGCGATGACCTGGGTCAGCGAGCGGCACCTGGTCTCGGCGATCTCGAATGCCGGCGGGTTCGGCGTGCTCGCCTGCGGCTCGATGCCGCCCGAGGCCCTGGCCGCCGAGATCGACGCCACCCGGGCGCTCACCGACCGGCCGTTCGGCGTCAACCTGATCGTCATGCACCCCGCCCTCGACGAGCTCGTGCGCGTCTGCATCGACCGTCGGGTGAGCCACGTGGTGCTCGCGGGTGGCCTGCCGCCGCGCGAGGCGATCGCCCGGATCAAGGCCGCCGGGCTCGAGGTGATGGCCTTCGCGCCGGCCGCGGCGATCGCCAAGAAGCTGGTCCGACAGGGAGTCGGCGCGCTGATCGTCGAGGGCCACGAGGCCGGCGGTCACGTGGGGCCGGTCGCCACCTCGGTGCTCGCCCAGGAGATCCTGCCGGTGGTCCGCGAGGTCCCGGTGTTCGTGGCCGGCGGGATCGGCCACGGCGGGATGATCGCCGCCTATCTCCTGATGGGGGCGGCCGGGGTGCAGATGGGCACCGTGTTCGTCTGCGCGAGCGAGTCGATCGCCCATCCCGCCTTCAAGCAGGCGTTCGTGCGGGCGGCCGCGCGCGACGCCGTGGTCTCGGTGCAGGTCGACCCGCAGTTCAAGGTGATCCCGGTCCGCGCTCTGGCCAACGCCGGGACCCGGCGGTTCGTCGAGACCCAGCACGAGGTGATCGGCCGGTACCGTCGCGGCGAGCTCTCCTTCGAGGAGGCCTCGCTCGCGATCGAGCATTTCTGGGCCGGGGCGCTCAAACGCGCGGTGATCGACGGCGACGTGGAGAACGGCTCGCTGATGGCCGGGCAGAGCGTCGGGATGGTCACCCGGATCCAGCCCGTGGCCGCGATCTTGGCCGAGCTCGTCGAACAGGCCAACGAGGCGCTCGGCCGCCTCGGGGAGCGCCGCCCGAGGGTGGCGATCGCAGGGTGAGCCAGCCGATCGGCGGCTGGGCGGGAGGCGAGTCCGCCCCGGAAAGCCGGCGACCGAGCGAGGTGATCCCGGCCCGCCGGCTCTTGCGGCGGCTTGTGGCCGTAGTGGCGGAGCCCACGAGTCCCCAGCAGCGGCTCGACAAGATCGTCAAGATGATCGCCGCCGACCTCGTGGCCGAGGTCTGCTCGGTCTACGTGCAACGGGCGGGCGACGTCCTCGAGCTGTTCGCCACCGAAGGTCTCGCCCGCGAGGCGGTCCACCGCACCCGCCTGCGGGTCGGCGAGGGCCTGGTCGGCACGATCGCCGCCACCGGCGACGTGATCAACACCGCCGACGCCCAGAGCCATCCCAACTTCGTCTATCGGCCGGAGACGCGGGAAGAGATCTACCATTCGATGCTGGGGGTGCCGATCGTCCGCTCGGGCCGGGTGGTCGGCGTCCTCACCATCCAGAACACCGCCCGCCGCCAGTACAGCGAGGACGAGATCGACGCGATGCAGATCATCGCCTCGGTTCTCGCCGAGATGTTCGCCTCGGGCGGGATCGTCGACCGCGAGCGCTACACCGATCTCGGCGGACTCGTCCCCGAGCGGCAGCGGCTCGAGGCGCTGCGGCTGGTCGAGGGGATCGCCGTGGGCCGCGCCTGGCTGCACGCGCCGCGGATCGAGATCGATCGGCTCTTGGCCGACGATCCGGCGGCCGAACGGGCCCGCCTCGAACAGGCGATGGCGGCGCTGCGCGCTTCGCTCGACCGGATGCTGGCGCGCGCCGACCTGGCCTCGGGCGAGCATCGCGAGGTGCTCGAGGCCTATCGCATGTTCGCCGACGACGCCGGATGGTTGCGGCGGATCCGCGAGGCGATCGACACCGGCCTCTCCGCCGAGGCGGCGGTCCGCCGGATCCAGGAGCAGACCCGGCTCAGGATCGGCCACGCCGCCGACCCCTACCTCAAGGAGCGGCTGCTCGACCTCGACGATCTGGCCAACCGGCTGCTCTTGCATCTCTCCGGGCGGAGCAGCGCGCACGACCCGGCGGCGGTGCCGGAGGATTGCATCTTGATCGCCCGCAACCTGTCGGCGGCCGAGCTGATCGAGTACGACCGCCGGCGGCTCAAGGGAATCATCCTCGAGGAGGGCTCCAAGACCGCGCACGTGACGATCGTCGCCCGTGCCTTGGGCGTGCCGCTGGTCGGTCGGGTGAGCGGGGCCATGGCGCTGTTCGAGCCCGGCGACCCGGTCGCCCTCGACGCCGAGAACGGGGTCGTCTTCCTGCGGCCGAGCGAGGACGTGCTCCAAGCCTTCGCCCGGACCGTCCAGGCGCGCAAGGAGCGCCTCCGCCAGCTCGCAGCGCTCAAGGATCTGCCGGCCACCACCCGCGACGGGATCGAGGTCTGGGTCGGGCTCAACGCCGCCTTCCTCGCCGATCTGCCCGCGCTCGCCGAGAGCGGGGCCGCGGGGATCGGTCTGTTCCGCACCGAGCTCGGCTTCATGACCCGGCCGAGCTGGCCTTCGGTCGAGGAGCAGACCGAGGTCTACCGCCGCGTGCTCGACCTCGCCGAGGGCCGCCGGGTGGTCTTCCGCACCCTCGACATCGGCAGCGACAAGCACCTCCCCTATTGGCGGGCGCCGGCCGAGGAGAACCCGGCGCTGGGCTGGCGGGCGATCCGGATCGCCCTAGACCGGCCGGCGCTGCTGCGCGACCAATTGCGCGCGCTGCTCGCCGCCGCCGACGGCCGGCCGCTCTCGGTGATGTTCCCGATGGTCGCCGAAGTGGCCGAGTTCACGGCCGCCCGACGCCTGCTCCTGCGGGAGGTCGAGCGGCTCGAGGCCCGCGGCCGACAGCGGCCGGCGCGGCTCGAGGTCGGCGTGATGTTCGAGGTGCCGGCCCTCTTCTGGCAACTCGACGCGCTGCTGCGCGAGGTCGACTTCGTCTCGGTCGGCTCGAACGACCTCCTGCAGTTCCTGTTCGCCTGCGACCGCGGCAATCCGACGCTGGCCGAGCGCTACGACGTGCTCGCCCCGGCCTCGCTCGCCCTCCTGCGCGACCTGGTCGAGCGCTGCCGGGCGGCCGGGGTGCCCTTGACCCTCTGCGGCGAAATGGCGAGCCGGCCGCTCGAGGCCATGGCGCTCGTCGGCCTCGGCATCCGCCGATTGTCGGTCTCGCCCTCCGAGATCGGCGCGGTCAAGGCCACCATCCGCTCGCTCGACGCGGGCCGACTCGCGGCCTACCTCGAGCCCCTCCTCCAGCTGCCCGACCGGTCGCTCCGCCGACGTCTGGCGGCTTGGGCGGTCGACCACGAGGTGGTGTTGCCGCCCGGCACGAGCGTCCCCACCTGAAGCATATGCGGCGATGCCGCACGGGCGGGAGCGTTTGGCGTCGGCCCGCGCCTCTGCTATCTGTTCGGGCGGGAGCCCTCCTAGCGTCCGCCTCCTCGCGACCTCGGACCGGCCATGAGCAGTCGAGTCAGCCGTCAGACCGCGGACGTTCACGACACGCGCGCCGACCGACTCCGGCAGATCGGTGGAGCCCTCCGCGAAGCTCGCCAGGCGCGCGGCGAGGACCTTTACGCGGTCGCCCAGGCGCTGCGGATCAAGCCCTCCTACTTGTTCGCCCTCGAGGAAGGCGATCTCTCGCTCACCCCGGGGCGGCCCTATGCCCTGGGTTTCCTGCGGAGCTACGCGGACTATCTGGGCTTCGACGGTGCCGAGGTGGTTCGGCTCGTCAAGGAGACCTTCGATGCCACCCCGCCCGCCCCCGAGCTCGTCGTGCCGCGGGCGCACGACGACCGACGGCCGGCCGGGCTCGTGATCGCCGCCTCGATCCTCCTCCTGGGCGTGCTCTACGGCAGCTGGCACATGCTTTGGCGTGATCAGCCGGTGCTCGAGCGGGTGGCCGCGGTGCCGGGCGAGCTCGGCCGGCTGGCCGGTGAGATGATCGCCGGGCCGCCGACGGTTCCACCCTCCGCGCCGAACCGTTCGGCGGCGTCCGCGCCGGCGGCCCCGGCAGCCGCGCGGGGGTCCGCCCCCGCACCGCCGCCGGTCGACCACACCGAGCTCTTGGCTCTCCAGGCCTCCGAGCCCGAGGAAGGGATCCACGCGCCGATCCCGCCACCACCGGGTCGTGGTACGACCGGCGCCTTGGCGGCCGAAAGCCAGGCGCGGCCCGGTTCGAACGGACCGTCGCCGGCCGCCCTCTTGGCCGCACTCGACGGCGAACGGACCCGGGCCACGCGCGAGCCGAACCCGGCCGAGAGCCAAGCTCGGGTGGTCCTGGTCGCCCGGGAGAGCGCCTGGGTGCAGATCCGCAGCACCGGCCGCGATTATGTCCGCACCCGGACGCTCGAGCCCGGCGATCGGCTGGTCGTGCCGGAGCGCGACGACTTGGCGCTCTGGACCGGCAATGCCGGGGGGATCGAGGTCGTGGTCGACGGTCGATCGCTGGGCGTGCTCGGCGAAAGCGGCAAGGTGTTGCGGGACGTTCCGCTCGCACCCGGCTCGCTGCGCGCCCGCCTCGCCCAGGAGTGAGGCGACCCGCTCGGCGGGCCCGGTAGGCGCGGGAGGAGGCCATGGTCGCACTCGCCGAGATCCGCCGGCACCGGACGCACGCCGTGCGGGTCGGAACCGTCACGATCGGCGGCGGCGCACCGATCGTCGTCCAGTCGATGACCAACACCGACACGGCCGATCCCGACGCCACCACCGAGCAGATCGTCGAGCTCGCCCGCGCCGGCTCCGAGATCGTCCGGATCACGGTCAACAACGAGGCGGCGGCGCGGGCCGTGCCGATCATCCGCGACCGGCTCGACCTCATGGGCTTCCGCGAGCTGCCGCTCGTCGGCGACTTCCACTACAACGGTCACCGGCTCCTCGCGGAAGTGCCGGAGCTCGGCCGCTGCCTCGCCAAGCTCCGGATCAACCCCGGCAACGTGGGCTTCGGCGACAAGCGCGACCGTCAGTTCGAGCAGATGATCGAGGCCGCCCTACGCCACGACCGGCCGGTCCGGATCGGGGTCAATTGGGGCTCGCTCGATCAGAACCTCGCCGCCCGGCTCATGGACGCCAACGCCGCCCGGCCGGACCCGCAGCCGGCCGAGTTCGTCCTGCGCGAGGCGCTCGTCCGCTCGGCACTCGAGAGTGCCGCGCACGCCGAGCGGATCGGCTTGCCGGCCGACCGCATCGTGATCTCGGCCAAAGTCAGCCGGGTGCAGGACATGGTCGCGGTCTATCGCGAGCTCGCCCGGCGCTCCTCCTATGCCCTGCATCTCGGCCTCACCGAGGCCGGCATGGGTGTGAAAGGCATCGTCGCCACGACCGCCGCCCTCTCGCTCCTCCTGCAGGAAGGCATCGGCGACACGATCCGCTGCTCCTTGACCCCGGCGCCGGGCGAGCCACGCACGCTCGAGGTTCAAGTCTGCCAGCAGATCCTGCAATCGCTCGGGTTGCGCTCCTTCACCCCACAGGTCGCCGCCTGCCCGGGCTGCGGACGGACCACGAGCACCTTCTTCCAGGAGCTCGCCGCCGACATCCAAGGCTGGCTCGCCGCCCAGATGCCGGTCTGGAAGACGCGCTATCCGGGGGTCGAGAACTTGAACGTCGCGGTCATGGGCTGCATCGTCAACGGCCCGGGCGAGAGCAAGCACGCCGACATCGGCATCTCCTTGCCCGGCACAGGGGAGAGCCCGGCCGCCCCGGTCTTCGTCGACGGCAAGAAAGTGGCGACCCTGCGCGGCGAGCGCATCGCCCAGGAGTTCCGGGCGATGGTCGAAGATTATGTGGAGCGCCGATTCGGCCGGCGCGACGCCGCCCGGCGCGAGCCTCGCGAGGGTGCCGTCGCGCCGCGGTGACGGCGCACCGGGCGGCTGCTAGGAGCGGCGCGCACCGCGAGCCAGCCGGGAGCGCCGCCCATGTCCGAGCCTGCCTACGACGTCGTCCTGATCGGCGGCGGGCCGGGTGGATACGTCGCCGCGATCAAAGCGGCGCAGCTCGGCATGAAGGTCGCCTGCATCGAGAAGCGCGGCACGCTCGGCGGGACCTGCCTCAATGTCGGCTGCATCCCCTCGAAGGCGCTGTTGCACACCTCGCATCTCTACGAGGAGGCGAAGCACGGCCTCGCCCGGTTCGGCATCCGCACGGCCGAGGTGAGCCTCGACCTCGCCGCCATGCTCGACTTCAAGGACAAGGTCGTCGACGGGCTCACCAAAGGCATCGAGTATCTCTTCAAGAAGAACAAGGTCGACTACCTCGTGGGGACGGGGCGGATCGCCGCCCCCGGTAAAGTCGTGGCGACGCTCGCCGACGGCACGAGCCGCGAGCTCGGGACCAAGAACATCGTGATCGCGACCGGTTCCGAGCCCACGCCGCTCCCGGGTGTCACGATCGACGAGGAGCGGATCGTCTCGTCCACGGGTGCCCTCGACCTCGAGCGGGTGCCCGGCCACCTCGTGGTGGTCGGGGCGGGGTACATCGGCCTCGAGCTCGGCACGGTCTGGCGGCGGCTCGGCTCGAAGGTCACCGTGGTCGAGTTCCTCGACCGCATCACCCCGGGGATGGACCTCGAGCTCTCGAGGGAGCTGCAGAAGATCCTCGCCCGCCAGGGCATGGTCTTCAAGCTCGCCACCAAGGTCGTGGGCGTCGAGCGCGTGGGCGAAGGCGTGACGGTGGTCGTCGAGCCGGTGGCCGGTGGCCCGCCGGAGACGCTCGCCGCCGACGTCGTGCTCGTGGCGATCGGCCGGCGGCCCTACACCGAGGGGTCGGGCGCGGCCGAAGTCGGCGTGGCCCTCGACGAGCGCGGTCGGGTGAAGACCGACGGCCATTTCCGCACGAACGTGCCGGGCATCTGGGCGATCGGCGACGTGATCGAGGGCCCCATGCTCGCCCACAAGGCCGAGGAGGACGGCATCGCCTGCATCGAGTGGATCGCCGGCGGCAAGCCGCAGCACGATTACGACCGCGTGCCCGGGGTGATCTATTGCCGTCCCGAGGTGGCGGCCGTGGGCAAGACCGAAGAGCAGTTGAAGGCCGAGGGCCGGGCGTACAAGGTCGGCAAGTTCCCCTTCACGGCCAACAGCCGGGCCCGCGCGGTCGGGGCCGCGGAAGGCTTCGTCAAGATCCTGGCCGATGCCGCGACCGACCGGGTCCTGGGCTGCCACGTCATCGGCCCGGATGCCGGCACGATGATCGCCGAGCTCGCCCTCGCCATGGAATTCGGCGCGACGGCCGAGGACATCGCGCGCACGAGCCACCCGCACCCGACCCTCGAAGAGGCGATCAAGGAAGCCGCGCTCGCCGCCTGGGCCAAGCCGATCCACGTCTGAGCGCGGCGGGGTGGGCTCGGCTCAGAGCTCGCTCACCTGGACGAGCTGCTTGCCCACATTCTCGCCGCGCAGCACCCGCAAGAACGCCTCGGGCGTCCGTTCCAGGCCTCGGGCGATGTCGTAGCGGGTGCGGATGCGCCCGGCCCGCAACAGCTCGGCGAGCCGCGCCCAGGCCTCGCCCCAGCGCTTCTCGAAGTCGAGCACGAGGAAGCCTTCGATCCGGGCGCGCGCCACCAGCACCTCGCGGAAGAAGCGCGGGCCGATGTCGGGCCGACCCAGCCGGTCGGCGAGGCTCACCGTGCCCACGACCACGATCCGCGCCCGGGGTGCCAGGTTCTGCAGGACCGCGTCGTGGATCGGCCCCGCCGTGTTGTCGAGATAGAGATCGACCCCGTTCGGCAAGAGCGTGCGGATCGCGCCCGCCAGATCCGAACAGTCGCGGTGCGCGATCCCGGCCTCGAAGCCGAGCTCGCGGCACCAGGCGAGCTTGGCCGCGGTCGAGGCGACCGCGTAGGGCACCGCGCCGGCGATCCGCACGAGCTGGCCGGCGAGCTGCCCGACGGAGCCGGCGGCCGCCGAGATCAGCACCCGATCACCCGGGCGCAGCGCCCCGGTCTCGAAGAGCGCGAACCAGGCGGTGACGCCGTTGAGGCCCATGACGTCGAGCCAAGTCTCGGTGGGTGCGAGGGCCGGATCGACGCGGCGGACGGCTTCGGGGCGCAGCACCGCGTAGTCCTGCCAGCCGAAGCCGAAGTCGGTCACGACGAGATCGCCCGCCTTCCAGCCCGCCGCCCGGCTCGCGACGATGCGGGCCACGGCACCGCCGATCATGACCTCGCCCGGCTGCACGCCTTGGACGTAGTTGCGCACCTTGGCGATCCGCGCCCGCATGTAGGGGGCGACGTCGAGGTAGATCGCGCGGGCGAGGAAGGTCCCCGCGGGCGGGTCCGGGACGGGCTCTTCCTCGAGTCGCCAATCCTCCGGCTTCGGCAGGCCCTCGACCAGCCGGACGAGCCGCCACTGTCGGTTGACCTCGGCCATCGCATCCCTCCTCGCTCGCAGCCGCGTTGTCCGGCCCCGCCCGCCCCGCTATAGCGCCGCCGCGCGCGGCGACCAGCGGGAGGCGAGCAACCGTGAACCTGCACAAGAAGCTGCTCGAGCGGGCCGCGGCCGGCCGGCCGATCGGGATCGGCCTGATCGGCGCCGGTAAGTTCGGCACCATGTTCCTGGCCCAGGTCCGCCGCACGCCCGGCATGCAGCTCGTCGGCATCGCCGATCTCGCCCCGGACCGTGCGAAGGCCAATCTCCGCTATTGCGGTTGGGAGGAGGAGCGCTTCTCGGCCCGCTCGCTGGACGATGCCGCGAAGAGCGGGGCGAGCTGCGTGCTCGAGGATGCCGAGGCCCTCCTCCGCCACCCGGCGATCGAGGTGGTGATCGAGGCCACGGGCGACCCCAAGGTCGGCATCCGGCACTGTCTCGGCGCGATCGACAACCGCAAGCACATCGTCATGGTCAACGTCGAAGCCGACGTCGTGGCCGGGCCTCTGCTCGCTCGCAAGGCCGGGGAAGCGGGGGTCGTCTACAGCCTGGCCTACGGCGACCAGCCGGCCCTGATCTGCGAGCACGTCGATTGGGCGCGGGCCTGTGGCTTCGAAGTCGTGTGCGCCGGGAAGGGCACCCGCTACCACCCCTCCTTCCACCACAGCACGCCCGACACCGTCTGGGAGCATTTCGGTCTGTCCCGTGAGAAGGCCGAGCGCGGCCGGATGAACCCCAAGATGTTCAACAGCTTCATCGACGGGACGAAGTCCGGCATCGAGATGAGTGCGGTGTGCAACGCCACCGGGCTCCGGCCGCAGCCCGAGGGCCTCTCCTTCCCGCCCTGCCCGGCGCGCAAGCTCGCGCAAGTGTGCAAGCCCGCGGTCGACGGCGGTTGCCTCGCGATCCGCGGCACGACCGAGGTCGTCTCTTCGCTCCACCGCGACAAGTCGCCCGTACCGGACGAGATCCAGCAGGGCACCTACGTCGTGGTCGCGTGCGGCCACGACTACGTGAAATACTGTGCCGAGGAATATCGCCTCTTGCCCGACGAGACCTTTTCCTACATGGCGATGTACCGACCGACGCACCTGATCGGCCTCGAGCTCGGCATCTCGGTCGCCTCGGTGGCACTCCGCGGCGAGCCGACCGGGGCGCCGATCGGCTTTTTCGCCGACGTGGTGGCCACCGCCAAGCGCGACCTCCGGCCCGGCGAGATCCTCGACGGCGAGGGCGGCTATTGCGTCTGGGGCAAGCAGGTCCCGGCGGAAGTGAGCCTGCGCGAAGGCTATCTGCCCTTGGGTCTCGCCCAGGGTGTGAAGCTGCTGCGGCCGGTTCCCGTCGGGGGCACGGTGCGCTGGTCGGACGTGGCGATCGACGAGGACGACACGGCGGTCCGCTTCCGCCGGGCCATGGAGGCGGCGTTCCGGCCGACCTAGGCGAACAGCCCGGAGAGATTTCTCGCCCGGGTTGAGACGCTACCGGCTTTTCGCTATCCTTCGAGCCGCGATCGCGGCCGGAGGATGCGATGGCCGAGCTGGATGCCGATTTCGACCGCCCGTTGCGCATGCGGGAATTCCCGGTGCGGGCGCTCGCCACGGCCGAGCCGAGCTTCGCCGATGCCAACGGTGTCGTGTTGACCGCGGGCGAGCTCGAGCTCGACATCCTGGGCATCGACCTCGAGTACGACGACGACGGCAACCTCGTCGACGGTACCGTCACCGATGTCTACGTGTACCTCGAGGACGAGCTCTGGTTCTCCTTGACCGGCGCCGAGACGTCGGCCGCGAGCATGGTCGCATCGTTCGAGGCCGGCGATGCGCTCGCCTTCTTCCGTGCCTTCCTCGAGGACGGCGACGATTCGATCCGCGGCAGCATCGAGCGAGACGAGCTCCATGGCTTCGCGGGCGACGATGCGATCGAGGGCGGCGACGGCGACGACATCCTCTACGGTCTCGAAGGCGACGACGCGATCGACGGCGGTCGGGGCGCCGATCAGATGCGCGGCGGCTCCGGCGACGACCGTTACCGCGTGGACGATGTCCGGGACCGGGTGCTCGAATTGCCGGACGACGGGATCGACGAAGTCGAGAGCTCGCTCAGCTACACGCTGCCCGACCATGTCGAGAACCTCGTCCTCCGAGGCTCGCGCGCCATCGAGGGCGCGGGCAACGCGCTCGACAACCTCATCGTCGGCAACGAGGAGAACAACCGCCTCGACGGCCGTGCCGGGGCCGACGAGATGATCGGCGGCGACGGCGACGACACCTGTCTGGTCGACGATCCCGACGACCTCGTCGTCGAGGAAGAAGGAGAGGGCATCGACACGGTGCTCTCGACCGTCACCTTCGCCTTGCCCGACCACGTCGAGAGGCTGGTCCTCGCCGGCCGCGCGGCGATCGACGGGTACGGCAACGACCTCGCCAACGAGATCACCGGGAACGACCGCGCCAACCTGCTCGACGGCGGGGCCGGCGTCGACACGCTTCGCGGCGGTAGGGGTGACGATATTTACGTGCTCGACGGGTCGGGCGACGCGGTGATCGAGGACCGCAAGGGCGGGATCGACACGATCCGGATCGACGGGCCGATCGCGCTCGGATCGTTCGCGAACGTCGAGAACGTCGAACTCCGGGGCGACGGCGACCACGAGGCGACCGGCAACGCGCTCGCCAATCGCCTGGTCGGCAACGCCGGCGACAATTTTTTGGCCGGGCTCCTCGGCGACGACGTGCTCGAAGGCGGTGCCGGCGACGACGTCCTTTCGGGTGGCGCCGGTAACGACGTGCTCGTGGGCGGCGCGGGCGACGACGTGCTGCGCGGCGGGAGCGGCCGCGATCGGCTCACCGGCGGGGCGGGCGCCGACGATTTCGTGGTGGGCGACGCCGCGCGCAGCGTGGCCACCGTCACCGACTTCTCGAAGAGCGCGGGCGATCGGCTGTTGATCGGCGATCTCCTGGGCGGTCTCGCCGACGGCACCGACCTCACGCCCTATTTGTCCCTGCGCAGCCGCGGTAGCGCGGTCGAGGTACTGGTCGACGCCGACGGGGCGGGCCGCGGCCGACCGGTCCTCGTCGCCACGGTCCAAGGCGATCTCGGGACCGATCTTTCGAGCCTCTTGGCCGACCGGGTGATCGACCTCGCCTGAGCTCGCTCCGGCGGGATCCGCCTCAGAGCTCGATCACGATCTTGCCGACGTGCTCGGCCCGCTCGAGCGCGCGGAACGCGTCGGGCGCCTCCTCGAACCGGAACCACCGGTGCACGACGGGCCGCAGTTCGGCCGCCTCGAAGGCGCGGACCATCGCCTCCTGCATCGCCCGCGAGCCCACGTAGATCCCCTGCAAGCGGATCGACTTGCGCATGATCGGCGTGGGATCGACCGCCCCGCCCGCGAGGATGCCGATCAGCGCGACGTGGCCACCGATCCGGGTGGCCTCGATCGAGCGGGCGAGGGTGCCGCCGCCGCCCACCTCGACGACGTGATCGACGCCCCTGCCGCGGGTCAGCTCCAGTACCGCCTTCTCCCAGTCCGGGCGCGTGCTGCGGTCGACCGTCGCCGCCGCCCCGAGATCTGCGATCCGCTCGAGCTTGGCCGGGCTCGAGGAGACGAGGATCGGCTGGGCCCCGACGAGTCGGGCGATCTGCAAGGCGAAGAGCGAGACCCCGCCCGTGCCGAGGCAGAGCACCGTCTCGCCGGGCCGGAGCCGGCCGCTCTCGACGAGCGCGTGCCAAGCGGTGAGGGCGGCGCAAGGCAGGGTGGCGGCTTCGGTGAAGTCCAGATGCGAAGGCGCGAGCGTGACCCCGCCTTCGCGCAGCACGACCTCTTCGGCGAGCACGCCGTCGATCGGGCCGCCGAGCGCCGATGCCATCGCCTCGGGGCCGATCGGCCCCGCCGTCCAGGCCTGGAAGAAGCAGGAGATCACCCGATCGCCCGGCTGGACCCGGGTGACACCGGGGCCCACGGCGAGCACCTCCCCGGCCCCGTCCGAGCAAGGGACGCGCGGGAGGGCGATGCCGCGCGCGAGCGGGTCGCGGAGGATCGCGAGGTCGCGGTAGTTGAGCGAGACGGCGGCGATCCGCACCAGGACCTCGCCCGGGCCCGGTTGTGGCCGGGCGCGCTCGACGAGCGCCAGCCCGTCGATCCCGCCGCTTCGGATCTCGTACGCTCGCATGCTCCTCCCCCGGCCGACCTCGCGGCTCGCACCGTCCTAAAGGTAGCGCTCGAGGATGGCCACCGCCTCCGCCACACCCGTGGTCGGCACCGGCCGGGGCCGCGGGGCCGCGCGCACCGCCTCGACGAGCGCGGCGATGCCGTCCGGGTCGGGCGGCAGCGGTCGGCCTATTCCCACCTCCCGGATCCAGCCCTCGAGCCACGGCGCTTCCGGCCAGTCGGGGCGCGGCCGGTAAAGGACCGGCACGCCGGCCGCGGCCGCCTCGGCGAAGGTCCCGTAGCCGGTCTTGGTGACCACGAAGTCGACGCTCGCCAAAAGGTCGGGGAACGGCAGGTCGACCCCGCGGGTCGACAACATGCCGGGCCGCTCGACCCGGTCGGCGAGCCAAGCCACGCCATCGAGCGCCGGCAGCGTCGCGAGCCGCTCGGCGCCGTCGATCCCACCGAAGGCCACGAGTCCGAGGAGCATGTCGGGCGCGAGCCCGAGGGCCGCGCGCAGCTCGGCCCGGCGCGGCCGGCCGACCCGAGCCACGGGCCCGACGCTCACCCGCCGGTCGAGCCAGCGGGTCGGCAGATGCGGGCTCAGGAGAACGCCGAGCTCGGCCGAGCGGTAGGCGGCGCGCATCCGCTCGACCATGGCCGGGGAGGCGGCCTCGTAGGCGGCCGCGATGTCGGCCCAATTGAGCGAGCCGATCGCCACCGCCGGAACACCCGCGCGAGCGGCGGCCGCGAGCCCGACGAAGCCGATGTTGGCGACCAGCAGGTCCGGGGCGAGCACGCGCAGCCGCTCCGCCTCCGCTTCGACGAGCGCCTCGAAACCCGCCTCGAGGGCGGCGTAGGCGGCCCGCGTCGCCGCGAGGTCGACGTTGACCGGATCGTGCATCACGAGGCAGGGATCGGGCGGCGGCTCGGCCGGTTCGAAGGGGCCGCCCAGGATCGCCGCGAGCGGCTCCGTGGGCAGCGGGCTCCGCACGACGAGCCGGACCTCCGGGCGGCGCCGGCGCAGCTCGGCCAGGATCGGGGCGAGCTGCCCCGCATGGCCGAAGCCGTGTCCGGAGATGTCGACCGCGATCCGTTCGCATGGGGGGCGGCGCCCCGTCGCTCCCGGCTGGTCCTCGCGCACGGGCGTGCTACCTTCGACCCCGGTGGGGTCGGCCTCGGCCCTCCCGCCGGGGCCGGCGCTTGGCACGCGCGCCGGTCGCGGCTAGCTTCGCTCGACGCTCGCTCACGGGAGACGCAGCCATGGGTACGTTCTCGATCTGGCACTGGCTGGTGGTGTTGGCCGTCGTGCTGATCATTTTCGGCGCCGGCAAGCTGCCCCAGGTCATGGGCGACCTCGCCAAGGGGATCAAGAACTTCAAGCAGGGCATGAAGGAGGACGAGACGGCGCAGCTGCCGCCCAAGGAGGAGGCCAAGAGCGAGACCAAGACGGCCGCCTGATCGCTCAGATCCCTTCGTCCCAGTAGGGCGGATCGCCGAACCGGCCGAGCAGGAAGTCGACGAGCGCGCGGACCCGGGCCGGCGGCCGATCGGCGGGCGGCCACACCGCATAGAGCGCGAAGCGCCGCGTCTCCCAACCCTCGAGCACCCGCACGAGCCGACCGGCCCTGAGTGCCTCGCCGACGATGAAGGTCGGCGAGAGCACGATTCCGGCCCCGGCCTCGGCCGCACCGGCCAGGAAGTCGCCGTTGTTCGCGACGAACCGGTCGTCGACCGGCACGGTCTCGCGTCGACCGGCGCGCTCGAAATGCCAGCGGCGCCCGGTCGAAAGATAGCCGTAGTGCAGGCAGCGGTGGTGGCGGAGATCGGCCGGCTCGCGCGGCACGCCGTGGCGGGCGAGATAGTGGGGGGCGGCGCACGGCACGAGGCGGATCGGGGCCAAGAGCCGGGCGATCAGCGAGGAATCCGGCAGATCGCCGATCCGCAGCGCGAGATCGAACCCGTCCTCGACGAGATCGACGAAGCGGTCCTCGAGGACGAGCTCGACCCGGAGCGCGGGGAAACGCTCGGCGAAGCTCGCCAGCACCGCGGGCAGATGGCGCACCGCGAAGCTCATCGGGGCAGCGAGCTTGAGCCGGCCCTGCGGCTCGCCGCGCCGGCGGGCCAGCTCGTCGACCGCTTCCTGGTATTCGGCGAGAATCCGCCGGGCATGCGGCAGGAAGGCGTCACCCTCGCCGGTGAGCCCGACCCGCCGGGTGGTACGGGCGAGCAGTCGGGCGCCGAGCCGTTGCTCGAGTGCCGCCACCCGCTTGCTCACGAGCGCCCGGGCGAGCCCGAGCCGGGCGGCGGCGGCCGAAAAGCTGCCGGTCTCGGCGACCGCGGTGAACGCTTGCACGAGATCCAACCGATCCAAGCCCGCCGTCCCGTCACGCGACCGCACCCCGCTTAAGGGCGGGCGAGCCACCGGTCCAGCCCGAGAGGCCCCGGCGGGGGATCGCGCGGCGTCGCCCTGTGCCCGCGCCGCCAGGACCGCCCGGCTCAATGCGCCTCGTAGAGGAACGCCCGCTCGACCGGCTTCCAATCGGGATCGGACCATCCAAGCATCTTGCCCGGATTCAAGAGGCCCTTGGGGTCGGCTTCGCGCTTGAAGGCGAGCTGGAGCGCGTCGACCTTCTTCATCCCGCCCTCCTCGAGAGTGAAGGCGTGCGGATTGAAGATCGGGCAGCCGGCGCGTTCGTGCTCCTCGATGATCTCGGCGAGCCGCTCGTCGCTCCGGTAGCGGACGAGCTGCAGCCCGAAGCAGGCGATCTGCCCGCCGAAGCGGACGAACTCGAGATGGATCGGCACCTCCTCACCGAAGCGGGTCGCCATCTCCTCGACCTTCTCGAGATGCCGCGGTGGCGGGAAGAGCGTCTGCAGGTAGGTGATCGTCCGGTCGTGCTTGAGCGCGTGCAGCGTGGTGTGGTTCCAGCTGTACTCGAAGAGCGGCAGCCGGCCGCCCACCGCCTCCTCGATGAGGCCCTGCCAGACCAGCCGGCCCGGATGCAGACGCAATAGATCGAGCAGCGCGTCCGTGGCGAAGTCGGCGACCATGACGAGGACGGCCGTCTCCTCGCGGCCGATCCCGCGCTCGGGAAAGAGCCAGTCGTGCGGCACCGGTGCTTCGATCACCGTCACGAGCTTCTTGAGGATCGCATCCTCCCGGGCGAGCGCGTCGGCGAAGCGCGCGGCCGGCATCAGGCCGTCGAAGCCGAGGATCAATTCGGCCCAGCGATAGGCCGGGGCCAAGGGCAGCTCCAGGGCGGTGATGATCCCGTTCGTGCCGTAGGCGTGGTTGACCTTCTGGATGTCGGCGCCGCGCAGCTCGAGGGCGCGCGGCCGTTCCTCCATGGTCAGGACCCGCAACCCCAAAATGTTGCCGCGGTCGCGCAACAGCCCCCAGGTGATCGAGCCGATCCCGCTCGAACCGCCCGCCACGTAGCCACCGATCGTGCCGGTCTTGTGGGTCGAGGGGTGGAGGCGCAGCTCCTGGCGGCTGTGGGCGATCGTCGCGGCGTCGAGCTCGGCCATCTTGAGGCCCGCCTGGACCCGGATCCGGCCGTGCTCGATCCACTCGATCGCCGTGAGCTCGGAAAGGTCGAGGACGATACCGCCCTCGAGTGGCATGGCCTGGCCGTAATTGCCCGTGCCGCCGCCCCGGGCGGTCACCGGCACCCCGTGGCGGAAGGCCGCTGCCAGCACCCGCGCGACCTCCTCCTCGCTGCGCGGCGTGACGACGGCGTCGGCGGTCACCCGGTCGAGCCGCCGCTTGAGGATCGGCGAGTACCAATAGAAGTCGCGCGAGCGGCGGCGGACCCGCTGCGGCTGGGTGTCGACGGCGAGGTCGGACAGCTCGGCGAGGCAGGCGTCGATCGACATGGCGTCCCTCGGGCTCGGGCCGGTCGCGTGCCCGGCCCCTCGGCGTGGTTCGCGGAACGGCGCGCAGCGTTCCCGGGCGAGCTCCTAGCGAAAGCCGTGCCGGCCGTCCAAGGCCGGGGCGAGCCGGGCGCCGGGCTCAGCCGACCGCGACCTCGAGCGGCAGGCGGGAGAGGATCTCGGGGGCGCCATCGCGGACGATCGCGGTCCGGCCCAGGGTCATCGCCCGGCCGGTCCGCGAATCGGCGAGGATCATGTGCAAGAACACGACCATCCCGGGCTCCAGCACCACCGGGTTGTCGGCGTAGACCATGGGCCAGTCCATCCAGGAAGGAGCGTAGACGGCGCCGAGCGAGTAGCCACAGGCGTTGAGCCGGTGCGGCCGCAGCCCGTGCCGGTCGAAGGTGGTCGCGTGCGCCTCGAACAGCTCGCCGAAGGTGCGCCCCGGGCGCAGCCGCTCCTCGCAGGCGGCCAGCGCCTCGCGGCACACCTCGAACATCCGCGCCTGCGCGGGATCCGCCGCACCGATCAGGAGCGTGCGCATCAGGCAGGCATGGTATTGCCGCCAGACCCCGGCGATCTCGAGGGTGAGCTGGTCGGTCGGGTCGAGCCGACGGCGGCCCGAATGGTAGCGGCAGAGCAGCGCCTCGGGGCCCGAGCCGATGATGAACGGGTTGGCCGGATAATCCCCGCCGGCCTCGAAGATCGCATCGTGCATGCGGGCGAGGATCACCCCCTCTTCGACCCCCGGCCGGGCGTGGGCGATCGCCGCTTCGAGGGCGGCATCGGCGAGTTCGCCGGCGCGCCGCACGCAGGCGAGCTCGGCCGGCGACTTGACGAGCCGGAGCCGACTCACGAGCAGCGAGGCGTCGGCCGTGCGGAAGCGTCCCTCGAGAGCCGCCGCGAGCTTCTGGCCACGCGCCGCGGTGAGCCCGTGCGCCTCCCACTCGACCCCGAGCCGGCCGCGCTCGAGCCCTTTCTCGGCGAGGATCGCCGCGAGCTCGCGGGTGGGATCGGCGCCCTCGCGGTCCCCCCAGATGCGGATGTCGGTCAGGATCGAGGTGAGCTGGGCCTGGCGGAGGTCGGGGGCACGGGTGAGCAGGACGAGATCGCCCGACCCGCTCAAGAGCAGGCATTGGAAGAAGCAGAAGCCGAAGCTGTCGTAGCCGGTGAGCCAGTACATGCTCTCCTGCTTGAACAGCAACAGACCGTCGAGCCCGGCCTCGGCCATGGCGGCGAGGGTGCGGGCCTTGCGCGCGGCGAACTCGGCCTCGTCGAAATGCAGCATGGCGGCGGGCCTCCGGCTCTGCGAGAGAACGGCCGGGAGATAGCCCACGCCGACCGGGGCGGCCATCGGGATCGGAGAGCGGGTGGACGAAGGCCGACGCAACATCTTGGCGGCGATCGGGCTCGTGACCCTGGGCGGGCTGTTGTTCGCCGTGATGAACGCGATCGTGAAGGCGCTCCTGGCCCGCTACCCGGTGCTCATGCTGCTCTGGGCGCGGACCTTCTTCCACGTGCTGTTCGTCGCGATGGTGATCCCGGCGGCCGTCGCCGGCGCGCTGCGCACCCGCGAGCCCAAGATCCAGCTCGCCCGCTCGGTCCTGCTCGGTGCGAGCACGCTGCTCAACTTCACCGCGCTGCTCTACCTGCCGCTCGGCGACGTGGCGGCGATCACCTTCCTCTCGCCGATCCTGGTCGCGGCGATCGCCCTCGTCGTGCTGCGCGAGCGGGTCGGGCCGCTGCGCTGGGCGGCGATCGGTACGGGCTTCTTGGGCGCGCTCTTGATCGTCCGGCCGACCGGGGCGGGGATCGGCCCGGGCGCCGCCCTCGCCCTCGGCTGTGCCGCGGCCTACGCGATCTACCAGATCAGCACCCGCATGGTGCGCGAGGCCGAGCCCTTGGTCTCGCTCCTGTTCAGCGGCCTCGTGGGCGCCGTGCTCTTCACCCTGCTCCTGCCCTGGGGCTGGCGGACCCCCGCCCCGCTCGACCTCGCGCTCATGGCCGCGACCGGTGTTCTGGGCGCGATCGGCCATCTCATGATCATCTTGGCCCTGCGCCGGGCCGAGGCCTCACGGGTGAGCCCCTTCAACTATCTCCAGCTGGTCTGGGCGATGGCCGCGAGCTATCTGGCGTTCGGCGACGTGCCTTCGCCCGCGACCCTCCTCGGTGCCGCGATCATCGTGGGAAGCGGGCTCTGGCTCTACCGTCTGGACATCGCCGAGCTCGCCCGCCGGTCCGCCGCCGGCCGTTGAACGATCGGGCGGGGTCGGTTCGGAGACCGCGCGCCATGGCCCATTGGCTGCTCAAGACCGAGCCCGCCGACTACGGTTTCGAGCGCCTGCTCGAGGAGGGGTCCACCGAGTGGACCGGGGTCCGCAACCACCAAGCAGCCCGCAACCTGCGCAGCATGCAGCCCGGCGAGCGGGCCTTCTTCTACCGCTCGGTGATCGATCCGGCGATCGTCGGGATCGTCCGGATCACCCGCGCCTGGCAGCCCGACCCGAGCGACCCGCGCTGGCCGGCCGTGCGCGTCGAGCCCGAGTGCCGCCTGCCGCGCGAGGTGCCGCTGCGCGCCATCAAGGCCGAGCCGCGCCTGGCCGACTTGGCCCTGGTCCGCCAGTCGCGTCTCTCGGTCGTGCCGGTGAGCGAGACGCACTGGCGGATCCTCTGCGCGATGGCCGGGCTCGAAGCCTGAGCGGCGGCGACGCACCCGCCCGCGCCCGGGGCCGGCCGGCCGCGGCGGCAGGACCAGCGCGTCGCCCGGGACCTCCTTGGGCGGCAGGGCCGGCTGCGGCAGGGGGTAGACCTTGGGCTCGCGATCGTCGAGCGAGGGCTCGAAGGGCCGGCGCATCGCCACCGCGGTCCCGGCCTTCTCGGCCGCGCGTCCGGCATCCTGGAGCTGCTGGGCGAGCGGCCGGCTCCAGGGCAGGCGGTAGGCGCGCGGCTCGTCGAGCCCGGGCAGGCGCAACCACAGATGGATCGCCCGACCTTCGTCGAGCTCGAAGGCGAGCACCACCGCCTCCGCCGCCCGGGCGTGCAGCCACTCGTCGCGCACGGGCTTCGGCCGACCGGGCAGGTCCGCGAGCGCGACGTAGCCGAGCGGCAACAGGAGCGCGGCGAGCGAGAGGGCGGCGAGCTTGGCCGCCGGCCGGCGCTGCGCCCAGACGGTGAGCGAGGCGAGCCCGCCCGCGAGCAGGGCGAGGCCGGCGAAGAGGGGCACGAAGCTGCTCACGACGGCCTCCGCGCGCGCAGGGGGACCTCGAGGTCGTGGACGCTGCCGGCCACGAGCCCGCCGCGCTCGTCGAGGCGGAAGCGGAACACGGTCCGCTCCTCGCCCTCGCGGCCGAGCTCGACCGTTCGCGCCAAGAGTTGCCGGGCGCTCTCGCCGACCGACGGTTTGACGCTCGCCACCACGGTGACCGGGATCGGCAGGATCTGCCCGTTGTTCCGGTAGAGATGGACGTTGACGACGTACTCGCCGGACAGGATGCCGCGCGAATAGGCGACCTCGTAATTGAGGCCCGAGACGTCGCCGCGGTGGCCCAGATCGTCGCGCAGCAGGTTGAACAACCGGCCGCCCTTGTTCGAGTAGCCGACCGGCACGTCGCCCGGTCCCTGGACCCAGAGGTCGACGTCGGCGTCGATCGGGTCCGGCCAACGCAGCTCGACCACGACGTTACCGGGCGGCTCGAGGCCGTCGGGGCGCGGCACGGCCTTGGCCGGGTTGATGTGCGGCAGGATCAGGATCACGCAGACCACGAAGCCCGCGAGGGCGAGGGTGATCAGATCGCGGAAGACGATCGCGCCGTCCGGATCCTCGTCGAGGTCAGGCGCGAGCATCGGCTTCGCTCCGCTCGACCAGTTGGGCGTAGAGATGCGCGGCCCCGCTCTCGAGCAGCCGACAGTTCAAGGTGAGCCAGATGTTGAGGAGCGAGCCGGCGAGGGTCGTGTAGAGAGCGACCGCCATGCCGTCGAGCAGCTTCGAGACCATGGGGCCGATCGCCGCCGGGTCGCCGACCGTCGCCGGGTCGATCCCGCCGAGCGCGCGGATGAAGCCGACGACCGTGCCGATCAGACCCAAGAGCACGAGCAAGCTCGCCACGTAACGGAGGACCGACAAGCGCTGCTGCAGCTTGAGCCGGAGGAGCGCGGCGAGCGCCGTGCGGGTGGCGCCGTCGCGACCGGCGGTGGCGGCGAGGAACCAGAAGGCCTTGGAGCCGGGCCGGGGGGTTCCCTCGCGCACCGCGTTGAGCTCGTGGCTCAACCGCCAGGCGCGCCCTGCGGCCATCGCGAGCCCGACCGCGAAGACGAGCACGATGAGCTTGACCAGGTGCTGCCCGTCGGTCTCGAACATCGCCGCGAGCCAGCCCTGTGCGGCGGCCGCGGCGGCGAGCGCGCCGGCCAAGAGGTTCAAGAGGGCGAAGCGGAAGAGGAGGAGCCAGCGTCGGCCGAGCTCGCGACCGACCCCGACCCAGTCGGCGAGGCCGGGCCATGCGAAGCCCGCCCCGCTCGCTGCCACGGCCTCGACACGTGCCATCGCGGAACTCCCTTGCGGAACCGCCGCCGTCCGCGCGCACGCCACGGCGCGGCCGGTCGGTTGCGCGATCCCATCTTGCGACCGCAACCTTGCGGAAAGGTTAACACCACCCGTCCGCGCTCCAGTTGATATTCCGATCCGGACGCCGAAGAAAGACTTTTCGCCTACAAGACGCCTAAAAGCCCCGATATCCCCTCGTCGTCCTGGCGCCAGGATCCCGCTCTGCCCGCACCCGCGCGGCCGGCGCGTCACGCCGGGCCACGAACGCGTCGCGTCCGCTCTCGAAGATGTTTGCAACCGAAAAGCTTCATGATAAGCGCCCGCGACACGCGACGCGGGCTAAGGGGAGCTTTCGATGACCCTCGACGAGCTGAGCGCAGCGGTCGCCCAATCCACGGGCATGACCAAGGCCAAGGCTTCGGAGGCGGTGCACGCCGTGCTCGGCGGCATCCAAGAGGCGCTCAAGCGCGGCGACCGGGTGGCGATCGCCGGCTTCGGCGTGTTCGAGGTGGCCCACCGGGCCGCCCGTGAGGGCCGCAACCCACAGACCGGCGAGCCGATCACGATCAAGGCCAGTCGCTCGGTCCGTTTCAAAGCCGGCAAGAACCTGCGCGACGCGGTCAACGGCTGAGCCGGCCCGGGCACGCGAGGCGGGGCCGCGGTCGGCTCGACCACGGCCCTTTTTCTTGCCGGTTACTCGCGCTCGTCTCGAGGAGCGGGTGCACGGCTCGGCCGGATCGAGCGGGCACCCCGGTGCGCAGGAAGCGCGAGGGACTCGCCGCGCGCCGCACCCGGTCCTAGGCTCCCGGTGGACACCCGGCCGATCGGCGGCCGTGTGCACCGACCGACCGGAGCCTGATGCGCGATCTCCTCCTCACGACGATCGTCGCGGCCCTCGCCTCGGCCGCCCTCGTCCGCCCGCACCTCGGCCTGTTGGGCTATGTGTGGGTCTCGCTCATGGCCCCGCACCGGCTCACGTTCGGCTTCGCCCAGGAGGCCCCTTGGGCGATGCTGCTCTTCGTCGTGACCCTCCTCCGCTGGCTCGCCTCGGGCGAGCGCAAGCTGCCGCTCTGGGGGCCGCTCTCCACCCTCCTCCTGCTGTTCGGTGCGCTGGCCGTCCTCTCGACGAGCCAAGCCCTCGCCCCCGAGCTCGCGGTCGAGAAGCGCGACGCCTTGCTCAAGATCTTGGCCGCCCTTTTCCTCACGACGGCCTTGATCGATCGCCCCGAGCGGCTCCGCCTCTTGGTCTGGGTCGTCACCCTCTCGATCGCCTTTTACGGCATCAAGGGCGGTCTCTTCGTGCTCGCCACCGGCGGTGCCCACCAGGTGCTCGGCCCGAGCCCGAGCCTCATGGCCGACAACAACGGCATCGCCCTTGCGCTCGTCATGGTCCTGCCGCTCCTCCACCATCTCTACGAGACGAGCCGCCCCTTCTGGCTGCGCACCCTGCTGATCGGCGCCGGCGGGCTCACCGTGCTCGCCGTGCTCGGCACCTGGTCGCGCGGCGGCCTCCTCGCGCTCCTGGCCATGGCCGTGGTGCTCTGGTGGCGCTCCAAGGCCAAGCTACCGCTCGCGCTTTTGGGCGGAGCCGCGGCCTTGGCGCTCGCGCTCGTGATGCCCGATGCCTGGTACGCCAAGATGGGCACGATCGACGAGTACGAGGCCGACGCCTCGGCGCAGCTGCGCTTCACCGCTTGGGCCTACGCCATCGAGGTGGCCCTCGCCCATCCCTGGCTCGGCGGCGGCTTCCGGGTCTTCGTGCTCAACCGGATCCGCCACGGCGCCGGCGGCCACTCCGACTATCTCAACGCCCACAGCATCTATTTCGAGGTGCTGGGCGAGCTCGGCTTCCTCGGCCTCGCCCTGTTCCTCGCGATCCTTTTGGGCGCCATGCTCACCGCCGGTCGGCTCATGCGGGTCGAGCGGGACCGGCCGGACCTGCACGACCTCGCCCGGCTCGGGGCCGCCGTCCAGGTGAGCCTGGTCGGCTACGCGGTCGGCGGAGCGCTGCTCAACATGGCGCTCTTCGAGCTCTTCTACAACCTCCTCGCGATCCTGATCGTGGCCGACCGGCTCGCCCGCACGGCACCGGCGCCCTCCGCCGCGGCGAGCGACGAGGCACCGCTCGACCGCCGCGAGCTGGCCCGCCGGCTGCTCGCCGGCACCTGGCGCGGGAACGAGGGCGAGGGCAGCCCCGGTCGAGCCTGAGCAGGGCCTTGCCGGCGGGCCGCTCCGGCGAGCACATTCGGGGCGACGTCGACCGACCCCGGGCATCCGGTGACGGTCGCGGCACGGGACTTGCTCGTACCCGCGAAGTTGCCGAGATGGCGCACACGGCAGGTGTGGCGCACGGGGGCGAGCGGTCGGCGGGCCCAGGGTGCCCGTGGCGGCCTTCGGGAGGGAACGGAAATGGACCAGCGTTCGGGGACGAGGAAGGGTCGGTGGGCGGTCTTCGGGCCCGCTGGCGCGGTGGCCCTGCTGCTCGCTGCCGCGAGCGCCGCGGCGGCCGACAAGGTGACGTTCGGCACCAATTGGAAGGCGCAGGCCGAGCACGGCGGCTATTATCAGGCGGTGGCCGACGGTACCTACGCCCGCTACGGGCTCGAGGTCACGATCCGGCCGGGCGGCCCGCAGGTCAACCACAGCCAGCTCCTGGCGGCCGGCCGGATCGACTTCAACATGGGCGGCAACCTGTTCGGCCAGTTCAATTTCATCCAGAACAAGGTGCCGGTCGTTACCGTCGCCGCGATCTTCCAGAAAGAGCCGCAGATCTTGATGGCTCATCCGGACAGCGGCATCCGCACCCTCGCCGACCTCAAGGGCCGGACGATCTTCGTCTCGAACGACGGGCGGTTGACCTATTGGCTCTGGCTCAAGCAGGTCTACGGCCTCGACGATTCCCAGCTCAAGCCCTACACCTTCAACCCGGCGCCCTTCCTGGCGGACAAGAACAGTGTGCAGCAGGGCTACGTGACCTCCGAGCCCTTCGCGATCCGCAAGCAGGGCGGCTTCGACCCGGTCGTGCTCGTGCTGGCCGATGCCGGCTACGACACCTATTCGACGACCATCGAGACCTCGGCCAAGCTGGTCAAGGAGAACCCCGACCTCGTTCAGCGCTTCGTCAACGCCACGATCGAAGGCTGGTACAACTATCTCTACGGCGACAACAAGAAGGCCAACGAGCTCATCAAGAAGGACAATCCCGAGATGGACGACGACCAGATCGCCTTCTCGATCGAGGCGATGAAAAAGTACGGCATCGTCGATTCGGGTGACGCCTTGACGCTCGGGATCGGCGCGATGACCAAGGAGCGCTGGAAGAGCTTCTTCGAGAAGGCGGTCGGCTGGGGCGTCTACCCGGCGAGCCTGCCCTACGAGGAGGGGTACACCTTGCAATTCGTCAACAAGGGCCACGGCCTCGATCTCAAGAAGAAGCTGACCGGCCAGTGAGCCTCGCCGTCGCGCCGCGCGCCGACACCGACCAGCGCGGGCGAGCGGAGCCCTCGGGCCCGCTCGTCCGCTTGGAGGGCGTCACCAAGATCTTCGCCAACGGGACCGTCGCTCTGGCCGGCCTCGACCTGGCGATCGGTCGGCACGAATTCGTGAGCCTCTTGGGCCCCTCGGGCTGCGGCAAGAGCACGGCCCTCAGACTCATCGCCGGGCTCGCCCGGCCGACCAGCGGGCGGATCCGGGGTCCCGAGGGCGCGGCGCGCGGTGCCGCGGGCTTCGTCTTCCAAGAGCCCACGCTCATGCCCTGGGCCACGGTCTTCGACAATGTGTGGCTGCCGCTGCGGCTCCAGGGCATCGGCCGGCGGCAGGCCGAGGGACCGGTCGCCGAGGCGCTCGCCATGGTCGGCCTCGCCGAGTTCGCCCGTGCCTATCCGCGCGAGCTCTCGGGCGGGATGAAGATGCGCGTCTCGATCGCCCGGGCGCTCGTGACCCGGCCGAGCCTCCTCTTGATGGACGAGCCCTTCGCCGCCCTCGACGAGATCACCCGGCTCAAGCTCAACGACGAGCTCCTCGCGCTCTGGCGGGCGCAGAGCTGGACCGTCGTGTTCGTCACCCACTCGGTCTACGAATCGGTCTACCTCTCGACCCGGATCGTGGTCATGGCGCCGCGGCCCGGGCGGGTGGTGGCCGACCTGCCGATCGAGGCACCCTGGCCGCGTGACGAGGCCTTCCGCACCTCGCCCGCCTACAACGCGCTCTGCCGGCGGGTCTCGGCCGAGCTGCACCGGGCGATGGGGAGCTGAGCCGCATGGCGAGCGCGCTCGAGCCCGCCACGACGAGCCTGCCCGCTGCTGCCGCCCCGGCCGAGCGCGCGCCGGGCGACGACCGGCTCGCCCGCATCCTCGCCCCGGCGCTCATCGCCGTCCTGGTGGTGGCCGGCTGGGAAGCGATCGTCCGGCTCAACGAGATCCCGCACTACATCCTGCCCGGGCCGAGCCTGGTCGCCCGCGAGCTCGTCGAATCTTGGCCGATCCTCTGGCCCTCGCTCCTGATCACCGTGAAGATCGCGGGCCTCGCGCTGCTCGCCGCGGTGGTGGGCGGTGTCGGGCTCGCGCTCCTCTGCTCGATTTCCAAATGGATCGAGCTCTCGCTCTTCCCCTACGCGGTCGTCCTGCAGGTCACCCCCGTCGTCTCGATCGCACCCTTGATCTTGATCTACGTCGACGAGCCGCTCACCGCCGTGGTGCTCTGCGCCTGGATCGTCGCCTTCTTCCCGATCCTGTCGAACACCATGCTGGGGCTCGCTTCGGCCGATCACAATCTGCGCGACCTCTTCGAGCTCTACGGCGCCTCCCGCTGGCAGCAGCTCCTGCTCCTGCGCCTGCCGACCGCGCTGCCCTACTTCTTAGGTGGGCTGCGGATCGCCGGTGGCCTGGCCTTGATCGGTGCCGTGGTCGCCGAATACGTGGCCGGCACCGCCGGCACCGGCACCGGCCTCGCCTTCCGCGTCCTCGAGGCGCAGTACCGGCTGAACATCCCGCGCATGTTCGCGGGCCTCCTCCTCCTGGCGCTCACCGGCGTCGCGATCTACCTGCTGTTCGGCGCCCTCTCGCACCTCCTGCTGCACCGCTGGCACGAGAGCGCGCTGCGCCGCGAGCCCTGAACCCTCACCCCGGTCCGAGCGGGCCCGGGCCGAGGCCGTCGAGCGGCAGCGCGAGGAGCTCGCGTACGAGCAGGAGGAGCCGGTCGGCCGCGTGGTCGAGGACCCGCCGGCCGAGCTCGGCCGTGGCGAGCCCGGCGTCGCCCGCCGCGCCGGAAGCGTGGAGGTCCTGGGCCATCCAGCCGAAGCCCGAAGCACCGAGCCCGGTCAGCACCGGTGCCGTGGCGGCCCGCGCCCGGGTCGCCGGATCGAACCGACCGATCCGCTCGTCGCGCACGAGATCCGGCCGGATCGCCTCGACGAGCGCGGTCTCGAGCGCTCCGCCGTGGATGCCGAAGCGCAGCTCCTCCTCGGGCAGGATCCCCGCCGGCAGTCCGAGCTGCGGCCACAGGCAGGCGGCGACCAGCATCCGATGCCGGATCCGCAGCTCGCGGGCGACGATCTGGGCGGTCGCCACCTGGCCGCCGTGGCCGTTCAAGATCAACAGCTTCTTGAGCCCGGCCCGGGCCACCGAAGCACCGAGCTCGGTCCAGAGCGCCTCGAGCGTCCGAGCCGAGAGCGTGAGCGTGCCGGGAAAGTCGCGATGCTCGTCGGACTTGCCGAACGGGCAGACGGGCAGGACCAGGAGGCCGAGCCCCGGCTCGGCGCGGGCGAGCGCCGCCTCGGCCAAGGTCTCGACCAAGAGCGCGTCGACCGAAAGCGGCAGGTGCGGCCCGTGCTGCTCGACCGCTCCCACGGGCATGAGTACAACCGTCCGTTCGGGGTCGAGCTCGCGGAAATCCGGCCAGGCGAGCTCCGCCCAGCGTGCCGGCAATCTCGTCACGACACCGTCCTTGTCCTGCGGTCCGCGCCTTGCTTAGCAGCCACGACCGCCGCCGTCGCCGGGAGGAGCGCATGGACCCGATCTTCGCCGAGCTGCCCTTCGAGCGCTGCGTGCTCGGCCGTGTGAGCGTCCCCGCCTGCCTGGTCGAGGGCGCGTTCGAAGGCGCCACGCCGGACCGCGACGGGCTCCTCCTCGTCGATCTCGAGCTCGAGCGCGGCCGGCTCGCGACGATCGCGCCCGCGGGCTCGCTCGGAGCCGGCCTCGACCTCGCTCGCCGGATGGTCTGGCCCTGCCCGGTCGACATCCACACCCATCTCGACAAGGGCCACATCTGGCCACGGGCCGCCAACCCGGACGGCAGCTTCTGGAGTGCCCTCGAGACCGTGCGCGCCGATCGCGAGCGCCACTGGACCGCGTCCGACGTGCGCGCGCGGATGGCCTTCGGCCTGCGCTGCGCCTTCGCGCAAGGCACCTGCGCGATCCGTACCCATCTCGACAGCATCCCGCCCCAGGCCGAGATCAGCTGGCCGGTCTTCGCCGAGCTCCGCGCCGAATGGGCGGGCCGGATCGCGCTGCAGGCCGTCTCCCTCGCGATGAGCGAGCATTACCGCGGGCCCGAGGGCCGCGATCTCGCCGACCTCGTGGCCGCGCACGGCGGGATCCTGGGCCTCGTGCCGCTCCTGGACCCCGCCCTCGATGCCGACCTCGACCGGTTCTTCACCCTCGCGATCGAGCGCGGGCTCGAGATCGACTGCCACGTCGACGAGAGCCTCGACCCGGGTGCACGCACCCTCGACCATCTGGCCCGAGCGGCGCTCCGCAACGGCTGTCGCGGGCGGATCCTCGTGGGCCATTGCTGCTCGCTTTCCACCCGCGAGCCGGCCGAAGTCGCCCGCACGATCGACCTTTTGCTCGAGGCCGGGATCGGCGTGGTCTCCTTGCCGATGTGCAACCTCTACCTGCAGGACCGGGCCGCCGGGCGCACCCCGCGCCGGCGCGGCGTGACCCTCCTGCACGAGCTCGCCGCCGCCGGCGTCCCGGTCATGCTCGCCTCCGACAATTGCCGCGACCCGTTCTACGCCTACGGCGACCACGACCTCGTCGAGGTGTTCCGCGAGGGCGTGCGGATCGCCCATCTCGACCACCCGATCGGCCTTTGGCCGCGGGCGGTGAGCCGGACCCCGGCCGACTGGATGGGGCTCGGCCCGTCCGGTCGCCTGGCCGTGGGGGCCCCGGCCGACCTCGTGATCTTCGAGGGTCGGAGCTGGAGCGAGGTGCTGAGCCGGCCCGAGAGCGGCCGCACCGTCCTGCGCGCCGGGCGGCCGATCGACCGGCGGCTCCCCTCTTACGCCGAGCTCGATTTTCTGTTCGCCTGAGCGGGGCCGAGGGCTCGGCCCCGACCCTCGAGGCGGCCGCGGGGAGGCAACCGTGGACAAAGAGAAAGTCAAGGACTTCGCCGATCGGGTCTATCGCGACATGGCCGGGGCCATGGCGATCGGCATGGGCTATCTCGGCCAGAAGACCGGGCTCTTCCGGGCCCTCGCCGACGGCCGGCCGACCACCGCCCGGGCCCTCGCCGAGCGGACCGGCCTCGCACCACGCTATGTCGAGGAATGGTGTGCCGGAATGGCGGCTGCCGGCTGGCTCGCCCACGATGCGGAGGCCGGCACCTTCCGCCTGCCCGAGGAGCATGCCTTCCTGCTCGCTTCCGAGGGCACCGACCATTTCATGGGCGGCTTGTTCCTGGCCGGGCCCTCGCTCCTGGCCCTGGCACCCCGCCTCGCCCGGGCCTTCCGCGAAGGCGGCGGCGTGCCACCCGAGGCGTTCGACGCCGACTGGCTCGAGGCGGTCGACCTCATGAACGGCGGGGCCTACCGCGAGCGCCTCGCCTCCTATTGGCTCGGCCAGCTGCCGGAAGCGAAGGCGCGGCTCGAGGCGGGCGGCCGCGCCCTCGACCTCGGCTGCGGGGTCGGCGAGGCGGCGATCGCGCTCGCCCGCGCCTTCCCGGCGAGCCGTGTCCTGGGTATCGACCCGGACGGCCGGGCGATCGAGCGGGCGCGCCGGGCGGGCGAGGCCGCCGGGCTCGCCAATCTGTCCTTCCTCGAGGGCACCGTCGAGGCGCTGCCGGCCGAGGCCCGCTTCGATCTCGTCCTGCTCTTGGACTGCCTGCACGATCTGGCCGCCCCGGAAGAAACGCTCGCCGCGATCCGCAGGCACCTCGCTCCGGGCGGGACGCTCTTCGTCATGGAGCCGCGGAGCGGTGACCGGATCGCCGACAACGCCAACCCCCTGGGTGTCACCTATTACGGCTTCAGCCTGTTCCACTGCACCACGCAGTCGCTCGCCCGCGGCGGACCCGGCCTCGGCACCTGCGCGGGGCCCAGGCGGATCACCGAACTCCTGACCGGCGCCGGGTTCACCGGGGTGCGGCCCCTGCCGATCAAGAGCTTCACCAACATGTTCTTCGCCGCCTCGGCGTGAGCGGCGGAGGAGGTCGGGGGTCGGGACGCCCCCGCTCGGAGCCGCGAGTCGCGTGAGGCCGGCCGAGCGTCTGCGCCGGCTCGTTCGCTCCCTCCTCCTGCTGCTGCTCGGGCTGCTCCTTCTGCCGCTGCCCGTGCTGCTCGCCTATCGCTGGATCGATCCGCCGATCACACCGCTCATGGCGATCCGTCGCGCGCAAGGCTACGGGCTCGACCAGCGGCCGGTGCCGCTCGAGCGGATCGCCCCGGCGCTCCGCCGGGCGGTGATCGCCGCCGAGGACAATCGCTTCTGCGACCATGCCGGCTTCGACCTCCCGGCCTTGCGCGGCGAGCTTTCCCGCTGGTGGGCCGGTGAGCGGCCGCGCGGCGCGAGCACGATCAGCCAGCAGACGGCCAAGAACCTCTTCTTGTGGCCGGGCCGCGATCCCCTGCGCAAGCTGCTCGAGTTCTGGCTCACCCCGCAGCTCGAGCTCGTGCTCGGCAAGCGGCGGATCCTCGCGCTCTATTTGAACGTCGCCGAGCTCGGCCCCGGCGTCTACGGTGCCGAGGCGGCGGCCCGGCACTGGTTCCGCAAGAGTGCGGCGGCCCTTTCCGAGCGCGAGGCCGCGGCCCTGGCCACCCTCCTGCCGGCGCCGCTCCTGCGCGATCCGACCCGCCGCACCCCCGCCCTGGAGCGGCGCATCCGGACCCTCGAGCGACGCGTCCGCGAGCTCGGCCCCCTGCTCGACTGCGCCCGTTGAGCCGCCCGCCACCTCGAGGCCCGGCGCTCGGCCGGAGCCTACCGGATCCGGCGGGCGAGCAGCGCCTCGACCCGGTCCGCGAGCCCGGGCGTGTCGAGGTCGCGGTAGACGGTCCGGACGCGCACGCAGGGGATCGACAGGCCGAGCAGGCGGGCGGCGTCGATCGGCGTGGCGACGACCAGGAGGTCGGGGGCGGCGGCCTCGATCGTCGCCCGCAGGGCCGCCCGCTGCGCCACATCGTAGCCCACGGCCGGCAGCACGGAGCCCAGATGCGGATGATCGTGCCAGAGCCGGTCGAGCGGCGGTCGGGCGAACGGGCGCGGATCGAGGATCACCGCACCCGCGCTTCGGGCGAAGGCGAAGCCGGCGCCGTGCGGCAGGCCGCCGTGGGTGAGGGTCGGACCGTCTTCGAGGACGAGCACCCGCCGGCCGGCGAGGTCGGTGGCCGGCCGGTCGGCCTCGATCCGCGAGGCGGCGCGCAGGATCTCGGCGCGGGCATTGAGGGCGCGGGCTTCGGCTGCGATCGACTCGACTTGCCCGGCCGGGGCGGAATCGGCCTTGCTCACGACCAGGAGATCGGCGCTGCGGGCGCAGGCCTCGCCCGGATGGAAGAGGCTCGCCTGTCCGGGCCGGAGCGCGTCGAACAGGCAGACGAGCACGTCCGGGCGGAAGAACGGCAGGTCGTTGTTGCCGCCGTCCCAGAGCAGGAGATCGGCCTCCGCTTCGGCGGCCGCGAGGACCGCCGCGTAGTCGACCCCGGCGAACACCACCGACCCCGCTTCGAGATGGGCCTCGAACTCCTCCCGCTCCTCGATCGTGCAACCGGCCCGGTCGAGATCGACGAGGGCCGCGAAGCGCTGGACCCGCTGGGCCACGAGGTCGCCATAGGCCATCGGGTGGCGGACGACCACGACCCGCCGGTCCGGGCGGGCGAGCGCTTTCGCGAGGTGGCGGGTGGTCTGCGACTTGCCGCAGCCGGTGCGGATCGCGGTGACCGCGACCACCGGCCGCCGGGCCTCGAGCATCGTGCGGTCGGGGCCCACGAGCCAGAAGTCGGCGCCCGCCGCCAGGGCACGGGAGGCCGCGTGCATGACCTCGACATGGGCCACGTCGCTGTAGGCGAACACCACCCGATCGACTTTTCTCGTTCGGGCGAGCGCCTCGAGCTCGCCTTCGCCCACGATCGGGATGCCTTCGGGATAGAGCGGCCCGGCGAGGGCGGCCGGGTAGCGCCGGCCGGCGAGCCCCGGGATCTGCGCCGCCGCGAAGGCCACGACCTCGCTTGTCGGGTCGTCGCGGAACACCATGTTGAAGACGTGATAGTCGCGCCCTCCGGCGCCCAGGATCACGGTCGTGGTGCGACGGGTGCTCAAGGCTTCCTCCCGATCCGCTCGCGAGCCTAGCGGATGAGACCCTCGGGCGACACACGCCTTCTCGTGTTCCTCGCGAAGAACGCGGCGATCGGCGTGCTCGTCGGCTGGATGCTGCTCGGCGCGCTGCTCTGGTTCGACGTCGCCCGGCTCGGCGAGCTCCTGCTCGCTTCCGAGCACGGTTTCCTCACGCTCCTCTTGGCCATGGCCGGCTTCGCCGTGACTTTCGGCAGCCTGGCGATGGGCACCGCGATCTTCCTGTTGCCGCGCGAATGACAGGGAGCCCGCGAGCGGACGGGGCGCGACGCCGCGCGCTCTGGTGTTCGCTCCACCCTCGACCTATATTCACGTCGGTCGAGCGGTGATCGGATAATCTACAGTTTTTTTCTGTAGATGTCCGCGGCCGCGGGGGAACGCCCATGGGCCTGGAGCTTCTCGTCGATCACCTGGGAGAGCCCGCGACGGCCATCCTGGGCGGCCTCGTGATCGGTCTTGCGTTCGGGGCCATGGCCCAGCGCTCCCGCGTCTGCCTGCGCTCGGCGGTCATCGAGTTCGCCGAGGGCCGCCTCGGCCCCAAGCTCGCCGTCTGGCTCCTGGCCTTCGGTGCCGCGGTGGCGCTCACCCAGCTCCTGGTCCTCACGGGCGCGGCCGATCTCTCGCAAGCGCGCCAGCTCGCCCCGCGCGCGAGCCTTTCGGGAGCCGTGCTCGGCGGGCTCCTGGTCGGCTCCGGCATGATCTTGACCCGCGGCTGCCCCTCCCGGCTGCTCGTACTGTCCGCCAACGGCAATCTCCGCGCGCTCCTCTCGGGGTTGGTGTTCGCGGTCGTGGCGCAAGCCTCGCTGCGCGGTGCACTCGCGCCGTTGCGCGAGGAACTCGCCGGGCTCTGGTTGATCGACGGCCCGGAGGTCACGGATCTCCTGGCCCTGCTCCGGCTCGACCGGCCGGCCGGACTCCTGCTCGGGCTCGCAGCACTCCCCGTTGCGGCGCTCGTCGGGCTCCGGCATCGGATCGGACCCTGGGCCTGGATCGGTGGTGCGGGGGTCGGGGCGGCGGTGGCGGCCGCCTGGTGGTTCACCTCGAGCCTCGCCGCCACCTCCTTCGAGCCGGTGGCGGTCAAGAGCATCAGCTTCAGCGGACCTTCCGCCGACATGTTGATGCTGTTCCTCGCCCCGGCGACGCAAAGCCTCGACTTCGACGCGGGCCTCGTACCCGGGGTCGTCGCGGGCTCGTTCCTCGCGGCACTTCTGGCGCGCGAGCTGAAGCTCGAGGGCTTCGAGGGCGGCCAGAGCATGCGCCGCTACATCGCCGGTGCCGCGATGATGGGCTTCGGGGCGATGCTGGCCGGCGGCTGCGCCGTGGGCGCCGGAGTCTCGGGTGGTGCGGTGTTCGCGACGGCCGCTTGGCTCGCCCTCTTCTGCATGTGGCTCGGTGCCGGGGTGACCCATTGGCTGGTCGACCGCGAGCGGGCGCCGGCTGCTGGGCTGGTGCTCGCCGCCCGCTGAGCCCCCGAACCCATCCCGCGCCCTGCCAGGGCGTTGCAGGATGGCCACGCGGTGAAACCGCGCGGCAACAGTTCGCAGTCTTCTCGAGAAGCGCGCCACGCTAACCTGCCGGGGAACCGGAACGTCCGGTCGGGAGGAACGCATGGCCAAAGACAAAGTCGTCGGGGCGAAGGGCAAGAAGACCGTGCCCGACGGGATCGTCGACAATCCGTTGCTCGTGGAGGCGGTGGCGCTTTCCAACGACGCCTCTTTCGACAGCGCCTTCTACAAGGTGAAGGATTCCTTCCTCGGCACCGCGCCGATGCGCGGCTGGGTGCCGCTCGACGTTCCCGGGATCGCCCCGAACGGCGTCCAGCTCGTCGATCTCTCGCCCCTCGCACCCGAGGCCCTGCGGCCGATCACCTCGGCCGCGCACGTCTACGTGGGCGAACTCGAGGGAGCGAAGACCCTGGCGATCGCCTTCCGCGGCACCGACGAGGGCGACCGCGAGTTCGCCTTCCAAGGCGGTCGCGATCCGGCCACCGGCGCGTTCGGCTGGGACGCCTACGCCGCGGCGCACGCGCCTTTGGTCGTGGCCGCGCTGCAATATGCCGGGAATCCCGCGAACGGGATCGAGCGGATCCTCCTGACGGGCACAGCCTGGGCGGGATCATCGCCGAGCAGTTGACCCACGCGGTCGTGGCGCCCACGCCGCTCGCGGCGATCACCCAGACGATCACCTTCGGCCAGCCCGGCTCGCGCGGCACGAGCGGCTTCGCCGACATGCTGCACGTCGTGCACAGCGACGACTTCGTGGCTCGGCTGTCGGACTTGAGCCCGCTCTTCGCCTTCTTCGGCGTGGCGCGGGAGGGGGTCGACGCGGTCGTGAGCCGACCCGAGGCGAGCTTGCCGCCCTTCCAGCCGAGCGATCTCGACACGCCCGAAGAGATCCTGGCCGCGGCCCTCGATCCGACGCTCAAGATCGAGCACCGATTCGCGGTCTACGGCGACACCGCCCTCCTCCTCGCCGAGGCCGAGCGGATCGTGCCGGGGGTGGAGGACCGTCTCGGCGAGCCCGAGCGCTGGCTCGCCCTGCCCGACGACACCCGCTTCGTGCTCGGCAGCGCCACGGGGGACGTGCTCGAAGCCACGGGCGGCGCGCTCGAGGTCCTGCTCGGCGGCCGCGGTGCCGATCGGCTGGTCGGCAACGACCAGGCCAACAGGCTGGGCGGCGGCGCCGGTGCCGACCGGCTCGAGGGTGGCGCCGGCAACGACATCCTGGACGGCGGCGCCGGCCTCGACCTGGTCGACGGCGGGGCGGGCGACGATCGGATCTTCGTGAGCCGCGGGTTCGACACGATCCGGGGTGGCGCCGGCACCGACACCGCGGTGCTCCCGGGTGATCCCGGCGATTTCCGGATCCGGGTCCTGGGCGACACGGCGATCGTGCGCGAGCGGGGTGTCGGCCAGCTCGCCATCTTGCGTGATGTCGAGCTCCTCGAGTTCGCCGACGGCAGCACGGTCCCGATCGCCGAGGCGGCCGGCGCCCCGGGCTGGGTCCGGCTCGACAGCCTGATCGCCTCCGACCCCGCGATCGTCTGAGTCCGCGGCGGGTCCCGGCGGTGCCGGGAGGGGTCAGACCTTGCCCTTCCAGGGCACCGCCAGGGCCTCGATCCGCCGCATCAGGAGATCGAACGCCCAGGCGATCGCGCCGATGATCACGATCCCCATGATCACGACCTCGGTGACCAGGAACTCGGCCGCGTTCCAGACCATCGAGCCGAGCCCCGCCTTGGCCGCGACGATCTCGGCCGCCACGAGCGTCGTCCAGCCGAAGCCGATGCCGATCCGCATGCCCGTGAGGATCTCGGGCAAGGCCGCCGGCAGGATCACGTGGAGGACCACCTGGCCTCGGCTCGCTCCCATCGAATAGGCGGCGTGGATCTGCTCGATCGCCACGCTCTTGACCCCGGCCCGGGCGGAGAGCGCCATCGGCGCGAAGATCGCGAGGTAGATCAAGACGATCTTCTGCAGCTCCTCGATCCCGAACCAGATCACCGTCAAGGGCAGATAGGCCAAAGGCGGGATCGGCCGGTAGAACTCGATCGGTGGGTCGAAGACGCCGCGTGCCCATCGGTTGACGCCCATGGCGATCCCGATCGGGATCGCGGTGGCGCAAGCGAGCGCGAAGGAGGCGAACACCCGCCAGAGGCTCGCGGCGGTGTGAGCCCAGAGGCTCACCCCGCCGAAGCCCTCCTCGAGGACCCGGAAGAAGCGCTGCGCGACCGCTTGCGGCGAGGGCAGGAAGAGCGGCTTGACGAGCCCGGCCGCGGTCACCGCCCACCAAAGGAAGAGAAGCCCGATGACGGTGGCGAGGCTCACGAGCCCGCTCCGCCCCTCGCCCGGCGCGCCGTAGGCCTTGCCCGGGTCGGCCGGCGCGGCGCGCTGCCGGAACGGCCAGCGGACCGGCTCAGTCGCCACGCGCGCCTTCCCGGGCCTCGGCCGCGCGCTCGTCGCCGAAGATGATGTCGAGCACCCGCTCGCGCATCCGGATGAACTCGGGCATCGACTTGATCGCCCGGGCGTCGCGCCGCTCGAGCCAGCGCCGCGAGAAGTCGAGCTCCCACATCTCGCGGATCCGGCCGGGCCGGGGTGACATGACGACCAGCCGGGTCGCGAGGAAGAGCGCCTCCTCGACGCTGTGGGTGATGAAGAAGACCATCTTGCCGGTCTTCTGCCAGACCTCGAGGATCAGCTCCTGCATCGACTCGCGGGTCAAAGCGTCGAGGGCACCCAAAGGCTCGTCCATGAGCAGCATCGCCGGGTCGCTGGTGAGCGCCCGGGCGAGGCCGACCCGTTGCTGCATCCCGCCCGAAAGCTGGTAGATCTTGTGTCGGGCGAACTCCTCGAGGTGGACGAGGGCGAGGTTGCGGCGGGCCACCTCTTCGCGCTCCCGTCGGGGCACGCCCTGGAGCTTGAGGCCGAAGGCGACGTTGCCGAGCACGTCGAGCCAGGGCAGGAGGGCGTGGCGCTGGAACACCACGCCCCGATCGCGGCCCGGGCCGGTGATCGGCCGGCCGTCGAGCAGGACCTCGCCGGCGCTCGGCCGGATGAAGCCGGCCATGACGTTGAGCAGCGTGGTCTTGCCGCAGCCCGAGGCGCCGAGTGCCACGACGAGCTCGCCCGGGGTGATCGAAAGGTCGATCCGGTCGAGGGCGTGGACCGCCCGCCCGGCCGGACCCGGATAGACGACGCTCACGCCGCGCGCCTCGAGCCCCGGCCGGGCCCGCGGCGCGGCCGGGGGAGGCTCCGGGCGGGCGTCCGTGGCGGCCCGTGCCCGCACTATTTGGCCAGCTTCATCGCCGCTTCGACGTAGGCCGGTGTGACGAATTTCGAATAGTCGGGGAGCACGGTGTCGATCCGGCCCTGGGCCTTGAGGAACTCGGCGGTGGCCGCGAGCGTGCGCGCCGCTCCGCTCTCCTTGCCGCCGCCCAGCCACTTCTTCGAGGCCTGCTCTTCGAGGGTCGGGAAGCCGTAGAGCGCGAGCGACGGCGGCACGTCCGCGGGCTCACCGCCGAACAGGTTCACGAGGGCCTTGACCTCGGCCGAATCGGGCGTCCAGGCGGCCTTGTTCTTGCGGTAATGGTCGTCCGCCTCGGCGACGATCTTCACGAATTTGGCCATGAAGTCCTTGTTCTTCTCGGCCCACTCGCGGCTCACCACGATCCCGTCGAAGGTGGGCTTGCCCTTCTCGGCGAGCACCGCGCTGTCGATCATCACCTGCCCGTTCCGCTTGATGCGGGCGAGCGCCGGGTCCCAGACATAGGCCGCGTCGATGTCGCCGCGCTCCCAGGCGGCGGCGATCTGGTTCGGCTGCATGTTCAACACCTCGACCGTCTTCGGGTCGAGGCCCCAGACCTCGAGCGCGAAGAGTGTGTGGAAGTGCGCGGTCGAGACGAAGGGGGTCGCGATCTTCTTGCCGATCAGGGTCTTCGGATCCTTGGGGTCGATCCCCGAGCCGTTGCGCACGACGAGCGCTTCGGAGGCGGCGATGTCGTCGAGGATCCAGAACAGCACCACGTCGACGCCGCGGCTCACCGTGGCGGTGATCGGGCTCGAGCCCATGACGCCGATCTGCACGTCGCCCGAGGCCATCGCCGTCGAGACCTTGGCGCCGCTGTCGAACTTCACCCACTTGATGCTGTAACCGGTCTCCTTCTCGAACCGGCCCTGGGTGATCGGCACCCCCCAGGGGCTGTAGATCAGCTGGTAGCCGATCGTGACTTCCTTGGCGGCGGCGCCGGCTCCCCAAAGGGCCAGCACGCCCAAAAGAGCACCCGCGATCGTCCTCGCCGGCATCGCTCCAGCCTCCTCCGCTGAGCCGCCGCGGCCGTCCGGGCCCCGGCGGACCTGGCCCTACCCCTCGACACGCCTTCGATCCTGGCGGCCGAGCCGGGTCTTGTAAACCTCGCCCCGCAGCCGGCCGCGGCTGCCGGCCGAGCGCTCCTCGCACACCCCGTTACGTGCGATCCGCCGCCAGCGGCGGCGCGAAAGGGATCGTTCACCGCCCCCGCCGATCCTGCCCGGGCACGAGAAGGTGCCGGGAACGGGAGAGCGCGCCGTGCGCAGCAGGATCTGGGGCCTCGTGGTGGCTTCCAACCTCTTGGCCGCTGCCTCGGCCGCCGATGCCGTCGAGTTCGGCCTGTTCGGCACCCGCGAGTTCCGCGCCGCCTCGCTCGCCGCCCTGCCGCAATGGCGCGGCGTGCTCGAGCGGGTGGAGGCCGAGCGGCCGCGCTGGCGCGAGTGCGCGCTCGACCCCGCGCGCTGCCCGGGCCGGGGTGCCGCCGCCTGGCGCGCCCTCTTGAAGTCGCTCGAGGGCGCCCCGCTCATCGAACAGCTCCACGCGGTCAACCGCTTCGCCAACCAGTACCGCTACAAGCCCGACGACCGGAACTGGGGCAAGAGCGACCACTGGGCCACGCCGCTCGAGTTCCTCGCTCGTTCGGGGGATTGCGAGGACTACGCGATCTTCAAATATCTCTCGCTGCGCGAGCTCGGCGTACCGGTCGACCGACTGCGGCTCGTGGTCCTCAAGGACACGCTGCGCGACCTCGCCCACGCCGTCCTCGCCGTCCGCGACGACGACGGGCAGATCTGGATCCTCGACAACGTGACCAACGCCGTCTTGCGCCACGACCGCCTCGGTCACTACGTCCCTTACTACTCGGTGAACGAGGACGCACGCTGGGCACATTTGGGAACCGACAGCACGTTCACCGCACGGATCGACCCGCGCCTGTTGCTCGGCGGTGGCCGGACGGGGACGGGCGCGCCGTGATCGCCGGCGCCCCGAGCCCGGCGGCGCCCCTCCCCGCGGAGCGCAGGCGCAGCCGCTGGTCCGGCAAGCTCGCCGCCCTGCTGCTGGCGGGAGCCGCCGCCCTCGCCCTGTTCGGGGGCTGCGAGCGGCTGATCGCCGAGCGGCGGGCGGCCGAACGCGCCGGCCTCGAGGCCCGCCTCGCGGCCCTCGCGGCCGGCCGCGCCGAGGTCCTCGCGACCTGGGTCGAGGGCCTCCAGGGGCTGGCGGGCCGGCTCACCGGCTCGGAGATGGTCCGCCTGTTCGCCCACGAATCGGCGCTCGCCCGCGACGAGCCGGGGCTCGCCGCGGCCCTCGCCGAGCAAGCCCCCTACCTGGCCCTCCTGCTCGAGGAGACGGCCCGCCAGAGCGGGCTCGTTTCGATCGGGCTCGTGAGCCGCGACGGCGATCGGCTCGTCGGCGACGGTGGTGCCGCGCTGCCGGCCGAGTTGCGACGGACGCTCGCCCGCAGCCTCGCGGTCGAGCCGCGCGGACCGCGTGGCTTCTTGCTCGACGGCGGGCCGAGCGGCCGGACCCTCGGGCTCGCCCTGCCGCTGCCCGCGCCCGAGGCTGCCGCCGGCGAGCCGTCGCGGGCGGTCGTCTTGCTGCTCGCCCCCGCCGGCGAGCGGCTCGCCCGGGTGCTCGAGCCCCAGCCGCTCGACGGGCCCGGTGTGCGTACCCGGCTACAGGTGGTGCAGCCCGACGGCAGCCGCCTGGAGCTCGGACCGGCGGACGGTTCGACGGCGCTCGACGACCCGCGGGCACCCCGGGTCCGCGCTTCGGTCCGCGGCTTGCCCTGGACCGTCGTGCAGGAGGCGGACCCGGCCGTCGCCTTGGCCGCCCTCGACCGTTGGGCCTGGACGCTCCGCGGGCTGGCCGGCGGGCTGTCGCTGGCCACGGCGGCCCTCCTCCTCCTCCTCCTCGCCGCGCAGGCCGCCCGGCACGAGCGGGCGCGGGCGGCCGAGCAGGCGGCCCACGCCCGCAGGCTCGAGGCCGAGCGTCGGCTGCTCGACGAGATCACCGCCGCGGTCCCCGACGCGATCGCCCTCGAGGACGAGGAGGGGCGCCTCGTGTTCGCCAACCGGACCCTCGCCGCCTGGCTCGGCCACGGGCCCGGCGAGTTGCTCGGCCGCCGGCTGGACGCGCTCTTGGAGCCCGCCGCGGCGGCGGCGCTCGCCGGGCTCGACCGCCGGGCGCGTGCCGCGGGCAGCGCGCTCGAGCCCGAGCTCGGGCTGCGGATCGGCGAGCGCGAACGGATCGTCCACGCGGTCGCGCTTCTGTTGCCCGACGAGGCCGGCCGGCCGCGGCTCTTGCGCGTCCTGCGCGATCTGAGCGAGCTCGTGGCCGAGCGGCGGCGGGCCGAGCGGCGGCGCGAGCAGACCGTGGCGGCGCTGGTCCGCGCCGTCGAGCTCGCCGACCCGCACCTTCTGGGCCACAGCCGGGCCCTCGCCGATCTCGCCGAGCGGCTCGCCGTCCGCCTCGCCCTCGAGCCCACGACGATCGCCACGGTGCGCCTCGCGGGCGAGCTCTCGCAGATCGGCAAGATCTGCGTGCCGCGCGCACTGCTCACCAAGGAAGGCCGCCACGACCCCGAGGAGCAGCGGCGGATGCGCGAGCATGTCGGGCACGCGCTGCGGGTGCTCGAAGGTGTGGAGTTCGACCTGCCGGTGGCCGAGGCGATCGCCCAGATGCACGAGCGGCTCGACGGCACGGGCTATCCGCGGGGTCTTTCCGGCGAAGCGATCGGTATGGCGGGCCGGGTGCTGGCGGTGGCCGACGTGTTCCTCGCCCGGACCCGGCCACGCTCCTGGCGCGACGCCGCACCGCCGGCCGAGGTTCTGGACGTGCTGCGGCGGAACGCGAGCCGCTACGATCCGGGGGTCGTGGCCGCGCTCGAGGCCGAGCTCGCCGCCACGGCCACCGGCTAGCCGCGGAACACCTGGGCGAGACCGTCCAGCACATATTGCGCGGCGAGCGCGCCCAAGAGCAGGCCCAAGAGCCGCGAGGTGACGCCGATCAAGGTCGGCCCCATCGCCCGAGCGAGCCGGCCGGCCACGAGGAGCGCCGCCCAGGTGAGCGCCATGGTGGCGAGCACCGCCACGAGCACGGCCGCCCGGCCGGCCGGCGTACCGCCCAGCCGATCGGCCACGAGGATCGTCGTGGTGATCGCGGCCGGCCCGGCGATCAGCGGGATACCGATCGGGAAGACCGCGAGATCACCGCCCCGCCGGTCGTCCGCGAGCCCTTCGGCGCTGCCCGACCGGCGTTGGCCACGGCGCTCGAAGACCATCTCGAGGGCGAGCAGGAAGAGGAAGAGACCCCCGGCCACACGGAAGGCCGGCATGCCGATCCCGAGCCGGGCGAGCACGGCCTCGCCGGTGAGCGCGAAGAGGAGCAGCACGAGGCTCGCGAGGAGCACGGCGCGGCGCGCCAGGGCCGCCCGTTCGGCCTCACCGAGCCCCGGGGTGAGCGCCACGAAGATCGGCACGAGGCCCAAGGGATCGACCGTGACGAAGAGTGCGACGAGCGCTGTCCAGAAGGCCTCGAGCACCGGCGCTCGCTCAATAAGTCGCCCGGCCGCCCGAGAGGTCGAACACGGCACCCGTGGTGAAGGAATTCTCCGCCGAGACCAGCCAGGCGACCATCGCGGCGATCTCGCGGACCTCGACGAACCGGCCGCGCGGGATCTTCGAGAGCATGTATCGGATGTGCTCTTCGCTCATCTGCTCGAAGATCCGGGTCCGGGCGGCCGCCGGCGTGATGCAGTTGACCGCGATGTCGTAAGCCGCGAGCTCCTTGCCGAGCGACTTGGTGAGCGCGATGACCCCGGCCTTGGCCGCGCTGTAGGCGGCGGCGTTCGGGTTGCCCTCCTTGCCCGCGATCGAGGCCACGTTGACGATCCGACCGAAATTGCGCGCGATCATCTGCGGCACGATCGCCTTGAGACAAAGGAAGACGCCGGTGAGGTCGATGTCGAGGATCCGCTGCCATTCCTCGATCGGGTAGTCCACCACGGGCATGGTCGGCCCGGCGATCCCGGCGTTGCAGACCAGGATGTCGATCCCGCCGAGTGCCGCCGTGCTCGCCCGGGTCGCCGCCTCGACCTCCGCCAAACGGGTGACGTCGACCGCCTCGACCAGGACGCGGCCGCGCCCGGTGAGCTCGCCCGCGGTCCGCTCGGCCTCGGCCCGGTCCTTGTCCCAGATCGCCACCGCGGCGCCCGACTCCAAGAACCGCTCGACGATCGCACGGCCGATGCCCTGGGCACCGCCGGTCACCACCGCTCGGCGGCCTTCGAGATCGATCCGGTTCATCGGCGCCTCCCCTCGCTCGCACCCGCCCCGGCCCTGAGATCGCACGCGGCGATCGCCCCGACAACCGAACGCCGTGCGGGGCAGCCGCGACCCTTCGGGTCACAGACGCGGGCCGACGGCGTCTACAACCGTAAGATGACTACTTTGGGCGCTTGAAAAACCCGGAGGCCTGCCGCACAACCCTTCCGACGCGCCATCGCGTTGAAGCGCGTCTCAACCAACGCGAGAGAGGGGCGCATGCGAGGCACCCGGTCCGCGTCCCCTGGTGGTTTCCCCTCGACCCCGGTCCGCGGCCGAGGCGTATCATGAGCCCGGCCTCCGAGGGCGAGGCCGATGGCGGGCTCCTCGTGGTCGAGCGGCCGGGCGGGCGCGGGTACGCCGCGCGCCGCCGCGACCGCTTCGGCCGCCCCCCGCTCCCCCGGGTCGAGCCTGCGCTGCTCTTCGCCGTGGGGGGCCTCGCGAGCGGTGTGGCGATCGGCGGCATGCTCGCGCTGGAGCAGCTGGTCGAGGCGGGGCTCTTGCTGGCCGCCAGCCTGGGCTCGCTCGGCCTCGCGCTCCGGCGACGGGGGGCGCGCTCGGCGGCGCCCGCCCCGCCGCCCGCCCCCGCCCCCTCGCCCCTGCCGATCGACCTGGTCGACGACCGCGACCCCCTGACCGGCCTGCCCGGTAAGCTCGCGATGCGGCTCGCCACGGGAGCGGTGCTGCGCGCCGGCGCGCCCGGCACCCGGGCCGCGCTCTTGGCCTTCGATCTCGATCGGCTCAAGGACGTCAACGCCTGCTGGGGCTACGCCGCCGGCGACGAGGTGCTGCGGCGGATCGGCGAGCGCCTGACCGAGCTCGCCGGCGAGCGCGGCCGGGCCGCCCGGCTGGGTGGCGACCGCTTCGCCCTCCTCCTGCCCGACCTGCCGGACCCGGCGACCGCCCTCGAGCGGGCGAGGGAGGCGCTCGAGCAACTCGGTCGGCCGCTCGAGGTGGCGGGTGTGGAGATCACGCCCTCCGCGACGATCGGGGTGGCCCTCCACCCCGACCACGGCAGCGGCTTCGACCAGCTCATGCGCTGCGCCGAGCTCGCGGTCGACGAGGCCAAGCGCGAGGGCGGCGGCCGGCTCTTGCTGTTCGAGCCGCGCATGGACGCCACGCTCAAAGCCCGGAAAGTGATGGAGCGCGAGCTGCGCCGGGCGCTCGAGACTGGCCAGTTCACCGTCCACTACCAGCCGCAGTTCGACCTCGCGAGCAACGCCGTGGTCGCCTGTGAGGCGCTCATCCGCTGGCGTCACCCGGATCGCGGCCTGGTCCCGCCGATCGAGTTCGTGCCGATCGCCGAGAGCAACGGGCTGATCCGGCCGCTCGGCGCCTGGATCCTCGAAGAAGCGCTGGGTGCGGCTCGCCGCTGGCTCGATCTGGGTTGGCCGGTGCGCGTCGCGGTCAACGTCTCGGCCGCCCAGCTCCGCCAGCGCGACCTGCCGGCGCTTTTGCGCCGGCTGCTCGCCGAGACCGGCGTGCCGCCGCATCTGCTCGAGCTCGAGGTGACCGAGAGCCTGTTCGTCGACCCGAGCCAGATCACGATCCGCCGTTGCCTCGACGCGGTCGCGGCCATGGGCGTGAGCTTGGCGATCGACGATTTCGGCACGGGCTATTCCTCGCTCGCCTGCCTCAAGCGACTGCCGGTCGACCGGATCAAGATCGACAAGTCGTTCCTGCGCGAGCTCGGCCGCGACCCGGCCGACGAGGCGATCGTCCGGACCATCATCGGCATCGCCCGGACCTTCGACCGCCGGGTGGTCGCCGAAGGCGTGGAGACCGAGCTGCAGCGTCGCTTCCTCGAGCGTGCGGGCTGCGACGAGGCGCAAGGTTACCATTTCGCCCGGCCGATGCCCGAAGACGAAGTGACCGCCTTCATGCGCGACCGGCTGATCTCGACTCCCGCACCACGGCACAACTTGGCCCGGGCGGGCTGACCGCGCCTCCGGCCGCCGGCTCGCGGCCGCGCGCGCCGGGCCGTTTCCCGCTGGCTTTTGCCTTTCTTCTGCCGAGGGCTCGGTCGGCCCTTCGAACGCGCCGAGCAGGGCATCCCCTACGCCGGTGCCGCTCCCGCGTCCGGGCGGCTCGGCGTGCAGCCGCATGCGGCTGCGGATCGGCCGGTTGCCGGTGATCCGCTCCCTGGGCCCGGTTGCGGCGAGCTCCCCCACGGCCGATGACCCTGCGCCGACCGACGCTCGCGGCCGCCTCCCGTCGTTCGCCGGCGGGCGGCGGGCGGCGTCTGTCCCTCGGGGCCCGCGAGCGCCCGGACGACGAAGGCTTCACGGACGCACGGCTCGGCCGTGGCCGCGCCTTTCGGACCCGCGCTACGGTTCCAACCGTACCGGTGCCCGCCGCACCCGACCGCGCGTCGCGGCCCCGGGCCGCGCACCCCGACGATCCGAGCCTCGGCCTTCGGCCGACCGGCCGCCCCGAAAGGCGCGCGGCACTCGGGCAGTGTCCATGGGCGGATCGCCTCGCCCTGGTCCGGTCACCGCTGCTCCGCCGCGGCGGGCCTTCGGCCGCCTCGCGACGACACCACGCACTTCGTGCGCCATGGACGCGGAGACTACGTCCGACCCCGCCCGATCGCTACCGCGGCGCCGCTCGCGGGCTCGTGCCGCGC
>JAILZQ010000113.1 GCA_023512415.1 Geminicoccaceae bacterium | reverse complement strand
GAACTGCGGCGCGCGGATGGAGCCTTGGCGGGCCCGACCGGTGCCCTTCTGCTTGTACATCTTGGCCCCGGTGCGGTTGACCTCGCCCCGGGTCTTGACCTTGTGGGTCCCGGCCCGGCGCTTGGCGAGCTGCCAGACCACCACCCGCTGGAGGATGTCGGGCCGGACCTCGACGCCGAAGATCGCGTCGTCGAGTTCGATCGTCCCGACCTCCTGCGCGTCGAGGTTCTTCACGGGGAGCTGCATGCTCACGCCTCCGGCTCCTCGTGGACGATGGCCTGGGCCTCCTCGCCGGGCTTGACGATCGCGGCCGGGAAGGGCGCTTCCTTGGGCAAAGCCCGTTTGACCGCGTCGCGCACCTCGACCCAGCCCCCCTTGGCGCCGGGCACCCCGCCCTTGACCAGAATGATCCCGGCCGCCGGATCGACGCCGAACACCTCGAGGTTCTGCACCGTCACCCGACGGGCCCCCATGTGGCCGGCCATCTTCTTACCCTTGAAGACCTTGCCCGGGTCCTGGCGGTTACCGGTCGAGCCGTGCGAGCGATGCGAGATCGACACGCCGTGGCTCGCCCTGAGCCCGCGGAAATTGTGCCGCTTCATCGCCCCGGCGAAGCCCTTGCCGATCGAGATCGCCGACACGTCGACATGCTGCCCGGCGACGAAATGGCCCACGTGGATCTCGCTGCCGACCTCGAGCAGCGCATCGGGCGAGACCCGGAACTCGACGAGCTTCGCCTTGGGCTCCAACTTGGCCTTGGCGAAATGGCCGCGCATCGGCTTGGTGACGTTCTTGGTCTTCGCCTTGCCGGCGCCGAGTTGGACGGCGCAGTAGCCGTCCTTCTCCGGCGTCCGCACCGCCACGACCTCGCACTTGTCGACCTTGAGCACGGTCACCGGCACGTGGCTGCCGTCGACGCCGAACAGCCGCGTCATGCCGACCTTGCGGGCGAGCAGGCCCGTTCGCATCGCCGCCCCCTCAGAGCTTGATCTCGACGTCGACGCCCGCCGCGAGGTCGAGCTTCATGAGCGCGTCCACGGTCTGCGGCGTCGGGTCGACGATGTCGAGGAGCCGCTTGTGCGTCCGGATCTCGAACTGCTCACGGCTCTTCTTGTCGATGTGCGGCGAGCGGTTCACGGTGAACCGCTCGATCTCGTTGGGCAACGGGATCGGACCGCGCACCCGGGCGCCGGTCCGCTTCGCCGTGCCGACGATCTCGCGCACCGACTGGTCGAGCACGCGGTGATCGAAGGCCTTGAGGCGGATGCGGATGTTCTGCGTTTCCATGGCGCGCGATCCGTTCCCTCGACGCCGCTCACTCGATGATCGAGCTCACCACGCCCGCACCCACGGTGCGGCCGCCCTCGCGGATCGCGAAGCGCAGGCCCTGCTCCATCGCGATCGGCGAGATCAGCTCGACTTCCATCGTCACGTTGTCGCCCGGCATCACCATCTCGACGCCCGCGGGCAGCTTGATGGAGCCCGTGACGTCGGTCGTGCGGAAGTAGAATTGCGGCCGGTAGTTGGAGAAGAACGGCGTGTGGCGCCCGCCCTCCTCCTTGGTCAACACGTAGGTCTCGGCGGTGAACCGCCGGTGCGGGGTGATCGAACCGGGCTTGCAGAGCACCTGGCCACGCTCGACCTCGTCGCGCTTGGTGCCGCGCAGCAAGATACCCACGTTGTCGCCCGGCTCGCCCTGGTCGAGCAGCTTGCGGAACATTTCGACGCCGGTGCAGACCGTCTTGATCGTCGGCCGGATGCCGACGATCTCCACCTCGTCGCCGACCTTGATCACGCCGCGCTCGATCCGCCCGGTGACCACCGTGCCGCGACCGGAGATCGAGAACACGTCTTCCACCGGCATGAGGAACGGCTTGTCCTTCTCGCGCACCGGCTGCGGCACGTACTCGTCGACCGCCTTCATGAGCTCGAGGATGCTGTTCTTGCCGATCGCATCGTCCCGCCCCTCGAGCGCGGCCAAGGCCGAGCCCTTGACGATCGGGATCTCGTCACCCGGGAAGCCGTACTTGGAGAGGAGCTCGCGCACCTCGAGCTCGACCAGCTCCAACAGCTCCGGATCGTCGACCATGTCGACCTTGTTGAGGTAGACCACGATCGCCGGGACGCCGACCTGGCGCGCCAGGAGAATGTGCTCGCGGGTCTGCGGCATCGGGCCGTCCGCGGCCGACACGACGAGGATCGCGCCGTCCATCTGCGCCGCGCCGGTGATCATGTTCTTCACGTAGTCGGCGTGGCCCGGGCAGTCGACGTGCGCGTAGTGCCGCTTGTCGGTCTCGTACTCGACGTGCGCGGTGTTGATCGTGATGCCGCGCGCCTTCTCCTCCGGGGCCTTGTCGATCTGGTCGTAGGCCGTGAACTGGGCCTTGCCCTGCTCGGCGAGGACCTTGGTGATGGCGGCCGTCAGCGTCGTCTTCCCGTGATCGACGTGGCCGATGGTCCCGACGTTGCAGTGCGGCTTGGTCCGCTCGAACTTTGCTTTGGCCATCTCCGGTCCTCCGCTCGAACTCGCTCCCGTGACGCGTCCCTCAGGCGTACTTCGCCCGAATCTCCTCGGCCACCATCTGCGGCACGGGCTCGTAGTGGTCGAAATGCATGGTGAACTGCGCCCGCCCCTGGCTCAGCGAGCGCAGCGTGTTGACGTAGCCGAACATGGTGGCGAGCGGCACCATGGCACTCACCACTTGGCCGTTGCCCCGCGGCTCCATGCCGGTGATCTGGCCGCGCCGGCTGTTCAGGTCGCCGATGATGTCGCCCATGTACTCCTCGGGTGTCACGACCTCGACCCGCATCACCGGCTCCAAAAGCTGCGGGCCGGCCTTGGCCGCGCCTTCCTTGAACGCGGCGCGGGCCGCGATCTCGAAGGCGAGGGTCGAGCTGTCCACCTCGTGGTAGGAACCGTCGACCAAGGACACCTTGACGTCGATCATCGGGAAGCCCGCCAGCACGCCGCTGGTCATCGCCGATTCGAGGCCCTTCTGGACGCCCGGGATGTACTCCTTGGGTACGGCACCGCCCACGACCTTGTTCTCGAAGACGAGCCCCGAACCCTTCTCGCCCGGCTCCAGCACGAGCTTCACCCGGGCGAACTGACCCGACCCGCCGGTCTGCTTCTTGTGCGTGTAGTCGACCTCGGCCCGCCGGGTGATCGTCTCCCGATAGGCCACCTGGGGCTGGCCGACATTGGCCTCGACCTTGTACTCCCGCTTCATCCGATCGACGATGATCTCGAGATGGAGCTCACCCATCCCCTTGATCACCGTCTGGCCGGATTCGGGATCGGTCGCCACCCGGAAGGAGGGATCCTCGGCCGCGAGGCGAGCCAACGCCACGCCGAGCTTCTCCTGATCGGCCTTCGACTTGGGCTCGACCGCCACCTCGATGACCGGCTCCGGGAACTCCATCCGCTCGAGCACGATCGGCTTTTGCGGGTCGCACAGCGTGTCGCCGGTCGTGGTGTTCTTGAGGCCCACGAGCGCCACGATGTCGCCCGCGTGCGCCTCCTTGATCTCCTCACGCTGGTTGGCGTGCATGAGCAGGATCCGACCGATCCGCTCGCGCTGGTCCTTGACCGTGTTGAGGAGATAGGAGCCGCTCTCGAGCCGCCCGGAATAGAGCCGCACGAAGGTCAGCGTGCCGACGAACGGGTCGGACATGATCTTGAAGGCGAGGCCCGCCATCGGCTCCTCGTCGAGCGGCCGCCGGACCAGCTTCTCCTCGGTCCTGGGGTGGATCCCCTCGACCGGCGGCAGGTCCGCGGGCGACGGCAAGAAGTCGACGACCGCATCGAGCAGCGGCTGCACGCCCTTGTTCTTGAAGGCGGCCCCGCACAGCACCGGCACGATCTTGAACCCGACCGTGCCCTTGCGCAGGCAGCGGATCAAGGTCGCCTCGTCCGGCTCCTGGCCGCCGAGATAGGCCTCGAGGACGGAATCGTCCATCTCCGCCGCCGCCTCGATCAGCTTGGTCCGGTACTCTGCGGCTTTTTCCGCGAGCTCCTCCGGGATCGGCCGGTCCTCGAACTTCGCGCCGAGCGTCTCTTCGAGCCAGACGACGCATTTGTTGCGCAAGACGTCGACCACGCCCGTGAACCCGGCTTCGTGGGCGATCGGGAAATTGATCACCACCGGATTGGCACCGAGCCGTTCCTCGATCATCTCGAGGCAGCGCCAGAACGAGGCACCGGTGCGGTCCATCTTGTTGACGAAGCAGATCCGCGGCACCCGGTACTTGTCGGCCTGACGCCAGACCGTCTCGGTCTGCGGCTCGACACCGGCCACCCCGTCGAACACCGCGACCGCCCCGTCCAGCACGCGCAAGGAGCGCTCGACCTCGATCGTGAAGTCGACGTGCCCGGGGGTGTCGATGATGTTGATCCGGTGGTCCCGCCAGAAGGTCGTCGTCGCGGCCGAGGTGATCGTGATCCCGCGCTCCTGTTCCTGCTCCATCCAGTCCATCGTCGCGGTGCCTTCGTGCACCTCGCCGATCTTGTAGGAGCGACCGGTGTAGTAGAGGATCCGCTCGGTCGTGGTGGTCTTGCCGGCATCGATGTGCGCCATGATGCCGATGTTGCGGTACCGCTCGATGGGTACGGTGCGCGCCATGCTCGTCGCCTCGGGCCGGGCCAGGATCACCAACGATAATGCGAGAAGGCGCGATTGGCCTCGGCCATCCGAAGCGTGTCCTCGCGCTTCTTGAAGGCGGCGCCGCGGCCGTTCGCGGCATCCAAGAGCTCGCCGGCGAGCCGCTCGATCATGGTCTTCTCGGAGCGCGCCTGCGCGGTCTGGATGATCCAGCGGATCGCGAGCGCCTGGCGCCGCTCGGGCCGGACCTCGACCGGAACCTGGTAGGTCGCACCGCCGACCCGGCGCGAGCGGACCTCGAGCGCCGGCTTCACGTTTTCGAGCGCGTGGTGGAACAGCTCGAGCGGATCCTTGCCCGTCCGCTTCGAGATCCGGTCGAAGGCGCCGTAGACGATCTTCTCGGCGACCGACTTCTTACCCTCGCGCATCACACAATTGATGAACTTGGCGACGACCTGGTCCCCGAACTTCGGGTCGGGCAGGACCTCACGCTTCTCGGCGGCACGGCGACGCATCTCGCGCTCTCCTCACTTCGGCCGCTTGACGCCGTACTTCGAGCGGCCCTGCTTGCGTCCCTGCACGCCCTGCGTGTCGAGGGTGCCGCGGATGATGTGGTAACGCACACCCGGCAGGTCCTTCACACGGCCGCCGCGGATCAGGACGACCGAGTGCTCCTGGAGATTGTGGCCTTCGCCCGGAATGTAGGAGGTCACCTCGTAGCCGTTGGTGAGCCGCACCCGGGCGACCTTGCGCAGGGCCGAATTCGGCTTCTTGGGCGTGGTCGTGTAGACGCGCGCGCACACCCCGCGCTTTTGCGGACAGGCCTGCATCGCCGGCACCTTGTTGCGGACCGGCTTGGGCTGCCGCCCCTTGCGCACGAGCTGGTTGATCGTCGGCATTGTTGACCGTCCTCGACCGTCGCCCAACGGCGCCCCCGCGGGTGCGCCTTTCGACAACAAACGACCGTCAGCCGGCCACCCGGCCCCGGTCGTCGATCACCACGAACCTTGCCGCCTGTGTTCGGTGCAGCGTCTGATCCGCGAGGGTCACCGCCTGCACCCAAGACAATGGCGGCCCGCCTTCTAGGCTGACGGGACGGGCCCGTCAAGCCCCGCGCGCGCCGAGCGCGGGGTCGGCGGCCGTGGCCGCCGCCCCCCGGCTCACTCGCCCGCCGGCAGCTCGAACTCGGGGATCCGCAACCCGCCCTCCTGGCGGCGGCGGCCGAGCGCTCCCTCGCTGCTCGCCTTCTTGAGCCGCTGCAGGACGCCACCCGTGCCGGCCGGGATCAGCCGGCCGACGATCACGTTCTCCTTGAGCCCGGTGAGCTTGTCGACCTTGCCGGCGAACGCCGCCTCGGTCAGCACCCGGGTGGTCTCTTGGAAGGACGCCGCCGAGATGAAGGACTGGGTCTGCAGGCTCGCCTTGGTGATGCCTTGCAGCACCGGATGGCACTGCGCCGGCCGCCGGCCCTCCGCCAGCATCCGCTCGTTGACCTTCTCGAACTCGATGGCGTCGACCTGCTCGCCCACGAGATATGTCGTGTCGCCGGGATCGGTGATTTCCACCTTCTGCAGCATCTGGCGGACGATCACCTCGACATGCTTGTCGTTGATCTTCACGCCCTGCAACCGGTACACGTCCTGGATCTCGTTGACCAGGAACTGGGCGAGTGCCTCCACCCCGAGCACCCGGAGGATGTCGTGCGGGACCGGGTTGCCCTCGACGATCAGGTCGCCCGGCTTCACGAGATCGCCGTCTTGCACCACCACGTGGCGGCCCTTGGGGATCAGGTACTCGACCGGGTCGAGGTCGCTGTTCGACGGGACGATCCGCAGCCGCCGCTTGTTCTTGTAATCCTTGCCGAACTCGACCTTGCCCTCGACCTCGGCGATGATCGCCGGGTCCTTGGGCCTGCGGGCCTCGAACAGCTCCGCCACACGCGGCAGACCGCCCGTGATGTCGCGGGTCTTTGACGCCTCCTTGGGCAGCCGGGCGAGCACGTCGCCCGCGCCCACGGCACTGCCGTTCTCGACGCTCAAGATCGCGCTCACCGGCAAGAGATAACGGGCCTCCGAACCGGAGGGCAGGATGATCGGGTCGCCCTTCTCGTCCTGGATCAAGATCGCCGGCCGCAGGTTCGCAGCCCGCGCGCTCTGCCGCCAGTCGATCACCTCCTTGAAGGCCTTGCCGGTGCTCTCCTCGACGACCTCGCGGTAGGAGACGCCCTCGATCATGTCGACGAAGACGACCCGTCCCGAGACCTCGCTGATCACCGGCACGGTGTGCGGATCCCACTCGGCCAGGAGCTGCCCGGCCTCGACCATGGAATCGGGCTCGACCAAAAGGCGCGTACCGGAGCTCAGCTTCTGCCGCAGCTTCTCCCGGCCGACCTCGTCGTAGACCACGAGTTCGGTGTTGCGGCCGAGCACGATCAGCCGCTCGCTGCTGTCCTTCAACAGGCGCGGGTTGACGAGCCGGACTTGGCCGGCGCAGGGGCTCTCGATCTGCGATTGCTCGACCGCGCTCTGCGCCGCCCCGCCGATGTGGAAGGTCCGCATGGTGAGCTGGGTGCCCGGCTCGCCGATCGACTGGGCGGCGATCACGCCCACCGCCTCGCCGAGATTGACCGGCGTGCCGCGCGCCAGGTCGCGGCCGTAGCATTTGGCGCACACGCCGCCCACGCTGTCGCAGGTCAGGACCGAGCGGACCGGGATCCGATCGACCCCGGCCTTGTCGATCCGCCGCACCCTCTCCTCGACCAGGAGGGTGCCCGCCTCGGCCAGCACCTCACCGGTCTTGGGGTCGAGGATGTCGGCCGCCACGGTCCGCCCGAGGATCCGCTCCGCGAGCTCGTCGCCGGCCGCCGCGGCGGTGATCGTCAGATGCCGCTTCGTTCCGCAATCCTCCTCGACGACGATGCAGTCCTGCGCCACGTCGACCAGCCGGCGGGTGAGGTAGCCCGAATTCGCCGTCTTGAGCGCGGTATCGGCCAGTCCCTTGCGGGCGCCGTGCGTCGAGTTGAAGTACTCGAGCACGGTGAGTCCTTCCTTGAAGTTCGAGACGATCGGATTCTCGATGATCTCGCCCGAAGGCTTGGCCATCAGGCCGCGCATGCCCGCCAGCTGCTTGATCTGCGCCGCCGAGCCGCGTGCACCCGAATGGGCCATCATCCAGATCGAATTGGGCTGACGCCGCTCCCCGTTCTTGCCGACCGCGAGGCGGACGCTCTGGATCTCCGCCATCATCTCGGCCCCGACCAGTTCGGAGCACTTGTTCCAGGCGTCGACCACCTTGTTGTACTTCTCACCCCGGGTGATGAGCCCGTCGGCATATTGCTGCTCGTACTGGCGGACCATCTCCTGGGTGCGACGGACGTACTCCCACTTGCTCTTGGGGATGATCATGTCGTCCTTGCCGAAGGAGATGCCCGCCCGGCAGGCGTACGCGAAGCCGAGGTTCATGAGCCGGTCGGCGAAGATCACCGTCTCCTTCTGGCCGCAGTGGCGGTAAACCTCGTCGATGACTTGGCCGATCTCCTTCTTCGTCAAAACACGGTTGATCAGCCGCTCGAAGTTGATCGAGGGATGCTGCGGCAAGATCTCGTAGATCAGCATGCGGCCGGGCGTGGTGTCGACCGTGCGACTCACGAGCTCGCCGTCCGGCCCGACCTCCTGGATCCGCGCCTTGATCTTGCAGTGCAGCGAAACGACCCCGGCCGCCAGTGCGTGCTGCACCTCGTCGAGGCCGCAGAAGATCGAGCCCTCGCCCGGCTCACCCTCCTGCTCGAGCGACAGATAATAGAGCCCCAGAACGATGTCCTGGGTGGGCACGATGATCGGCTTGCCGTTCGCCGGCGAGAGGATGTTGTTGGTCGACATCATCAAGACGCGGGCCTCGAGCTGCGCCTCGAGCGACAGCGGCACGTGGACCGCCATCTGGTCGCCGTCGAAGTCGGCATTGAAGGCGGTGCAGACCAAAGGATGGAGCTGGATCGCCTTGCCCTCGATCAGCACCGGCTCGAAGGCCTGGATCCCCAGCCGGTGCAGGGTCGGCGCCCGGTTCAGCAGCACCGGATGCTCGCGGATCACCTGCTCCAGGATGTCCCAGACCTCGGGCCGCTCCTTCTCGACCATCCGCTTGGCGGCCTTGATGGTCTGCGCCTTCCCGTAGAGCTCGAGCTTGGCGTAAACGAACGGCTTGAAGAGCTCGAGCGCCATCTTCTTGGGCAGGCCGCATTGGTGCAGCTTGAGCTCCGGGCCCACCACGATGACCGACCGGCCGGAATAGTCGACCCGCTTGCCCAGCAAGTTCTGCCGGAAGCGGCCCTGCTTGCCCTTGAGCATGTCCGACAAGGACTTCAAAGGCCGCTTGTTGGCACCGGTGATCACCCGGCCGCGCCGGCCGTTGTCGAACAGCGCGTCGACCGCCTCCTGCAGCATGCGCTTTTCGTTGCGCACGATGATGTCGGGGGCACGGAGCTCGATCAGCCGCTTGAGGCGATTGTTGCGGTTGATCACCCGGCGGTAGAGATCGTTCAGGTCCGAGGTGGCGAAGCGGCCGCCGTCGAGCGGCACGAGGGGCCGCAGCTCGGGCGGGATGACCGGGATCACCTCGAGGACCATCCACTCGGGCCGGTTGCCCGACTCGAGGAAGGTCTCGACCATCTTCAAGCGCTTGACGAGCTTCTTCCGCTTCGCTTCCGAGCTGGTCTCGAGGAGATCGGCGCGCATCTGCTCGCGCTCGCGGGCGAGGTCGAGCCGCTTGAGCATGTCGCGGACCGCTTCCGCGCCGATGCCGACGGTGAAGGCGTCCTCGCCGAACTCGTCGCGGTAGCGCTGGACCTGCTCCTCGCTCAAGAGCTCGTGCTGCTTCAAGGGCGTGAGGCCCGGCTCGATCACCACCCAGTTCTCGAAGTAGAGGATGCGCTCGAGATCGCGGAGCGTCATGTCGAGCAGGACGCCGATCCGCGACGGCACCGACTTCAAGAACCAGATGTGCGCGACCGGGGCGGCCAGCTCGATGTGGCCCATCCGCTCGCGACGGACCTTGGATTGGATGACCTCGACGCCGCACTTCTCGCAGACGATGCCCTTGTACTTCATCCGCTTGTACTTACCGCACAAGCACTCGTAATCCTTGATCGGTCCGAAAATCTTGGCGCAGAACAGGCCGTCCCGTTCCGGCTTGAAGGTCCGATAGTTGATCGTCTCCGGCTTCTTGACCTCGCCGTAGGACCATTCCCGGATCTGCTCCGGGCTGGCGATGCTGATCCGGATCTGGTCGAACCTCTGGGTGCCGACCGGCTGCCCGAAGAGGTACATGAGATCGTTCATCGCTGTCCGCCCGCTCGCTCGTGATCCGCCCGTCGTCCGCGACCCCGCACGCTCACTCGCCCGCCATCTCTTGCTGGAGCTCGACGTTCAAGGCGAGCGCCTGCAGCTCCTTGACCAGCACGTTGAAGCTCTCCGGGATCCCGGCCTCGAACGTGTCCTCGCCGCGCACGATCGCCTCGTAGATCTTGGTACGGCCGGACACGTCGTCGGATTTCACCGTGAGCATCTCCTGCAGGGTGTAGGCGGCCCCGTAGGCCTGGAGCGCCCAGCACTCCATCTCGCCGAACCGCTGGCCGCCGAACTGCGCCTTGCCGCCGAGCGGCTGCTGGGTGATCAGGCTGTAGGGGCCCGTGCTCCGGGCGTGGATCTTGTCCTCCACCAGGTGGAGGAGCTTCATCATGTAGATCGACCCCACGGTGACCGGCAGGTCGAACAGCTCGCCGGTCCGGCCATCGCGCAGCGGCACCTTGCCGGTCCGCGGCAGCCCGGCCAGTTACAGCACGCGCTCGATCTCGCCCTCCTTGGGCCCGTCGAAGACGGGCGCTTCGACCCAGAGGCCGAGCCGCTCCGCCGCCCAGCCCAGGTGCGTCTCCAGGACCTGTCCCACGTTCATCCGCGAGGGCACGCCCAGCGGGTTCAGCACGATGTCCACCGGCGTACCGTCCAGCAGGTGGGGCATGTCCTCCTCGGGCAGGATGACCGAGATGACGCCCTTGTTCCCGTGGCGGCCGGCCATCTTGTCACCGACCGCGACCTTGCGCTTCTGCGCCACGTAGACGCGCACGAGCGTGTTGACGCCGGGCGGAAGCTCGTCGCCTTCCTCCCGGTCGCCCTTCTCGCGGGTGAACATCTTGACCGCGACCACCTTGCCGCGCTCGCCGTGCGGCACCTTGAGCGAGGTGTCGCGGACCTCGCGCGCCTTCTCGCCGAAGATCGCGCGCAGCAGCCGCTCCTCGGCGGTGAGCTCGGTCTCGCCCTTGGGCGTCACCTTGCCCACCAGGATGTCGCCGGCGCGTACCTCGGCGCCGATGCGGACGATGCCGCGCTCGTCCAGGTCGCGCAGCGCCTCCTCGCCGATGTTGGGGATGTCGCGCGTGATGTCCTCCGGACCCAGCTTCGTGTCGCGCGCCTCGACCTCGTACTCCTCGATGTGGATCGAGGTGAACAGGTCTTCGCGCACCAGGCGCTCGCTGACCACGATGGCGTCCTCGTAGTTGTAGCCTTCCCAGGGCATGAACGCCACGAGCACGTTGCGCCCCAAGGCGAGCTCGCCGCCGTCGGTCGACGGCCCGTCGGCCAGGACGTCGCCCTCCTTCACCTGGTCACCCGTGCGGACGATCGGGACCTGGTTGATGCAGGTCCCCTGGTTGCTCCGCTGGTACTTGGTCAGGCGGTACTCATCGCGGTCGCGGCCCACCTTGACCACGACCCGGTCGCCCGAGACCTCCTCCACCTCGCCCGCGCGCCGGCACACGACCACGGCGCCGCTGTCCACGGCCGCGCGGTACTCGACGCCCGTGCCCACCCGGGGCGCCTCGTTCTGGAGCAGCGGCACCGCCTGGCGCTGCATGTTCGAACCCATCAGCGCCCGGTTGGCGTCGTCGTGCTCCAGGAACGGGATGAGCGCCGTGGCCACCGACACGATCTGCTTGGTCGAGACGTCCACGTAGTCGACCTCGTCCGGCCGCACCATCTTGTTCTCGTGTCCGTGACGCGCGACCACGCGCGGGCCGACCAGCCGGCCGTCCGCGTCGATGACGGCGTTCGCCTGGGCGATGACGTGCTGGTCTTCCACGTCGGCCGTGAGAAACCGGATGCGCCGGGTGACGACGCCGTCCTTGACCTCGCGGTACGGCGTCTCGATGAAACCGAGGTCGTTCACCCTCGCGAACGTCGCCAGCGAGGAGATCAGGCCGATGTTCGGCCCCTCGGGGGTCTCGATCGGGCACATGCGGCCGTAGTGCGAGGTGTGGACGTCGCGCACCTCGAACCCGGCGCGCTCGCGCGAGAGCCCGCCGGGCCCCAGGGCGGACAGCCGCCGCTTGTGCGTGAGCTCGGCCAGGGGG
>JAILZQ010000112.1 GCA_023512415.1 Geminicoccaceae bacterium | reverse complement strand
GGGACGCGGATCGCCGATCTCCGCGCCGCCGCCGCCGACCTCGTCAACATCGTCGTCCGCGACCTGCAAGCCCCGTTCTACTCCAAGGTGGCGATCGTGCCCTACTCGATGGGCGTCAACGTCGGCACGCTGGCGGATACGGTTCGCGGTCCCGTCCGAGCCGGTACCTGCACGACGCCGGGTTGCTCTTTCATCACGTTCAAGAACGTCTTCAACAACGACCGAACCTTCGCCGTCAGCACGTGTGTGAGCGAGCGGATCGGTCCCCATGCCTACACCGACGCCCCGCCGTCCACGGCGCGGGTCGGCTACAACTACCCTGCACCGGGTAACCCGTGCCTGACGAGCCAAATCCAGCCGCTCACCACCGATCGGACCTTGTTGACCGCGCGCATTGCGAGCCTCGTCGCGTCCGGGTCGACCGCCGGGCACGTCGGCATCGCTTGGGGCTGGTACACGCTCTCGCCGAACTTCGGTGTGTGGACCGGTACGAGCGTCCCGGCTTCCTACGCCGATCCGGACACGCGAAAGATCCTCGTGCTCATGACCGACGGCGAATACAATTCCAGCTACTGCAACGGTGTGATCAGCCGGACCTCGACAACGGGTAGTGGATCGCGGGAGAACCACATCAATTGCGACGCGCCGAATGGTCACTCTTTCGATCAAGCGCAAGCTCTGTGCACGGCCATCAAACGAACCGGGATCACGATCTTCACGGTCGGCTTCCAGATCCACAACGACCCGCGGGCACGCGACTTGATGAGCCGCTGCGCCTCGAGCGCGGAGCACGCCTTCACCGCCGAGACCGGCGCCGAGCTGCGGGCGACCTTCCAGCAGATCGCCAAGCGGATCTCGAAGCTCCGTCTGTCGCGTTGAGCGCGGGAAGCCCGCCGGCCACCACCGCCCGGACCGTCGAACGGCCGACCGGGCTTCCCAACCTCAACGGCCGGCCGCAGCGATCGGCCGCTCCTCGTCGGCCGTGGCCGGTGCCGGCTCGGTCTCGAGCGAGGGCGGCTCGCCCACCCACAGATCGGCGCCGGGAAAGAGCTCGGGCAACGCCGACGCTTCGGCGAGCCCCGGGTCGGCGGCGGCCACCGCCACGGGCCCGCCGTCGATCGCGACCGAAGCCGCGCCCCCGCTCGGATCGAGGAACGGAGCGAGCAGGTCGTCGGCCGGCGGCTCGACGATCCGGAGGAATTCGGCCGGTGCGTACGACCGCCCATCGATCTCGATGCCCGCGAGTGCCGCGTCGTGGCCGCGATGGCCGACCACGACGGCCAGGTCATGGTCGTCGTAGGCGAGGTGCAGATCGTCGCCTTCGATCCGTGCGACGAGCCGAGACGGGTCGGCTCCGTCGATCCGGATACGGTTGGCACCCTCGCGATCGAAGATCCGATCGGCACCCGGCTCCGCCAGACCCAGGACGTAGACGTCGTTCCCGCCGCCACCGTAGAGCAGATCGTCACCGGGGCCACCGTCGAGGAGATCGTCGCCCGCATCGCCGAGTAACAGATCGTCCCCGGGACCGCCGTACAGGCGATCGTGGCCGGCACCGCCGCGGATGCGGTCGTCGCCACCACCGCCCCAGAGGAGGTTGGCGGCGTCGTTGCCTTCGATGGCGTTGGCCTCTGCGTCGCCGACGACCGCATGGGCCTCCGACCCGGTCAAGCGCACGTTCTCCACGTTGGGCGCCACTTGCTGCTTGAAGCCGGGCGCTCCGGCAGGCGGGCTGCCCAGGACCGAATCGCCGATCATGAAGGTCGCGAGGCCCCCCTTGGCGAGCGTCGGAAAGGCCTTTTCGAGCTGGGCACCGAAGTCGGGTGCCACGACGAGGGTGTCCCGGCCGCCACCGTCCGGCCCCCAGGGGTCTTCGAAGACGAGGTCGCCCGGCGAGCCGATCACGGCCGTGTCGTCGCCCGTGCCGCCGGTCATCGTGTCGTCGCCCGCCCCGCCGTCGAGCCGGTCGTCACCCGGGCCGCCGTCCAGCACGTCCTGCCCGTCCCCGCCGAGCAGGGTGTCGTCACCCGCGCCGCCGGCGAGCGCGTCGTGGCCGGGGCCGCCGTCGACCGTGTCGTTCCCGCTGCCGCCGGCGAGCATGTCGTCCCCGTGGCCGCCGCTGATCGTGTCGTCGCCACCGCCGCCGTCGATCCGATCGTCGTCGGGGCCACCCACCAACACCTCGTCCTCGTCGCCACCGACGATTTCCTCGCCGATCGGCCCGAGGTCCTCCTCGGGTTGCGAGGGCGGCGCGGCGATGGGCGGCTCCGCCACGGGTGGCGCGGCCGGTGCGATCGTGACCGGCGCCGCTCCCTGAGCGGCCTGCCCGGCCGCCCCCCCGACCGGCACGGTTGCCGGCTCGGGCCGCAAGAGACGCAGCGGCAGCTCGTCGAATCGGGCCTCGCCACCGAGCCGGGTGAGTACGGCCGTGTCGATGAGCGCGCCGGCGGTCAACACCGAGCCGGCGGCGATCGCCGCGGAGGCGGGCTCCGCGGGGCGAAGGGGCTCGCCCTCGACCGAGACCTCGGCATCGCCCTCGCGAGGCGTGCCGCTCTCGGGTGGCGCGGGCCCACGCAGGTCGAACTCGCTTCCCTCGGCGGCCGAGCGGACCAGGAGCAGGCCCAGGAAGGTGGCGGACAGGGCCGCGCCGAGCCCCGCCCCCGATCCTCCTCGTCGGTCCCGGCGGCTCCCGGGCTCGACCCCGACCGCGCCGACCGACCCTGCAGCCCGGTCGGCGGCCGGGCTCCCCACGGCGACCCCCTCGATCATCGCAGCGATACCTCCATGGTTCGGCCTTTCGCGGCCGGTGGCTCTCGCTCGACGATGACGGACGCCCTCGCGCGGCGTTGCCCCGAGATCGCCGCACGATTTCAAGATACCACCCCAAGCCGTTCCCGCCAAACGTTTTTTCCCGGATCATCGGCATCGGCGAGAGTCGCGTGCCACCCGATCTTTGGCCGCGGCACCTCAACAAAAAGTTGAATTGTGGCCGGCAACGCCCACTCGTGGCGCTCCTGCCGGGCCGTCGCGGGCCTTGGAGCGCTGCCCGAAGCGTCCCGAACACGGCCCGAGCCGACCCTCGGGCAGGCCGCGGGGCCACGGTTCGTGCTTCGCGATCGAGCGGGTCCCGATCGCCTTCGGCATGCGGCGGCGACCTCGCAGCCGCTCGATCACGCGACCGCAGCCCGTCGAACGGAAGGACGACGGATCGTCGACGGAAACGGTCCGTCGTTGACGTCTCGTTAACCCATGTGATGGTAGAAGCTCGTCACGGGGACGAGCGGATCGGCTGCCGTCCTCTTGCGGGAGCGCCTGCGCTCGGGCAGGACGATGGCCGCAGAAACGGCGGATCGGAAGTGCGAAGGACGGGCATGCCACCGCAGGCGTTCGAGGGAGCCGGGACGGCTGGCGCGCGGCCGCGCAGCCGGTTGCGGGAGCTCCTCGCGAACCTCGCGCTGTTGGCGGCGAGTGGCGTGGTTTGCCTCGCGCTGTTGGAGATCGTGCTGCGGCTTTTCCCGGGCCTACTCGGCGAGGAAGCGGGGCTCCGGGTGCATTGGGTCGAAGTGGCGGGCGATACCGACAGCGAGGGTCGCGCGCTCATGATCGACGATCCCGTGATCGGCTTCCTCTACCGCCCGGGGCTCGAGGGACGCATCGCGCGGGGCGACCTCGACTTCCGTTTCCGCCTCGACTCCAAAGGCTTCCGCAACCCCGAGCCGTGGCCACAGCCGGCCCACCTGGTGGTCCTCGGTGATTCGATGGCGTTCGGCTACGGCGCCGACGACGGAGCCGATTGGGTGGCGCTCCTGCGCCAGCGGCTGCCGGGAACGGGAATCGTCAATCTCGGCCTGATCGGCAGCGGTCCCTTGCAGCAAGAACGGATCTGGGAACGGTTCGGAGCGGAATTGCGGCCTTCTTCGGTGCTGCTGTGCTTGTTCGCCGGCAACGATCTGGACGACGATCGGGCGTTCGCCCGCTGGCTCGACCAGGGCGCCGCGGGCTCCTACCGCCGTTTCCGCGGGCAAGGCGATCGCTGGTTGGACGCGAGCCCGCTGGGCCTCGCGCAGCGCACCTACCTCTTCTGGTTCGCAACCGATCTGGCTAAGACCTTGGCGCAGCGATCGCGCGGTCGCACCTTGGCGCTCGAGGACGGCCAACGGCTCCAGCTTGTCCTGCCGCGGGCAGGTGCCGTCGAGCCGACCGATCTCGATCGCACCCTCGGTGCGGTTCTCCGGCTGCGCGACCGGGTCGAGGCCGGGGGCGGCCGATTGCTCGTGCTGCTCATGCCGACCAAAGAAGAGGTCTACCTCCCGCTCTTGGGCGAGACCGCGACGAGCCCCACGGCCGCGGTTGCGGCACGGCTCGCCGAAGCCGGGGTGCCCGCGCTCGATCTCGGCGAGGCCTTGAGGGCGCGGGCGTCGCGTGCCGGGCCCGCGCTCTATTTCGCGATCGACGGCCACCCGAACCCGACCGGCCAGGCGATCCTCGCCGAGGCCGTCCAGGGCTGGCTCACGGAACAGCTGCCACGAGCCGCGGCCGGGTCGGCGGCGATCACCGCCACGCGCTGAGGAGAGACGATGGCCCGCAACTTTCACGAACGGATCGAGAGCGACGAGCGGATCGAAGGACCGACGGATCGGGCCTTCGGCTTGACGGTGGGTAGCATCCTCGTCGCTCTGGCGCTCGTCAAGGCGTTCCTCGTCACCGGCTGGACGGCGCTCGCTTGGGCGCTCCTGTCGATCGGTGCCGCGCTCGTCGCCCTCGGGCTCCTGCGGCCGCCGCTCTTGGCCCCGCTCAACCGAGCCTGGCTGCGCCTCGGGCTGTTCTTGTTCAAGATCGTCAACCCGATCGTCATGTTCCTGATCTACGCCACGACCGTGGTGCCGATCGGGCTCGTTCTTCGGCTGCGCGGCAAAGACCTCTTGCGCCTGCGGCGCGATCCCTCAGCCACGAGCTATTGGATCCCGCGTGAGCCGCCGGGGCCCGCGCCCGAGAGCATGCGCAACCAGTTTTGAGGGGCGGGACCATGAGTTTTTTAGCCGAACTCTGGGCCTTCATGCGCGAGCGCAAGAAGTTCTGGCTGCTGCCCATTCTCCTGATGAGCGTGCTGTTCGGCGGTCTCGTGGTGCTGACCAAGGGTAGTGCGGTAGCTCCCTTCATTTACACTTTGTTCTGAGCCCGGGAGCGGAGTGGCGATGCGCATCCTCGGCATTTCCGCCTTTTACCACGACAGCGCGGCTGCGATCGTGGTCGACGGGGATATCGTCGCGGCCGCCCAAGAGGAGCGCTTCACCCGCAGGAAACACGATCCGGGCTTTCCCGCCCGAGCGATCGGTTACTGCCTCGAGGCGGCCGGCTGCGACATGGGCGGCGTCGACCACGTGGTCTTCTACGACAAGCCGTTCCTCAAGTTCGAGCGGCTGCTCGAGACTTACCTGGCGATGGCGCCGCGCGGATTCCGCTCCTTCCGCGTCGCCATGCCGATCTGGGTCAAGGAAAAGCTCTTCCAGAAGAGCATGCTCGTCGACGAGCTCCGGCGGCTGCCCGGGGGCGAGCGGTGGAACGGCTCGCTGCTCTTCACGGAACACCATTTGAGCCACGCTGCCTCGGCCTTTTACCCCTCGCCCTTCGATCGCGCCGCCGTCCTCACCATGGACGGCGTCGGCGAGTGGTGCACCACCTCGCTCGGCCTCGGCCGGGGCAACGCGCTGCGGATTCTCAAGGAGATCCACTTTCCCCACTCCCTCGGCCTCCTCTATTCCGCCTTCACCTACTATACCGGCTTCAAGGTCAATAGCGGTGAATACAAGGTCATGGGGCTCGCTCCCTACGGAGAGCCGAAATATGCGGGCCTGATCACGAATAACCTGATCGACATCAAAGAAGACGGCTCGTTCCGTCTCGACCTTTCCTACTTCGACTATTGCACCGGCCTGACGATGACGAACGAGAAGTTCCATCGTTTGTTCGGCGGACCGCCGCGCAGCCCGGAGGCCTTGCTCACCCAGCGGGAGATGGACCTGGCGGCCTCCATCCAGAAGGTGACGGAGGAGGTGGTCCTCAAGCTCGGCCGGTCGATCGCCCGGGAAACCGGCGAGCGCAACCTTTGCCTCGCAGGCGGCGTCGCGCTCAACTGTGTGGCCAACGGCAAGCTGCTCAAGGACGGCTGCTTCGAGCGGATCTGGATCCAGCCGGCGGCCGGCGACGCGGGCGGGGCACTGGGTGCCGCGCTCGCCTGCTGGCACCAGTTCCTCGACCGGCCGAAATGCCCGCCGAACGGCCATTTGGACGGCATGCACGGTGCTTATCTCGGGCCGGAGTTCGACCTCGCCGAGACCCGCCGCCAGCTCGACGCCTGCGGGGCCCGCTACGAGGTGCTGGAGGACGACGAGGTCGTGACCGCGACCGCCGACGCGCTGGTCGAAGGCAAGGCCGTGGGCTGGATGCAAGGTCGCATGGAATTCGGGCCGCGGGCGCTCGGTGCACGTTCGATCCTCGGCGACGCCCGCTCACCGACCATGCAGAAGCTGCTCAATCTCAAGGTCAAGTACCGGGAGAGCTTCCGCCCCTTCGCGCCGTCGGTGCTACGCGAGGACGTCGCCGATTGGTTCGAACTCGACACCGACAGCCCGTACATGTTGCTGGTCGCCGACGTGGTGCCGCGGCGGCGGCGGGCGATGACCGAGGAGGAAAAGGCACTGTTCGGGATCGACAAGCTCAACGTCGTCCGCTCCGAGATCCCCGCGGTCACCCACGTCGACTATTCGGCGCGGATCCAGACCGTGCACCGCGAAACCAACCCGCGCTATTGGCGGTTGCTGGAAGCCTTCAAGCAGCGCACCGGCTGCCCGGTGATCGTCAACACGAGCTTCAACGTGCGCGGCGAGCCGATCGTCTGCACGCCGACCGACGCTTTCCGTTGCTTCATGGGTACCGAGATCGAGCGGCTCGTGGTCGGCAATTGCTGGCTCGAAAAGGAACGGCAGGATCCCTCGTTGAAGCGTGACTACAAGGATCGGTTCGAGCTCGACTGAGCGGTCGGTGTTCGAGCGGCGGTACCGGATCGCGGATCGATGCGTCGGCTCGCCGGTCGAGGTGGTGGCGGCCCGAGCCTCCCGATGCGCGCGGCGCGCCGCCGGCCGAGGACGTCCGGGACGATCGAAGGGCACGCGAGGCGGGTCGGTTCGCACGCCCGTCGTCCGTTCGCCGGGCCCGGCATCGCCCGCACCGTTCCAAGCGCTTCGGCTCCCGACCGGCCTGCCGGGGCGTGCCGAGAGTGGACTCCGCTCGAGTTCTCGGCGCTCTCCATCCTCGCGAGCGGCTCGGTCGCAAGCGGGGCCCGGCCGTGTCTCCGCCCGCGGCCGCGCATCGCGGCGAGCCGGCCCGTCCACGGGGGGAAGTGCGACCGAAGGCCATTCGTTTCGGCGATCCAGAAGCACCCCCGCGCTCCAGGACGGTGGAGATCGACGTCTTCGCCCGCGGCCGCGGATCGCGGCACGTCGCGCCGCGAACAGGCGACGCGGCGCGACCGTGGGCCCCTTGTCGTGGCGAGACGGGTGGCCCCCTGCGCGCCGGGACGGTGCCGATCGCCCACCGGCGGGTGACCGGACGGCACCCCGAGCCCTTGGAGCACCTGGATCGCGTACGACCTGCTCGATTGTGTGCGGGCCGTCGGGCGATCGCCCCCCGGCACGAGCACGACGCCCCCTCGAAGGCCGGACGAACGATGGGATTGCAAGGGACGCCCTCGAGTGCGCTCGGATCGGGCTCGTGGCGGGGGTGGCCTCGATCGGCACCGTGTCGCTCGGCGGCGTGTGGCGGCAGCGCCCGGCTCGCCGACCGCGAGCCTCACCGACCGGTCGCAGTCGGGCCCGTCCCCTTCCGGCGGGGTCGGCACCCGGAGCCTCCGCGATCGGGATCGGAAGGCTCGTCGCGTCGGCGCACGGCCTCGACTCCTGCGCCGTGTCGCCATCGCGATCCGGCGCCCGGACGCCTAGGCGTGCCGACTCGCGTCCGAACCGAGGTCGCGCCCGGTCGAGAGCAGGCCACCCCAGCCGAGCCCGGACGCCGTCCCGAGCAGGACCCGCGCCCTCGGCTGTGGCCGCGCCGCGGCACCGGAGACCGAGGCCGGCCCCGTTGCAGGAGGCCCGGCCGACGGCCGGATCGTCCGGTCGCAGCGGTCGAATTCGTCTCCCGAAGCAACCGGGGTCCCGAATGGCCCCGGACCGTCAAAGGGACGAGAGGTTCGAGGCCAGGTGGCGGGCTTGGCGGAGCGCGAGGGCCAGGATCGTGAGCGTCGGGTTGGCGTGGCCGCCGCTCGGGAAGATCGAGCTCCCGGCGAGCCAGAGATTGGCCACACCGTGAACCCGGCCCCACGGGTCGACCACACTCCGGCGCGGGTCGGTGCCCATGCGCGTCGTGCCCATGTGGTGCGAGGCGTCGGTGAAGCGCGGTTCGCCCGCGTCCGGCAAGAGCCGCCCGAGGCCGGTGCGCGCGAGCTCCTCGCCGAGCAGGCCGGCGAGCACCTCCATCCCGCGCACGACTTCGGGCTGGATCCGCCAATCGAGGCGCAGCACGGGCGCCCCGAGCGCGTCCCGGCGGTCGGACAGCGTCACCCGGCTCTCGGGATCGAGCGGCTGTTCGCAGAAATGCACGAGGACGAACCGCTCGACCCTCGGCTGCCGCGGCAGTCGCTCGCGCGCCGACCAGAGGAGCCGGTACGCCCAGTGCGGCAGGATCTCCTTGGGGGTCAACAGATAGAGGAGGTCCGGGGTACGCCCGGCGAGCACACCGCGCAGGTCGAGGCGGCCGCCGGCGTGCCCCCGGCGGAGCAGGCGCTTCGCCACCTGCACGGCGACGTCGTACTGCTCGCGCGCGTAGGAGGACTGCTCGCTCTCGAGCGTCACATAGTGGTGCAGCAAGCCCCGCTCGGCGCGGATCGAAGCCGCGGCGGCGAGCCCGAGCTGGACCTTGCCACCCGGCACCGGGCGGCCGAGCAGGATCCGCATCACCGCCCCGGGCGCGAGCTCGACCCGACCCCAGACCGCCCGCGGATGGTCCATGAAGAAGCGGCCCACGAGGCCGGAGCCGTTGCCGAGCCCCTCCGGCCGTCGGTCGGTCGAGAGCAGCAGGAGCCGGGCGTTCTCGAGGCCACCGCAGGCGAGCACGATCGCCCGGCCCCGCACCTCGAGGTCGCGGCCTTCGAGCGTGCGCAGGCGCACGGCCTCGACCCGGCCACCTTCGGCCGTCTCGCGCAGACCGATCGCCTGGCCCCCCAACAGGACCCGGATGCGCGGGCTCTGCCGGATCTCGGCCGCGAAATCCCGGGCGAAGCGGCGCGGCCGCACCGCCCAGAGCGAGACCCTGGGCACGAGCCGGCCGCTCGCGAGCAGCGCCCGCTCGGCCGGGCTCGCCGCGGCGAGCCAGCGTTCGGCCGCGAAGGCGCCGGGCCCGGGCAGCCCCAGGATCCGCTCGGCTTCGAGATAGAGGCTCTCGAGCTCGGCCGGCTCGATCGGCCAAGCGCCGTCCGGAACCGCGGAGCGCGGCCGCAGATCCTCGGGCAACAAGCGCATCGCGCGCCCGGACCAGAGATTGCAGGTGCCGCCGAGCTGGCGCAGCCGCGGCAGGTAATTCGGCCGCATCGGCCGGCCGACGCAGTCGAACTCGTGGAGCGCTTGGAGCCGCGGGTCGGGTGCCTCCCGGCCGCCCTCGAGCAGCAGCACCTCGCGGCCGAGCCGAGCGAGTTCGAGGGCGATCGTGATCCCCGCCGCACCCGCCCCGACCACCACGACCTCGGCTTCCGGCAGCGGCTCCGCGCCGAGTTCGGCGATGTCGACCGGCTTCACGCGGACGGGACCTCCGAGCCGGTGGGTGCGAGCCGGCCGGTCCGCGCGACCTCGGCCAGGAGCCGCATGGCCGGCCGGGGCCGCCGCTCGAGGGTCGCCAAGTCGGTGGCGGCGAGGCCGAAGCGAGCGGTCGTCCCCTTGGCCCACTCGAAATTGTCCATGAGCGACCAGTGGAGATAGCCGCGCAGCTCGACGCCCTCGGCGAGGGCTCGGGCGAGGGCCTCGAGATGGCCGCGCAAATGCGCGAGCCGCAGCCCGTCGTCGGTCGTGGCGATGCCGTTCTCGGTGACCAGGACGGGCAGGCCGAGACGCGCGCAGCGGCGCAGGACCTGCAGAAGGCCCTCGGGCCACAGCTCCTGGTCCAGATCGTCGAAAAGGCGGGGCCCGTGATGGGGCTCGTGACAGTCGACGCCGAACAGGAGCGCCCGGCCGCGCGGCCGCCAGCGCACGATGCTGCGCGTGTAGTAATTGACCGCCACGTAGTCGAGCAACAGCCGCCCGGCCTCGCGGACCCGGCCGAAACACCAATCGACCAGGAAGGCGGTGCGCAGCCGGGCCGCCAGCCGGTCGAAGGTCCTGGATGGATCGCAGGGCTCGATCCAGGGAATACTGTGGGCGAAGGAAACGAGCGCGCCCGGGACCCTCGCGTGGATCCGCCGATAGGCGCGGCGATGCGCGGCGCAGAGCCGGTGGATCACCCGGAAAGCGAGGTCCCAGCGGCCGCGGACGAAGGGCGGCCAGTCGCCCGTCACCCAGCCGTGCTTGGCGAGCACCGTGGGTTCGTTGACGGTGATCCACCAGCGGATCTGCGAACCGAACCGTTCGACCACCGCGTCGCAGTGGGCGGCGAAGCGGTCGAGGGCGTCCGCGGCCAGCCAGCCGCCGCGCTCGGCGAACCAGCGGGGGGCGGTGAAATGGTGCAGGGTGACCACGGGCTCGAGCCCGCGCGCCCGCAAGGCTTCGAGGACGCGCTCGTAATGGCCGAAGGCCGCTTCGTCGCGGAGGCCGGGTTCGGGCTCGAGACGGCTCCATTCGAGCGAAAGGCGGTGGGCGTTGTGCCCGAAGGCCCGGGCCAAGTCGAAATCGGCTTCGTAGCGGCGGAGATGGTCGCAGGCCCGGCCGGAGCGGTGCGGCAGGCGACCGCTCTCCTCCGCGGCCCACCAGTCGGAGGCCCGATTGTCGCCCTCGACCTGGTGGGCCGCGGTCGCGGCCCCCCAAAGGAAGCCCGGCGGGAACCGGAACCCCTCGGCAAATTCCTGCCCTGCCACTTGGCCGACCTCCTCGCAGGATCCGAACGCGCCCGCCCGGGTGGCACGGCCTCGGCTCGCGGGCAAGGCCACCCCGGCTCAGAGCCGGCTCACCCGACACGCGGTCGCAGCCGCCAGGCGCGCGCAGGCGCGCTCGGCCTCGGCCCGGTCGGCGAACGGGCCCGCGAGGAGCGGGCCGCCCCCCGCGTCGCCGCCGAGCCGAGCCACGCCCGCGAGCACGTCGCCGTGGGTCCGACGCAGCTCGCGCCAGCGCGCGCGGCCCTCTTCCCCGTCGGCCACGACACCGAGCTCGACCACCCAATCGCCGCCGCGAGCGGGCTCGATCGGCACCGCCGGCAGCGCTCGCGCCGCGCTCGGCGGCGCCGCGGGCAGCGAGGCGAGCGAGTCCCCCGCCGCGACCCGACGGGTATCCTCCCCGGAGGCGGCAGCCGCGCGCAACACCGGCCCCTCTCCACCGGCCGAGGGCTCCGGCTCGGCCGGGTCCGCGACCCGCACCGCCGTCAAGACGACCGCGTCGTTCGGCCGGCGCTCGGGCTCGGTGCTCGGCTCGGCCGCGGCGGTGCGGGCTTCCCCCGCGAGGGGCCGGCTCGGCACGACCATCGCGGTGGTCCCGACGGGCTCCGCTCCGGGCCGGGTCGGGACCGGCGCGCGCGCCCCCTCCGCGGTCACCGTGGGCGGCGACGGAGCCGGGTCGGGCGCCGCCGACCGCGCGCGAGCGCGGGGCGAGTCCCCGGTCGCGCTCGCGGCGGAAGCGGCGGGCTCGCCGTCGGGCGCGCGCGAACGGGGCCGTGCGACCGGACCGCCGATCGGCTGCTCGAGGCTCCACGCGGGCGGCTCGCCCGAAGGGCCCGGTTCGTTCCGGGCGGCCACTCGAGCCGCCGGCGCAGCGCTCGCCTCGCCTGGACCGGTGTCGCTGCGCAGCATGCCCCAGGCGG
>JAILZQ010000111.1 GCA_023512415.1 Geminicoccaceae bacterium | reverse complement strand
GAGACGGTGGGCGGCCCACCAACGGGACCAGGGGCCGCGGGAATCGAGGGCGAGCTCGACGAGTCGGCCGCCCACGCGGCCGATCGCCGGGGCGAGCGGCCCGTCCGGCGCGGCGACGAGCGGCCGCCAGCCGGCGGCCCGCAAGGTCCGGCAATATTCCACCGTCCGGCGGCTCACGCTGTCGGCCGCGAGGGCGGTCGCGACCAAAAGGGCCGTGGGCTCCTCGGGCCCGGCTCGCACAGGCGTTTCGCTCAATCGGCCTCGACCCCGCGCGTGGGAGGGCGCCGCCGCGGGACCGGCCCGGCTCGCTCCGGCGGCCGCGCCCTGCTAGCAGAACGGAAGCGCAGCACAAGGCGAGCGGGAGCGATGGACGGCGAGCCTTCCTACCTCGAGCCCGAGCCGGGCCGGCGGATCGCCTACCTCCGGCTGCCGGGCGAGGGGCCCGAGATCGTCTTCCTCTGCGGCCTGCGCTCCGACATGCGCGGGACCAAGGCGAGCCGGCTCGCCGAGCTCGCCGGCGCGCGCGGCTGGGCCTACACCCGCTTCGACTATCGCGGCCACGGCGCCTCCTCGGGCCGGTTCGAGGAGGGGACCATCGGCGATTGGCACGAAGACACGCTCCTCGTCCTCGACCGCGTGGTGCAGGGCCCGTTCCTTTTGGTCGGCTCCTCGATGGGCGGCTGGCAGGCGCTGCTGGCGGGCCTCGCCCGGCCCGAACGCCTCGCCGGCATGGTCCTCGTGGCCCCGGCCCCCGACTTCCCCCGCCGGCTCCTGCTGCCGGCGTTGAGCCCGGCCGAGCGGCAGGCGCTGGAGCGGGAGGGGGTCGTCCTCCTCCCTTCCGAGTACGGCGAGCCCTTGCCGCTCACCCGGCGGTTCGTCGAGGAGTCGGTCGTCCACGAGCTGCTCGATCGTGACCTGCCGTTCGCCTGCCCGGTCCACATCCTGCACGGCCGGCAGGACCGCGACGTGCCGCTCTCCCTCTCGCTCGCGCTGATCGAGCGGCTGGTGCGGGCGAAAGTGACGCTCGAGGTCGTCGAGGACGGCGACCATCGGCTCTCGCGCGAGCCGGATCTGCTGCGGCTCGAGGCCGCGGTCGGCCGGGTGCGGGCGCTCGCGCGCGGCGAGCTGCCGCCCGCGATCTAGGGGGCGGAGCGGATCGCCCCGAGCGGCTCCGGCAGGCGCGGCAGGAAGGCCGGTCCCTCGCGGACGATGTGCTGCCAAAGGGCCTGGGCCGCCGGCAGCGCGCGCCGGTCGGACCGGCGGACCACGTACCAGGTCCGCACGATCGGCATGCCCTCGACGTCGAGGACGGCGAGCCGGCCGTCCTGCACCTCGCTCGCGACGGTGTGGGCCGAGAGGAGCGCGATCCCCATGCCGGCCATCACCGCCTGTTTGATGCTCTCGTTCGAGCCGATCTCGGTCGCCCCGGGGAGCAGGATGGCGTCACCCGCGACCGCGATGCCGGCCGACTCCAACAGCCGCCGCAAAATGGCGTGCGTGCCGGAGCCCGGCTCGCGCAGCAAGAACCGCTCGTGGGCGAGCACCGCGACCGGGAGGGAGGGGCGGCCGACCAGCGGATGATCGGGTGGGGCGACGATCACGTGGGGATGCGCGCCGATGCTCGCCCGCTCGAGCGGCTGATCGTCGGGCGGGTAGCCCATGATCGCGAGGTCGAGTTCGAAGGCGGCGAGCGCCTTGATGATCTGGGTGCGGTTGCCGACCCGCACCTTGAGCTCGACCCGGGGATGATGTCGCTGGAAGGCGGCGAGCGCGAAGGGTGCCCAATATTTGGCGGTGCTGACCACGCCGACGGCGACCGTGCCGCGGTCGACCCCGGCGATCGCCGCGACCGCATCGGCACATTCGGCGAGCGCCGCCTCGATCCGGCCGAGGGCCAAGAGCACCTCCTCGCCGGCCTCGGTCGGTCGCACACCGTCGCGCTCGCGCACGGTCAACGGCACGCCGCCGAGCGCCTCCTCCAAAAGCTTGAGCTGCTGGCTCACGGCCGGTGGGGTGAGGCCGAGGGCTTCGGCGGCGGCGCTGACCGAGCCGGCCTTGACGTACGCGCCGAACGCTCGGAGCTGGCGGAGCGAGGTGCGGCGCGGGAAGCCCTGTAGTTTTTCTTTCATTAGCGACAAAAAATAGAGTCTGGCACGGGCGCGCTCAAGCGTTATCCGTGACCAACATCCGCGGAGGTCGCGCGGGCCGAGCGAGCCGCGCGATCGCCCCGGGGCAGGGGGCGCGCCGACCATGACGACACTCGCCGACTATCTCGATCGCTGGGCATCGGGCGGCCCGGAGCGGCCGCCGATCGCCGCCACGGTCGCGGCCCTGGCGCGGGCCGCAGGCGAGCTCTCCGAGCTCGTCCGGCTCGGGCCGTTGGCCGGCGACATGGCCGAGGTCGTGGCCGAGAGCCGCGACGGCACCGGCCAGAAGGCCTTGGACGTGCGGGCGGAGGCGCTCTTCGAGGAGAGGCTCGCGGCCGCACCGGTCGCCTGGCTCGCCTCGGAGGAGCTCGACCACGTCCTCGAGCTCACGCCCGGCGCGCCGCTCGCCGTCGCCCTCGACCCGCTGGACGGCTCGGCGAACATCGACCAGGCTTCGATGATGGGGGCGCTGTTCTCGATCCTGCCGGCGGCCGGCTCCGGCGAGGCGAGCTTCCTCGTCCGCGGCGACCGCCAGCTCGCCGCCGGCGTGGTGGTCTACGGCTCGTTCACGGCCCTCGTGCTGACCCTCGGCGCGGGGGTCGACATCTTCGCGCTCGACCCGCGCACCGGCCGGTTCGTGCTGCAGCGCAGCGGGGTGCAGGTGCCGGAGGCGCGCCGCGAGTACGCGATCAACGCCTCCAACGCCCGGCACTGGACGTTGCCGGTCCGGGCCTTCATCGAGGAGTGCCTGGCCGGCGCCACCGGCCCGCTCGGCGCGGATTACAACATGCGCTGGGTGGCGGCCGTGGTGGCCGACCTCTATCGGATCCTGGTCAAGGGCGGGATCTTCCTCTATCCGGGCGACGCCCGGCGGGGCTACGAGCACGGTCGCTTGCGGCTCCTTTACGAGGCCTTCCCGATCGCTCTCTTGATCGAGCGGGCCGGCGGCCTCGCGACCGATGGTTACCACCCGATCCTCGAGCTCGCGCCCAAGGCGCTGCACGAGCGGACGCCGCTGATCTTCGGCAGTCGCGAGATGGTCGAGCGGGTGACCCGCTTGCACCATTCGAGCGTCCCGCCGGCCGGCCAGCGGCCGCTCTTCGGTCAGCGCGGCCTGTTCAAGTCCGGGCCCTGAGTGGCCGCGACGCAGCAGGGGGAGGCGGGCATGTCGGTTCGGTATCCGATCATTTCGGTCACCGGGTCCTCCGGGGCCGGGACCACCACGGTCAAGCACACCTTCGAGCAGATCTTCCGCCGCGAGGGGATCAAGGCCGCCTGGATCGAGGGCGACGCGTTCCACCGGTGGAACCGGCAGGAGATGCGCGAGGCGATGGCCGAGGCGGCCAAGCGCGGCAATTTCCACCTGAGCCACTTCGGCGTCGAGGCCAATCTCCTCGAGGAGCTCGAGGCGGTGTTCGCCGAGTACGGCGCGAGCGGGACCGGCCGGACCCGCCATTACGTGCACGACGACCGCGAGGCCGAACTCTACGGCGTTCCGCCCGGCCATTTCACCGATTGGGAGCCGTTGCCGAGCGACACCGATCTGCTCTTCTACGAGGGCCTGCACGGCGCGCTGGTGACCGACAAAGTCGACATCGCCCGCCATGCCGACCTCAAGATCGGGGTCGTGCCGGTCATCAATCTCGAGTGGATCCAGAAGATCCATCGCGATCGGGCGGCGCGCGGCTACACCACCGAGGCGGTGACCGACACGATCCTCCGGCGGATGCCGGACTATGTCCGCTACATCTGCCCGCAGTTCACCGAGACCGACATCAACTTCCAGCGGGTGCCGGTGGTCGACACCTCCAACCCGTTCATCGCCCGCTGGATCCCCACGGCCGACGAATCGGTCGTGGTGATCCGCTTCCGCAACCCCCGGGGGATCGACTTTCCCTATCTGCTCTCGATGATCCAGGGCAGCTGGATGTCGCGCGCGAACTCCATCGTGATCCCCGGCCCCAAGCAGGACCTGGCGATGCAGCTCATCTTGACGCCCTTGATCCTGCATCTCGTCGAGCGCGCGCGGCGTGCCCGCTGAGACCCGAGCCGAGCGAGGACGAGAGCGCATGAGCGGCACCGTCGATCTCCGCACCATGGCCAACGCCATCCGGGCACTCGCCATGGACGCGGTCGAGAAGGCCAAGAGCGGCCACCCGGGCATGCCCATGGGCATGGCGGACGTGGCTACCGTGCTCTGGACCCGGTTCCTCACCGTCGACCCGGCCGACCCCGATTGGCCCGACCGCGATCGCTTCGTGCTCTCCGCCGGGCACGGCTCGATGCTCCTCTACGCGCTCCTCCATCTGACGGGCTTCCCGAAGATGGACATGGGCCAGATCGAGCGGTTCCGGCAGCTCCATTCGCTCACCCCGGGCCATCCCGAATACGGCCACACGCCCGGGGTCGAGACGACCACGGGGCCGCTCGGCCAAGGGCTCGCGAACGCGGTCGGCATGGCGCTGGCCGAGCGGATGCTGGCGGCCCGCTTCGGCGAGGAGCTGGTCGACCACTGGACCTGGGTCATCGCCGGCGACGGCTGCCTCATGGAGGGGATCAGCCACGAGGCGGGGGCGCTCGCCGGCCATCTCGGGCTCGGCCGATTGATCGTGCTGTTCGACGACAACGGCATCTCGATCGACGGGCCCACCAAGCTCGCGACCAGCGAGGACGTCCGGGCCCGCTTCGCCGCCTACGGTTGGCACACCCTCGCGGTCGACGGCCACGATCCCGAAGCGGTGGCCGCAGCCCTCGCCGAGGCGAAGGCCGACCCGCGGCCCTCGCTCGTCGCCTGCAAGACGATCATCGGCTTCGGCGCCCCCAACAAGCAGGGCAGCGAATCGACCCACGGCGCGCCCCTGGGTGCCGCGGAGGTCGCCGCCGCCCGCGAGCGGCTCGGCTGGCGGCACCCGCCCTTCGTGATCCCCGAGGAGGTCTACGCCGCCTGGCGGGCCGCGATGCGCAAGGGTGCCGAGGCGCGCGCCGCCTGGAAGGCCCGGCTCGAGGCCGAGCCGGCCGCGCTCCGTGCCGCGTTCGTCAAGGCGATTTCGGGCGAGATCGCAGCCGAGGTCGAAGCGGCGATCGCCACCCACAAGGCGAAGCTCTTCGCGAGCAAGCCCACGCTCGCCACCCGCAATGCCTCGGAAGCGGCGCTCGAGGCCTTGACCGAAGCGGTGCCCGAACTCGTGGGCGGCTCGGCCGACCTGACCCATTCGAACAACACGATCACCAAGGCCACGAAGCCGATCCGCCCCGGCGCGTTCGACGGCCGCTACGTCCATTACGGCGTGCGCGAGCACGCGATGGCCGCGGTCATGAACGGGATCGCCTTGCACAAGGGGCTCGTGCCCTATGGCGGCACCTTCCTCGTCTTCTCCGACTATTGCCGCAACAGCATCCGGCTCTCGGCCCTGATGGGGCTGCGCGTCGTCTACGTCATGACCCACGACAGCATCGGTCTCGGCGAGGACGGGCCGACCCACCAGCCGGTCGAGCATCTGCCGTCGCTCCGCGCGATCCCCAACCTCCTCGTGTTCCGGCCGGCGGATGCGGTCGAGACGGCGGAGTGCTGGGAGGTGGCCCTCACCCAGCGCAAGACCCCCTCGATCCTCGCCTTGACGCGCCAGAACCTGCCGGCGGTGCGCACCGAGCCCGTGGGCGAGAACCTCTGCGCCAAGGGCGGCTACGTCCTGGCCGAGGCGGAAGGTGGGGCGCGCGCGCTCACGATCCTCGCGACCGGCTCGGAGGTCCACCTGGCCCTCGAGGCGCGCGAGCGGCTGCAGGCCCGGGGCGTGCCGACCGCGGTCGCCTCCTTGCCCTGCTTCGAGCTGTTCGACGCCCAGCCGGCGGCCTATCGGGCCGCGGTCCTGGGCGCGGCACCGCGGATCGCGATCGAGGCGGCCTCGCCCTTCGGCTGGGCCCGCTACGTCGCGGGCGAAGAGGACGTGGTCGCGGTGCGCGACTTCGGCGCCTCCGCCCCGGCCGCCGACCTGTTCCGTCACTACGGCATCACCACGGATGCGCTCGTGGGCCTGGCCGAGCGCAAGCTCGGGCTCGCTCGCGCCGCCTGACCATCGGGAGGGATCCATGGCCTTCGTCACGCTGCGCCAGCTCCTCGACCATGCCGCCGAGCAGGGCTACGGGGTGCCGGCCTTCAACATCAACAACATGGAGCAGCTGCGCGGGATCATGGAGGCGGCCGCCAAGACCGCTTCCCCGGTGATCCTGCAGGCCTCGCGCGGCGCGCGCGCCTATGCCGGCGACACCATCCTCGCGGCCATGGTGAAGGCCGCGGTCGAGACCTGGCCCGAGATCCCGGTCTGCCTGCACCTCGACCACGGCGACAAGCCCGCCACTTGCCTCTCGGCGATCCAGCACGGCTTCACGAGCGTGATGATGGACGGCAGCCTCGAGGAGGACGGCAAGACTCCGTCCTCCTACGAGTACAACGTCGCCGTCACCCGCCGGGTGGTCGAGATGGCGCACTGGGTCGGGGTTTCGGTCGAGGGCGAGCTCGGTTGTCTCGGCTCGCTCGAGACCGGCGAGGGCGAGGCCGAGGACGGCCACGGGGCGACCGGCAAGCTCGACAAGAAGCAGCTCTTGACCGACCCGGACCAGGCCCGCGAATTCGTGGCCGCGACCGGCGTCGACGCGCTCGCGGTGGCGATCGGCACGAGCCACGGTGCCTACAAGTTCAAGCGCAAGCCCACGGGCGACATCCTCGCCATGGACGTCGTCAAGGCGATCCACGAGCGGCTGCCGAACACGCATCTCGTCATGCACGGCTCGAGCTCGGTCCCGCAGGAGCTGCAGGATCTGTTCAACGAGTTCGGCGGTGAGATGCCGCAGACCTGGGGCGTGCCGGTCGAGGAGATCCAGCTCGGCATCAAGCACGGTGTGCGCAAGGTGAACATCGACACCGACTGCCGGATCGCCATGACCGCCGAGTTCCGCCGCGTGGCGATGCAGAAGAAGAGCGAGTTCGACCCGCGCAATTTCCTCAAGCCCGCGATGGCCGCCCTCACCAAGCTCTGCGCGCAGCGCTTCGAGGAGTTCGGCACCGCGGGCCAAGCGCCGAAGATCAAGCCCCTGCCGCTGTCGGCGATGGCCAAGCGCTACGCCGCGGGCGAGCTCGACCCGACGATCGTCCAGGCCCGCGCCAAGGCCGCCTGAGCCTTCCGTCCGATCCACCGGGCGCGGCTGCGGCGGGACGTCCCGCTCGTCGCGGGCCGCAGCCGGGGCTCGACGATCGCGGATCGGCGGCCGATCGTACCCGAGCAGTCCGGCGCCGGCCGAGTGCCGACCGCCCACCTCGAGGAGGAAGCCGCGTGACGAGCGAGGTCCTGATCGCTCCCTCGATCCTCTCCGCCGACTTCGCTCGGCTCGGCGAGGAGGTCCGTGCGGTCGACGAGGCCGGGGCGGATTGGATCCATCTCGACGTGATGGACGGCCATTTCGTGCCGAACATCACCTTCGGGCCGGACGTGGTGAAGGCGATCCGGCCCTATTCGCCGAAGTGCTTCGACACGCACCTCATGATCGCGCCGGCCGATCCCTATCTCGAAGCCTTCGCCAAGGCCGGTGCCGACCGGATCATCGTCCACGCCGAGGCCTGCACGCATCTCGACCGCACGCTCCAGGTGATCCGCGGGCTCGGCAAGGCCGCCGGGGTGTCGTTGAACCCGGCGACCCCGGAATCCGCGGTCGCCTACGTGCTCGACAAGATCGACCTCGTCCTCGTGATGACCGTCAACCCCGGCTTCGGCGGCCAGAAATTCATCGCCGCCCAGCTCGACAAGATCCGTAGGGTCAAGGCCATGATCGGCGAGCGGCCGATCCGGATCGAGGTCGACGGCGGGATCACCCCGGAAACCGCCCCGCTCGTGATCGAGGCCGGGGCCTCCGTGTTGGTCGCGGGCTCGGCGGTCTTCGGCCGGCCACCCTACGCCCGGGCGATCGCCGCGCTCCGTCCCACCTCGCGCGGCTAGTTCGGCCGGCTGGACGATCGGCTCGCTCGGCCGGGCAGCGCGCCGCTCGCCCTGCCGGCAGCCACGGGTCAGGCCGCAGCGGCGCGCCGCTCCGCCTCGAACGCGCGGGTGAGTGCTTCCACCCGCTCGATCGGCTCGAGGGCCCGGAACGGGGCGAAGAGGAGCACGGCACCGCGCCGCCGCTCGATGTAGAGCGGACCGAGCTCGGCGAGCGCGGCGCGCCAGGCCGCGGGGATCCGCAGCGCCTCGCCGGGCAGGCCGGGCGGCAGGTAGAGCCGATGCGGCGGCGGCAGGTCGGCGCTCGACCGCTCCTCGAGGAGGGTCATGTAGCGCTCCATGTAATGGCCCGGCGTGATCACGAGATCGGGCTCGCGCGGCGCACCTTCGGCCGGCTCGAAGATCAGGAGCGTATGGCGGTGGACGACGTGGTAGTCGGGTGCGGCGGTGTGGCCGTAATCGACGATCCGGATCCGGCCGTCGCCCCAAGCACCGGTCAAGATGTTGGTGTCCTGCCGCTGCTCGCCGCGGCGGAGATAGACGAAGTCCCAGCGGTTGATGGTCGCGCGCGTCTCGCCCTCGAAGGCGAGGCCGAGGCGGGCGGCGAGCTCGGCCATCTCGCGGGCGCGGGCGTCGCGCTCGGCACGGACCTGGCCGATCCGGGTGTCCTGCATCCGGGTCGCGGCCGGGTGCGGGGAGAAGCGGAAGAAGCTCTCGAGGCCCTCGATCGCGAAGCGGCGGTCGGCGGTCGCCGCCTCCTCCTCGAGATGCTGGAGGAACTCGACCGCGGTGTGGTCGACGATCCGTGCCGACTCGGTGAAGCGGAGCGTGAGCGCCTCCCGCGCCGGGATCGTCTTCACCGTCTTCTCGAACGGCAGGAGGTTGAAGCCCACGAGCGAGCCCAGGGTTAAAACGTGTGTCCGGTCCGGGCCCTCGCCCTCGATCCGCGCCTTGATCACCGGGCTCTTGAACAGGCCCGCGAAATTGCGCGCCAAGAGCCCCATCGCCGTGCCGAGCTCGAGCCGGCCGGTGAGCACGTAGCGGAAGGACGGCATCAGGAGATAGACCAAGAGGACGAGCTCGATCGCGATACCGATCAGCATGCCGACCAGGAGGTCGGTCATCAAGATCGCCACGACCGTGCCGACGAAGACGATGAACCGGTCGAGGCCGAGGGCGAGCATCCGGGCGAAGAGCGCCGGCTCGCACAGCCGCCAGCCGATGTAGATCAGGATGCCGGCGATCGCGGCGAGCGGGATCCGCGCCAAGAGCCAGGGCAGGGCGAGCGTGAACAGGAGCAGGAACAGGCCGCTGAACAGGTTCGACCAGAGCGTGCGGGCGCCGGCGTCGATGTTGGCGCGCGAGGGCACGGCGTTGGGGATGATCGTGAGCCCGCCGAGCATGCCCGAGCAGAGGTTGCACACGCCCATCGCCCGCAAGGTCTTGTTGGGATCGGAGACGCGCCGCCAGGGATCGAGCCGATCGACCGCCTTGACGCTGGCCACCGATTCGACGCCGTCGATCAAGGTGAAGGTGACGACCACGACCACGAGCGCGCCCCAGAGGTCCGGCCGGGCGAGGATCCCGGCGAAGTCGGGCAGGTGCAGCGCATCCAGGAAGCTCTCGGGCATCCGGATCCGCAGCTGCGGGCCGAGATCGAGCAGGAAGCCGGCGGCGATGCCGAACAGGGTCACGATGATCGCGGCCGGCAGTCGCTTCCAGAAGCCGCTCGAGCGCAGGTTCAAAAGGAACATCAAGGCCAAGCTCGCGATCCCGAGCAGGGCGATGATCGGCTGGGCGGTCGCGAGCTGCTGGGGGAGGGCGAGGATCGCGACCAGGACCGACTTGGCGGCGACCGATTCGGCACCGAGGAGCGGCGGGATCTGGCGGACGATGATGATGATCCCGATCGCCGCCAACATGCCCTCGACCACGGTCGTGGGCAGGAGCGAGGCGTACTGGCCGGCGCGCACCAGGCTCAAGACCACCTGGAGCACGCCGGTGAGCACGATCGCCACGAGCACGAGCGGATAGCCGGCGGCGAGATCGCCCTGGCCGAGGGTGAGGATGCCCCAGAGCACCATGGGCGCGAGCGCCGCCGCGGGGCCACTCACCGTGACGTGCGAGCCGCCCAGGAAGGGGAAGAGGAGCCCGGCGACGATCGCGGAGATGAGCCCCGAGACGGCGGGCGCGCCCGAGGCGAGCGCCACGCCGAGCGAGAAGGGCGTCCAAAGGAGCGCCACCTGCAGGCCGGCCACGAGGTCGTAGCGCCAGTGCGCGAGCCCGGCGAAGCCGCTCGCCGGCACCTCCTGCGGGGCGCGGGCGAGCTCCGCGGCGGCGGGCCGGGCGCTCATCGGCCGGCTCCGCGCCGGCTCGGGCCGCCGGCGAGGGCGGCCGGCACGGGTCCGCTGTCGATCACCACCCCGGCCACGCCGAGGGCGCGGACGCGGTCCGAGGCGGCCGGCCCGTCGAGATAGACGGGGAGCGGCGCGCGCGCGCGCGTCGTCGGGAGCCCGGGCGCGTCCGGCAGCGCGGCGGGTAGGATCGCGAGGTCGGCGCCGAGGGCGGCGGCCCGGTCGAGTTCGCTCGGACTCGCGCAGCGCACGGCCCAGAGATCGACCGGCGGCCGACCGGCCAACCCTTGCCAATCCGGCCAGGGGCTCGCGAGGCCGAGTGATCCGGCCTGGCGCGCTTCGAGCGGCGTGCCCTCGAGGAGCACGCGGGCGCCGCGCTCGACCAGCCTTCGGGCGTATTGGACGCGCTGGCCCGGGGTGCCGCCGCCGGCCAACAGCAGGGCGCCGTCGAGCGCGGCCGGCGCGAGGCGCGCCGCCGCGCCGTTGGCGAGCGGCACCTTCACCAGCACGGGCGGCAAGGAGAGGAGCGCGAGGGCTCGCCGGTTCGAGGGGAGCACGGGACCGACCGCCGGCCGCGCGGGATCCACCCAGGCGAGGCGGTTGCCCTCGCGGCCGTCCGGCACGCCGGACCACCGGTCGGCGAAGAAGAAGTGGAGCCGGACCGAGCGGGTCGGGAAAGCGAAGTCGTAGGTCCGCCACGGGCGCAGCGCCTCGGCGCGCAGCCCCGCTTCCTCGAAGAGTTCGCGCTTGGCCGCCTGCTCCGGGCTCTCGCCGCTCTCGATCTTGCCGCCCGGCAGCTCCCAATGGCCGGCGGCGATCTGCCGGGGTGTCCGTTCGGCCATCAACACCCGTCCGGCGCCGTCGCGGACGACGGCGACCGCGACCGGGACGGGCGCCAGCCGGCTCACGGTTCCGCCGGCCGCGCGAGCCGGGCCGCCTCCCGAGCGAAGGCGAGCTCGCGCTCGTCCGGCTCCCCGCTGGCGCCGTGCACGGTGACGTTGACGTGCTTGCTGCCGAAGCTGAGATCGGGGTGGATGCCCGTCCGCTCGGAGAGCGCCGCGAGCCGCTCGAGGAACACGCGGGTCTCCGCGTAGGCCACGAACTCGAAGCGTCGGAACAGCGACCGTTGGCGGCCGATCCGTTGCCAGCCCTCGGGCTCGTCGTTCGTCGCCATGCGGCTTCCTCCCTGGCCGATCGGGCGGTCGGCGGCCGGCCGGCCGCAGACCCGTCAGCTCCGCGTACCGGTCACGTCGCCGTCGCGACCGCCACCGTCGAGGGTCGGGCTCTTGGGCAGGATCTGCTCGACCTCGGGGTGCGGCCGGGCGATGATGTGCGCCGCGGCGAGCCCGTCGCCGACCCGCTCGCAGGCGTCCGCCCCGGCCCGCACCGCGGCGTTGACCGCACCGGTCTCGCCGCGGACCATCACCGTGACGTAGCCGCCACCCACGAACTGGCGGCAGATCAACCGCACTTCGGACGCCTTGGTCATCGCATCGGCCGCCTCGATCGCCGGGACGAGCCCGCGCGTCTCGATCATCCCGAGGGCGATGCCGGTCTTTTCGCTCGTGATCATCGACAATGTCTCCGCTTTCGCGAACGACGCGCCCCGCCAGGATCAGAGCGTGGCGGCGGTCGGCAGGATCTGCTCGACCTCGGCGTGCGGGCGGGCGATGATGTGCGCCGCGACGAGCCCGTCGCCGACCCGCTCGCAAGCGTCCGCCCCGGCCCGCAC
>JAILZQ010000110.1 GCA_023512415.1 Geminicoccaceae bacterium | reverse complement strand
GGCGACCCCTACAAGGACACCGCCGGCCCGGCCGTCAACCCGCTGATCAAGATCATCAACATCGTGGCGCTGCTGATCGTGCCGCTGCTGTAGCGCCGGGGGCGCGCGCAATCCGCGCGGGGCTGGGATGAAATACGCGTTCGAGGAGCGCCGCGTCGTCTGCAAGGGCGACTACTTCATCGCGCACAACGCGGTGGTGATCGGCTCGGTCGTGCTCGAGCCGAATGCGAGCATCTGGTTCAACTGCGTCGTGCGCGCCGACAACGACACGATCACGATCGGGGAGAATTCCCAGCTGCAGGACGGCTGCGTGCTGCACGTGGACCCGGGCTTCCCGATCACGATTGGGCGCAACGTGAGCGTCGGGCACATGGCGATGCTGCACGGCTGCACCATCGGAGACGGCACGCTGATCGGCATCAAGAGCGTGATCCTCAACGGAGCGCGCATCGGGCGCAACTGCCTGATTGGCGCGAACTCGCTCGTCGCCGAGGGAAAAGAGATCCCCGACGGCTCGCTCGTCGTCGGCTCGCCGGGTCGCGTCGTGCGAGCGCTCTCGGCCGAGGAGATCGCCAGGATCCAAGCCGCCGCCGAACACTACGTGGAGAAGTTCCGGCGCTACCGCGCCTCCTTCCGCCCGGACGGGACGTGAGGCCGGGGCGGGCGGCTGCGCCGATCCCGGGCGGAGCCGCTCGCCTCGCTCCTGCCCCCCTTCCGCGCTGTTGCACAGGCGAAATTTGGTCTATTCTTTAGGGCAACGGCATCGGGCCGGGGAGAGTAAATGGCCTTTTACGCGTTCTACGTCATTGCCATCGTCATCCTGATCCTGCACTTCACTGGCTGGCTCAAGCGCAACAATCTCGAGTGGCTGGTGCTCGTGCTCGCGGCCTGCGCGCAGGTGCGCAACCCGGCCACGGGCGAGCTGCAATACACCTCGATGACCCCGCAGGACGAGGTCCGGATCGGCCGGCAAGAGCATCCGCGGGTCCTGGCCGAGTTCGGCGGCGAGGCCAAGGACACCAAGGCGCGGGCCTATGTCCAGGAGATCGGCCAGAAGGTGAAGGCGGTCTCGGAGCTCGCCCAGCAGCCTTTCACCTTCACCCTGCTCGACAGCGACATGGCCAACGCCTTCGCGCTGCCGGGCGGCTACGTCTACGTCACGCGCGGTCTTTTGGCGCTCGCCGACGACGAAGCCGAGCTCGCGGGCGTGCTCGGCCACGAGATCGGCCACGTCACCGCCCGGCACACCGCCCAGCGCTACGACCGGGCGATGCTCGGCCAGCTCGGCGCGATCGCCGCCACGATCGCGGGCGGGATCCTCGCGGGCGAGGCGGGTGCCCAGCTCGGCCAGGCTCTGGGCGGCACACTCGCGACGGCCTACGTCCAGGGCTTCTCGCGCGAGCAGGAGCTCGAGGCCGACCGGCTCGGCATCCGCTATCTCGCCCGGGCGGGCTACGATCCCGTGGCCATGGCGAGCATGCTCGACGCGCTCGAGGCCGAGAGCCGGTTGCGCGCCCGCATCGAGGGGCAGAAAGACACGGTGCCCGATTGGCTCCGGAGCCACCCCCGCACCAAGGACCGAGTCCGCGAGGCGGCGGCCGCGGCCGCTGGCAAAGAGAGTGGCCGGCGGGAGCGCGAGCGCTTCCTCGCGGCGATCGACGGGCTCACCTTCGGCGAGAGCCCGGCCCAGGGCTTCGTGCGCGGCACCCGCTTCGTCCATCCGGAGCTCGATTTCCGCTTCGAGGCCCCGCCGGGCTTCACGCTGATCAACCGGCCGAACGCGGTGATCGGCCGGGCGGGGGACGGCCGTTTCCTCCAGTTCGACCTCGGCGAGGCGAAGGGAAGCGTCGATCCGGCGACCTACCTCCAGCAGGAATGGGTGCCGAAGCAGCGGCTCGAGCGGGTCCGTTCGATCGCGACCCAGGACGGCCGGCGGGGCGCGCTCGGGCTCGGCCGGGTGGTGTTCCGCAACAAGCCGGCTGCGGCGATGTTCGCGGTCGTCGAGAGCGGTCGGCCGAGGCAGTTCTACCGCTTCGTACTGCTGCGCGAGGGCGGGCTCTCCTCGGCCGATCTCGCCGCCTACGAGGCCACGGTCCGGAGCCTGCGCCGGCTCGATGCCGCCGATCGCGCCGAGGCGCGACCTTACCGGATCCGCATCCACACCGTCCGACCCGGCGAGAGCGAGGCGAGCCTCGCCGCACGGATGGCGATCCCGAACGGGGCGGAATGGTTCGCCGTTCTGAACGACACCACCCGGCGACCGGTCCGACCGGGCGAGAAGGTCAAGCTCGTCGTGCGCGAGTAAGGCCACCGCCCGTTGTCGCGGGACGGCCGGCGGGCGATAGAGCCGGGTGAACCGCCGCAGCGGCCCGACCGCGGCCGAGAACGACGCCTGGAGGAGACCCGAGAATGGCCCGGCTCGACGTCCTGTCCGGCAGCTTCGACAATGCGCGTGCGCCCTTGCGGGGCCTGCGCCGCGCCGAGGTCACGAGCTTCTCGCCCGCCGAGGTGACCCTCACCGCGGGCGCCTCGGTGTTCACGATCGCCGGCAGCGGCTTCACCCAGGACGCGAGCGGCAACGTCACCGACGGCACCGTGACCGCCATCGCCGAGCGCAGCCGCGGGGTGCTCCTCTACACCTTGAGCGAGCTCGCGATCCCGGCGGTCGATCTGGCCCGCTGGATCGACCGGAACCGCAACGCGGATTTCCTCGACGCGGCCTATGGGGGCAACGACGTCCTGAACGGCGCCGGCGGCAAGGACCGACTCTCGGGCTTCGCCGGCGCCGACGTGCTCAACGGCAACGCCGGGGCCGACACGCTCGACGGCGGCGACGGTAACGACCGGCTCGACGGCGGGAGCGGGGCCGACCGGATGAGCGGGGGCAAGGGCGACGACACCTACGTGGTCGACGATCTCCGCGACCGGGTCCAGGAGACGGCGGACGGTGGCAGCGACACGGTCGAGGCGAGCGTGAGTTTCACGATCCCCCGGAACGTCGAGATCCTCCGCCTCACCGGCACCGCTGCCGTCGACGCCACCGGCGGCAGGGGCGACGACCGGCTCGAGGGCAACGGCGGGCAGAACAGCTTGGACGGCGGCCCGGGCGACGACCTGCTCCTGGGCGGGGCCGGGGCGGACCTGCTCTTGGGTGGGCGCGGCGCCGACCGGTTCGTGATCGATACGCTCGCGGGTGGGGTCGACACGATCCGCGACTTCGACGCGGGGCGCGGCGACGTGCTCGATCTGTCCGAGCTGATCACGGCCTTCGACGGAACCCCCACCAACCACGTCCGGCTCACCGGCTCGGGCCGCGCGGTCCAAGTCGAAATCGACGTCGACGGCGGCGGCAACAGCTTCGTGCCGGCGGTGACGGTGCGCGGCGAGCTCGGCCTCGACGTCGACGCCCTCGTCGCGGCCGGAACGATCGTCCTCAGCTGACGGCCGCGCCGCCGAGCTCGTCGACGGCTGCGGCGATCGCCTCGGCGATCGCGCGGGTGCCGGAAGTGCCGCCGAGCTCGACGGGACGGATCCGCCCTTCGGCGAAGACCCGCTCGACCGCCGCCTCGACGAGCCGCGCCGCCTCGCGGCAAGCCTCGATCCCGCGCGTCTTGCCGAGCCAGTCGAGCATCATCGCAGCCGAGAGGATCATGGCGGTCGGGTTGGCGACCCCTTTGCCGGCGATGTCCGGGGCGCTGCCGTGGGCGGGCTGGAAGAGACCCTTGTCCCGGCCGAGATCGGCCGTCGGCGCGAAGCCCATCCCGCCCACGAGGGCGGCGCCCAGATCGGACAGGATGTCGCCCATCAGGTTCTCGGTCACGAGCACGTCGAAGTCCCAGGGGCGGCGGACGAGGTCGAGAGCGCTGGCGTCGACGTAGCGGCAGCCCGCCTCGATGTCGGGGTGGAGCTTCGCCCGCTCGAGGAAGACCGCGCGGAAAAAGGCCATCGAGCCCAGGACGTTGGCCTTGTCGACCAGATCGACCCGGCCCTTGCCGCCGCGGCCCTTGCGCTCGCGGGCGAGGGCGAAGGCCACGTCGAACAGCCGCTCGCTCGCCGCGCGCGTCACGACGAGCCGGTCCTCGGCCCGATCGGCGCTCACCGGGCCGCGGCCGCGCCCGGCAAAGAGTCCCTCGGTCTGCTCGCGCAGGATCACGAGGTCGATCCCGCGGGCGCGCGGATCGGCGAGCGCCGAGGGTACGCCAGGGAGCAGGCGGATCGGGCGCACACCGGCGAAGAGGCCGAGCCGTTCGCGCAGATCGAGCTGGGGGGCGATCTCCCGGCCGTCGGGCAGGCGCACCTCGGGCAACCCCATGGCACCGAAGAGGATCGCATCGGCCGAGGCGGCCCGGGCGAAGACCTCTTCCGACATGGCCACACCCGTCCGGCGATAGGCCTCGGCACCGGCCTCGAGGTGGGTGAAGGACAGTCGGAAGCCCCCGAGCCGGCGCTCCACGGTTTCGAGGACGCGGAGGGCGGCCTCCACGACCTCGGGCCCGATCCCGTCGCCGGCCATGACGGCGATGTCGAGGGTGGCCTCGTTCAAGCTCGGTCCCCCCTTCAACCCGGCCGAGTGCGCTCGCGCGCGAGCCGGCGCTTCTGGATCACGCTGATCACGAGCACGACGATCGTCACCAGCGCCACGAGGATCGTGCAGACGGCGTTGATCTCGGGGGTCACGCCGAGCCGGGCCTGGCTGTAAATCCGCATCGGCAGGGTCGTGGCGCCGGGGCCGGTGGTGAAGGAGGCGATGACGAGATCGTCGAGCGAAAGGGCGAAAGCCAGGAGCCAGCCGCCCGCGAGCGAGGGCGCGATCAAGGGCAGGGTCACGAGGCGGAAGGTGCGCAAGGGCGGGGCGCCGAGGTCCATCGCCGCCTCCTCGAGCGAGCGGTCGAAGGTGAGCAGGCGCGCCTGGACGACGACCGCGACGTAGCAGGTGGCGAAGGTCGTGTGCGCGATCGTCACGGTCCAGAAGCCGCGCGGCGCATCGAGGCTCACGAAGAGCAGGAGGAGCGAGAGGCCGGTGATCACCTCGGGCATGACGAGGGGGGCCACGACCATGCCGGTGAAGAGGGCTTTGCCCGGGAAGCGCTGGATGCGGACCAGCACGATCCCGGCCATCGTGCCGAGCACGAGGGCGGTCGAGGCGGTCACGAAGGCGACGCGCAAGCTCACCCAAGCGGAGTCGAGGAGCTGCCGGTTGCCGAGCACCGCCTCGTACCAACGGAGCGAGAAGCCGCCCCAGACGGTGACGAGCTTCGAGGCGTTGAAGGAGAAGACGACGAGGATGACGATCGGCAGATAGAGGAACGCGAAGCCGATGCTCAGGGCGGCGAGATCGAACGGGCCCGGGCCGCGGCGCATCGGGCCTCAGCGCAGCCGGGCGAGCGCCTGTTGGCGCTGGAAGAGCACGATCGGTACGACCAGCACCAGGAGCATCGCGATCGCCACGGCCGAGGCGAGCGGCCAATCGCGGTTGGCGAAGAACTCGAGCCAGAGTGTGCGACCGATCATGAGCGTGTCGGCCCCACCCAAGAGATCCGGGACGACGAACTCGCCCACGGCCGGAATGAAGACGAGGAAGCAGCCGGCCAGGATGCCGGGCCGGGCGAGCGGCACGGTGATCCGCCAGAACGCCACGAAGGGCCTGCAGCCCAGATCGACCGCGGCCTCGAGCAGGGAGGGATCGTGCTTTTCGAGGTTGGCGAAAATCGGCAGGATCATGAACGGTAGATAGGAATAGACGATGCCGATCAGGACGGCCGCCTCGGTGTTGAGGATCACGAGCGGCCGGTCGGTCAGGCCGAGGCCCAGGAGGAGCGCGTTCAACAGCCCGTCGTCCTTGAGGATGCCCATCCAGGCGTAGACCCGGATCAGGAACGATGTCCAAAACGGCAACATGACGGCGAGCAGGAGGAACGGCCGGACCCGCGGCGAACAACGCGCCATGCCGAGGGCGATCGGGAAGCCCACGAGGAGGGCGAGGAGCGTGGCGGTGGCGGCGATCCGCAGCGAGCTCGCGAACGCGGCCAGATAGAGCCCGTCCTCGACGAGGGTGAGATAATTCTGCACGCGCAAGCGGATCGCGAGGTAGAGCTCACCCGCCTCCTCGACCCATTCGACGATCGGCAGATAGGGCGGTTGGGCGAGAGCCGGCTCGCTCAAGGAGAGCTTCAAGACGATCAGGAACGGCAGCAGGAAGAACAGCGTGAGCCAGGCGAAGGGCACGGCGATCAACAACAGCCGCCCGAGGGCGAGCCGATCGCGGTCGGTCGGTCCGCTCACGACCGGAGCACCACGCTCGCATCCGGCCCCCAGAAGAGCCAGACCCGATCCTCCCACGTGATCGGCCGCTCGATCAGCCGGAGCTTGTTGGCCTCGGTCGCGCGCAAGAACAGGCCGTTGTCGAGCCGGACGTGGTAGACCGAGACGTCGCCCAGATACTCGATGTCGAAGACCTCGCCCGTGACGCAGTTGTGGCCGGTCTCGGGTGGCGGGTTCTTGGCGATCGACATTTTTTCCGGGCGCACCGCGACCCACAGCGGCTCGCCGGGAAGGGCAGGCACCGGTCGGTCGGTCACGATCTCGATGCCGAGGGCCGGGGCGCGCACCCTCATCGTGGAGCCGTTCACGCTCGAAAAGCGCGCCTCGATCAGGTTCACCTCGCCCACGAACTCGGCGACGAAGCGGGAGGCCGGGTACTCGTAGATCTCGCTCGGTGTGCCGATCTGGGCGATCTGACCGTCGCGCATGATCGCCATCCGCGAGCCCACGGTCATCGCCTCTTCTTGATCGTGGGTGACGATGACGAAGGTGAGACCGAGTCGGTCTTGGATGTTGACGAGCTCGAGCTGCGTCTGGTCGCGCAGTTTCTTGTCGAGCGCCCCGAGCGGCTCGTCGAGCAGGAGCACTTTGGGGCGCTTGACGAGCGCGCGGGCGAGCGCCACCCGCTGCTTCTGGCCGCCCGAGAGCTGATCGGGCTTGCGGTCCTCGAGCCCTTCGAGACGGACCAATCGGACCATCTCGGCCACGCGCTCGGCGATCTCGGCGCGCGGAAGGCGCTCCTGCTCGAGGCCGAAGGCGATGTTCTTGCGCACCGAAAGGTGTGGGAAGAGCGCATAGGATTGGAACATCATGTTGACCGGCCGCCGCCAGGGCGGAACGTCGGTCATGTCTTGGCCGTCGATCAGGACCCGGCCCGAGGTCGGCCGCTCGAGCCCGGCCAAGATGCGCAGCAGGGTGCTCTTGCCGCAACCGGAGGGACCGAGCAGCGCGAAGAACTCGCCCTTGAAGATGTCGAGGGTGACGTTGTCGACCGCGTAGACCTCGCCGAAGGTCTTGGTCACCCCCTGGATGCGGACGAAAGGGACCGCGTCGGGGTCCTGCCAGGGCTCGATCCGCGGGCGGGCCTCGCGGACCGGGCGCGCCGTCGCCACCCCTCAGCGGCCCTTGGTGACGCTGGTCCAGAGCCGCGTGAGCACCCGCTGGGTGCGCTGGTCGTGGGGCGTGATGACGAAGAGCTTGGCCTTGACCTCCGGGGTGGGAAAGAGGTTCGGGTCGGCGGAGACCTCCGGGTCGACGAGCTTCATGCCCTCCCGATTGCCGTTCGGGTAGGTCACGAAGTTCGAGGCCTTGGCGATGACCTCGGGCTCCATGATGTAGTTCATGAAGCGGTGGGCATTGTCCGGGTTCGGCGCGTCCTTGGGGATCGCCATCATGTCGAACCAGAGCAGCGCGCCCTCTTTCGGGATGACGTAGCGGATCTCCTGCTTGCGCTTGGCCTCGGCACCGCGCTGGCGGGCGATCCCGGCATCGCCTGAATACATCATGGCGATGCAGATGTCGCCGCTGGCCATGGCGTTGATCGTCTCGGAGCTGTGGAACTTGCGGATGTGCGGCCGGACCTTCTTCAAGGCCTCCGCCGCCTTCTCGAGGACCTTCGCGTCTTTGCTGTCCGGGTCCTCACCCTGCCAGCTCAGCACGGTGGCGAACACGTCGTCCGCGGCATCGAGCATGTAGATGCCGCAGTTCTTGAGCTTGCTCGTGTACTTCGGATCGAACAGGTAGTCCCAGGAATCGATTTGGTCGGTGCCGAGTGCTTTCTTGACCTTCTCGACGTTGAAGGCGATCCCCGAGGTACCCCACATGTAGATGAAGGCATGGCGATTGTCGGGATCGAACTTGGCGACCCGGGCGTGCAGGTCCTCGTCGAGGTTCTTCCAGTTCGGCAGCTTGCTCTTGTCGAGCGGCTGGAAGACACCGGCCTGGATCTGCCGGGCGAGGAAGGTGGCGGTCGGCACGACGATGTCGTAACCGGTCTTGCCGGCCAAAAGCTTGGTCTCGAGGATCTCGTTGTTGTCGTAGGTGTCGTAGACGACCTTGATGCCGGTCTCGGCGGTGAACGCGTCCAGGATCGCGGGGTCGATGTAATCCGACCAGTTGTAGATCCGCACTTCGCCGGCCGCACCGGCCGGGCCGGGCCCGGCCAAGAGCGCGCCCGCGAAGGCCACGACGACAGCCAGGGCCGTGCGCATCGGGCCGTCTCCTCCTCGCTGGGATCGGGGGTCGCAGACCACCCCCGGCTCAAGCGATGGACCATGCGCCTTGGGGCGTCAACCGAGTCGCGTACGGCGTCGCGGCGGCCGCGCTGCGGCGGTCGGCCCGACCCTCAGACCGCACCGAGGGCGGGGCGAACCGAGAGATGGCTGTCGACCGAGACCACGCCCTCGACGTTGCGAGCGGCCAGCACGAGCGCCTCGGCCTCCCTCGCGGAGCCGACGAAGCCCCACAGGTGCACGACCCCGTCGGTCACCACGATGTTGACATAGGGCTGGTAGCCGAGGCCGGCTTTGTCGAGCTCGGCCATCAGTTTCTCGCGGATCGTGCGGTCGTCGAGCTTGGCCTCTTGCGACGGCGCCAGGGCCAAGGCGCGCAGCAGGTCGGCACGGCTCACGATGCCGACGAGCTTGCCGTCGCGGACCACCGGCAGCCGCTTGACCTGCTTCTCCTCGAGCAGCCGGGCGGCCTCGGCGAGCGTGGCGCCCTCGTCGATCACGGTGACGAGGTCGGTCATGATGTCGCGGGCGAGCCGACCGTGCGCCCGCACATAGTCCTCGGCCCGCCGCTCGGGGCTCGCCAGGAGCTCGAGCCACCAGCTCCGCCGCCGGCCGTCGTCGGTATCCTCGAGCCGGCGGATGAGGTCACCTTCGCTCACGATGCCGAGCACCCGGTTCTCCTCGTCGATCACCGGGACGCCGCTGATCCGGTTCTCGACCAAGAGCCGGGCGATCTCGCTCACCGGCGTGTCGGGCCGCACCGTGATCACCTTGGTCGTCATGACGTCTCGGACCTGCATCGCCCAGCTCCCCGTCCCCGCGCCGCGTTCTGCCGCTTGCCCGGCCTGTGCTGCGCAATCTATCCATGATGCTGCGAACCGGGGAAGGGGAGGCTCGGCGCGACCGCTCTGCGTGACGAAACCGTGACGGTGCTCGGGGACTGGCCGCGGCTGCGCAAGGATCCGGCCAGTTTCGCCCTGCAGCCGAACCTCGTCGACTACGAGGCGACGCGGGCGAGCTTCTCGTGGGACGCGGCACGCGCCGGGCTCTCGGGACTCCCCGGCGGCGGGCTCAACATCGCCCACGAGGCGGTCCACCGCCACGCCGAGGGACCGCGCGCGACCGAGACAGCGCTCCGCTGGATCGGCAAGGACGGCAGCCGGCGCGAATTCACCTACGCGGCGCTCGCAGCCGAAGTCCGCCGCTTCGCGAATGCCCTCGCGGCGCTCGGCGTGCGCCCGGGCGAGCGGGTCTTCCTGCTCCTGGGACGCATCCCCGAACTCTACGTCGCGATGCTCGGCGCGCTCTCGGCCAAATGCGTGGTCTCGCCGCTCTTCTCGGCGTTCGGCCCGGAGCCGATCGCGACCCGGATCGGCATGGGCCAGGGGGCGGTGCTGGTCACCACCCCCGAGCTCTACCGCCGCAAGGTCGAGGGGATCCGCCCGAGCCTGCCCACGCTCCGCCGGGTGATCCTGGTCGAGCGGGCGGGCGAGGCGGAGCCGCTGCCGGGGACCGTCCGCTGGGCAGAGCTCCTGGCCCAGGCGTCGCCCGAGTTCGTCGTCCCGCCGACCGATCCCGAGGACCTGGCCCTCCTCCACTTCACGAGCGGCACCACCGGCCGTCCCAAAGGTGCCATGCACGTCCACGGGGCGGTGCTGACCCATTACGTGACCGGCCTCTACGCCCTCGATCTGCACGCCGACGACATCTTCTGGTGCACGGCCGATCCGGGCTGGGTCACCGGCACGAGCTACGGGGTGATCGCCCCGTTGGTGCACGGCGTCACCAACCTCGTGGTCGAGGCCGAGTTCGACGCCCAGACCTGGTATTCGGTCCTGGCCGCCGAGAAGGTCACGGTCTGGTACACCGCGCCTACGGCGATCCGGATGATGATGAAGCTCGGCGCCGAGGCGGTCCGCGGCCACGATCTCTCGAAGCTGCGCTTCATGGCCTCGGTCGGCGAGCCCTTGAACCCGGAAGGCGTGATGTTCGGTGTGGAGGCCTTCGGCCGGCCGTTCCACGACAATTGGTGGCAGACCGAGACCGGCGGCATCATGATCGCCAACTACGCCGCGATGGACGTGAAACCCGGCTCGATGGGCCGGCCGTTGCCCGGGATCGAGGCGGCGATCGTCCGACGGGAGGCAGACGGCACGGTGCGCGTCGTCGAGGAGCCCGGGGTCGAGGGCGAGCTCGCGCTGAAGAAAGGCTGGCCCTCGATGTTCCGCGGATATCTCGGGGAAGAGGAGCGCTACCGCAAATGTTTCGCAGGCGACTGGTACCTCACCGGCGACCTCGCGAAGAAGGACGAGGAGGGCTATTTCTGGTTCGTCGGCCGTGCCGACGACGTCATCAAATCGGCCGGCCACCTGATCGGTCCGTTCGAGGTCGAAAGTGCCTTGATGGAGCACCCGGCGGTGGCCGAGGCGGCGGTGATCGGCAAGCCCGACCCGATCGTGGGCGAGGTGGTCAAGGCGTTCGTCGCCTTGAAGCCCGGCTTCGAACCGTCCGAGGATCTGCGGCGCGAGCTCCTGGGCCACGCCCGCAAGCGGCTCGGCCCCGCGGTGGCCCCCAAGGAGATCGATTTCCGCGACACGCTGCCGCGCACCCGCTCGGGCAAGATCATGCGCCGGCTGTTGAAGGCCCGCGAGCTGGGTCTGCCGGAAGGTGATCTCTCGACCCTCGAGAGCGACGAACGGCCGGCCGCGGGCGGGCAGCCGGCGAGCCCGCCTCCGACCGGAGCGAGCGCGTGAGCCCCAAAGTCCGGCTCGACCGGCAGCGGCTCCTCGAGCTGTTGCGGCAGATGATTCGCATCCGCCGCTTCGAGGCCAAGTGCGTCGAGCTCTACCAAGCGCAGAAGATCAGGGGATTCCTCCACCTCTACGACGGCGAGGAAGCGGTCTCGGTCGGCGTGATGGCCGTGCTCCGCCCCGAGGATTGGGTCGTGGCCACCTACCGCGAGCACGGCCAGGCCTTGGCCCGCGGCATCCCGATGCGCCCCTTGATGGCCGAGATGCTCGGCAAGCTCGAGGGCTGCTGCCGCGGCCGCGGCGGCTCGATGCACATTTTCGATGCCGCGACGCGCTTTTTGGGCGGCAATGCGATCGTCGGCGGGGGTCTGCCCTTGGCGGTCGGCACCGCCCTCGCCGACAAGATGCAGGGCCGTGCCGCGCTCACCTGCTGCTTCTTCGGCGAGGGTGCCGTCGACGAGGGCGAGTTCCACGAGAGCGTGAACCTGGCCGAGCTCTGGCGGCTGCCGGTCCTGTTCGTCTGCGAGAACAATCTCTACGCGATGGGCACGCCGCTCGCGATCGCCGAGGCCGAGACCGACATCGCCAAGAAGGCCGCCTGCTACCGGATGCCGTCGGAGGCGGTCGACGGGATGGACGTGGTGGCGGTCGAGGCGGCGGCGGCGCGCGCGGTCGAGCGGATCCGCGCGGGCGAGGGTCCGGCCTTCCTCGAATGCCGGACCTACCGGTTCCGCGCGCACTCGATGTTCGATGCCCAGCTCTACCGCAGCAAGGAAGAGGTCGAGGCTTGGCGCAAGCGCGACCCGATCGAACGGCTCGCCCGCTGGATGGCCGAGACCGGCCTCTTGCACGCAGGCGAGCGGGAGAGGCTCGAGGCCGAGATCGACCGCGAGATCGAGGATGCCGTGGCCTTCGCCGAGGCCGGGAGCCTCGAGCCGGTCGAGGAGCTCGAGCGCTTCGTGCTCATGGAAGACGTACCGCAGGACCGGCTCCTGATCGGAGA
>JAILZQ010000109.1 GCA_023512415.1 Geminicoccaceae bacterium | reverse complement strand
GGGGACGTGCACCAGGTCATTCCTCTCTGGCAACTCTACGGGCGCGGAGGAGGCAACCTGGCGGCCAGCGAGGGATATCTGGCCATTGCGGAGCGCGAATCCCTGGTCATCTATGGCCAGAGCTGCGCCGTGATGGAACGCCGACGCGAACAGGTTGTCGCTGCCCCGGACAATGGGGTCCTGCGCTTTCGTCTGGCCCGGCTTGAGGAATCGGCCGGCGAACTTGAGGCAGCGCTAGCCAGTTATGAGGAGGCAGCGCGGCGAGCCCAGCCGGGAGATCTCGTCGATGGCAAGACCGTCTCCCAAGCGGTCCGGGAGCGAGTCTTTGAGGTTCTGATGGCGCTGGGTCGCAAGGCCTCGAACGCCGGCGACTTCAGCGCCTCCATCAAGGCCAGGTCGTCGAGCTTGGGGTCGTGCGTGAGCGCAATGATCGCCGTGTTGGCGTCGGGCCTGAACTCGACCACCGTGTCGTCGGGCATCGAGCGCAGCAGTGTGGTGCCCGGCACCAGCCAACCGTCGGCGTATTCCTCGCGCGGATCGCAGATCGTGACCTGGTAGTCGAGCGCCTGCGCCATCTGCGCGAGGTACTTGGAGAGCTGCCCCGCTCCGATGATGAGCAGGCGCCAGCGCGGGCCGTGCACCGTGACGAGCGTCTTGCCGTCGAAGAAGAGCTGGTCGGTCGCCTGGGCCGGCGCGACCGTCACCTTTCCGGTCTCCATGTCGAGACGACGGGCGACGAGCTCGTGGCGCTCGACGCGCTCGAGCACCTCGTCGAGGCCGTTCTCGGGCGTGAGCGGCTCGAGCACCAGCTCGAGCGTGCCCCCGCACGGGAGCCCGAAGCGCTTCGCTTCCTCCGCGGTCACGCCGTACTTGGTCGTGGCCGGCCGGTCCTTCACGAGCTCCCCGGAGCGCACCTGCGCGATCATGTCGTCCTCGACGCAGCCTCCGGAGACCGACCCCACCACGAGACCGTCGTCGCGGATCGCGGTGAGCGCTCCGATCGGGCGCGGAGACGATCCCCAGGTGTGCACGACGGTCGCCATCACCACGCGGCGCCCGGCCTTCACCCAGTCGCGGGCGCTCTTCAGCACCTCGAAATCCACGCTGTCCATGCTGGCTCCGGTTCGGAACGATGCGGGCTATATTCTATCGAATATAACGCTCACCGGCAGCCTCGAATTCTCGCCGCGCCCCCCCCCGCTGCGCGCGCCGCGGTTGCGGGGCCGGGGCGAGCGCGGTAGCATGGTTTCACAACCGCGCTTGCGCCGCGGCCGTCCCGGCCCGGGCGCGAGCGGCCGGCTCCGGAGGCTTCCATGGCGATCGCCGTTTCGATGACCGTCAACGGAAAGGCGGTCGGCGCCGAGATCGAGCCGCGCGCCCTGCTCGTCCAGTTCCTGCGCGAGCACCTTCGGCTCACCGGGACGCGCGTCGGCTGCGACACCGGCCAGTGCGGCGCCTGCACCGTGCACGTCAACGGCCGCGCGGTCAAATCCTGCCTCGTGCTCGCGGCCCAGGCGCAGGGCGCTCAGGTCGTCACGATCGAGGGGCTCGCCCGCGACGGCGAGCTGCATCCGATGCAGGTCGCTTTCAGCGAGCACCACGGCCTGCAATGCGGCTTCTGCACGCCGGGGATGATCATGAGCGCGGCCGATTTGTTGCAGCGCAACCCCGATCCGACCGAGCACGAGGTGCGCGAATGGCTCGAGGGGAACCTCTGCCGCTGCACCGGCTACCACAACATCGTGAAGGCGATCTTGGCCGCGGCGCAGACGATGCGCGGCATGGCCAAGGCCGCCGAGTGAGGCCGGGGGAGCGGGAGGAGGCGAGGATGGTCGAGAAGGGCATCGGCGCGCGCGTCCCCAGGAAGGAGGACCTGCGCTTCATCACCGGCCGTGGCCGCTACACCGACGACATCAACCAGCCCGGCCAGGCCTACGCGGTGTTCGTGCGCTCGCCGCACGCGCACGCGCGGATCAAGCGGATCGACAAGGCCCCGGCGCTCGCGATGCCGGGCGTGCTCGCGGTGCTCGACGGTGACGACGTCAAAGCCGACGGGCTCGGCAACCTGATCTGCGGCTGGCTCGTCAAATCGAAGGACGGCTCGCCCATGAAGATGGGCAAGCATCCGCTCCTGGCCCAGGAGAAGGTCCGCTACGTGGGCGACCGGGTGGCGGTCGTGGTGGCCGAGACCCCGGCGCAGGCCAAGGACGCGGCCGAGTCCTTGGTCGTCGAGTACGAGGAGCTCGAGCCGGTGGCCGAGCTCGACCGGGCGCACGGCGCCGCCGCGTTGGTGCACGAGGAGGTCGCGAACAATCTCTGCTACGATTGGGAGCTCGGTGACAAGGCGGCGGTCGAGGCGGCGTTCGCCAAGGCCCACCACGTCACCAAGATGGAGCTCGTCAACAACCGGCTCGTGCCGAACGCGATGGAGCCCAGGGCCGCGATCGGCCATTGGGATCCGGGCCAGGACGCCTACACGCTCTGGCTCACGAGCCAGAACCCGCACGTGCACCGGCTCGTCATCTCGGCCTTCATCGGCATCGCCCCCGAGCACAAGCTGCGGGTCGTCGCCCCCGACGTGGGCGGCGGCTTCGGCTCGAAGATCTTCATCTACGGCGAGGAGTGCGTCGTCCTCTGGGCGTCCAAGAAGATCGGCGGCCGGCCGGTGAAGTGGGTGGCCGAACGCTCCGAGAGCTTCTTGACCGACGCGCACGGCCGCGACCACGTCACGACCGCCGAGCTCGCGCTCGACCAGGAGGGCAACTTCCTGGCCTTGCGGGTCAACACCAAGGCCAATCTCGGGGCCTACATGAGCACCTTCAGCTCGTGTATCCCGACATATCTCTACGCCACCTTGCTCGCCGGCCAGTACAAGACGCCGGCGATCTACTGCGACGTGCAGGCCTACTACACCAACACCGTGCCGGTCGACGCCTATCGCGGTGCCGGACGGCCGGAAGCGAGCTTCCTGATCGAAACCCTCGTCGATCAGGCGGCGATCGAGATGGGGATGGACCCGGCCGAGATCCGCCGCAAGAACTTCATCCCCAAGACCGCCTTCCCCTACCAGACGCCGGTGGCGCTCGTGTACGACACGGGCGACTACGAGGCCTGCCTGGACGAGGCCCTCAAGCTCGTCGACTATGCCGGCTTCCCGGCGCGGCGGGCGGAGAGCGAGCGGCGCGGCAAGCTGCGCGGCATCGGCATCTCCTGTTACATCGAGGCCTGCGGCATCGCGCCCTCGGCGGTGGTGGGCTCGCTCGGCGCGGGCGTGGGCTTGTGGGAGAGCGCCAAGGTGCGCTTCACCCACACCGGCAAGGTGCAGGTGCTGACCGGCACCCACACCCACGGCCAGGGCCACGAGACGACCTTCTCCCAGCTCGTGGCCGAGAAGCTCGGCGTGCCTTACGAGGACGTCGAGGTGATCCACGGCGACACGGAGAAGACGCCGGTCGGCATGGGCACCTACGGCTCGCGCTCGCTCGCGGTCGGTGGCGAGGCGATCGTCAAGGCCTGCGACAAGATCATCGCCAAGGGCAAGAAGATCGCCGCCCATCTGCTCGAGGCCTCCGAGGCCGACATCGAGTTCAAGGACGGCAAGTTCACCGTAGCCGGCACCGACAAGTCCAAGACGATCGGCGAGGTGGTGTTCGCCGCCTACGTGCCGCACAACTATCCGGCCGGCCTCGAGCCGGGGATGGAGGAAGGGGCGTTCTTCGACCCGCCGAACTTCACCTTCCCGGCCGGAACTTATGTCTGCGAGGTCGAGGTCGACCCGCAGACCGGGAAGGTGGACATCGTCAAGTTCGTGGCGGTCGACGATTTCGGCAACGTCGTCAACCCGATGATCGTCGAGGGCCAAGTCCACGGCGGGCTGGTCCAGGGCATCGGCCAGGCCCTGCTCGAGGGCGTCCGCTACGACGAGAGCGGCCAGCTCTTGACCGGCTCCTACATGGATTATTGCATGCCCCGGGCCGACGACGTGCCGTCCTTCGAAGTGGTGACCTCGCGGGGCACCGCTTGCACCTCGAACTCGCTCGGGGTGAAGGGCTGCGGCGAGGCCGGGGCGATCGGCGCGCCGGCCGCGGTGATCAACGCGATCCGCAACGCGATCGGCGTGCGGGTCGAGATGCCGGCCACGCCCGAGCGGGTCTGGCGGGCGATCCAGTCGAGCCCGCTCGCCAAGGCGGCCGAGTGAGAGGGAGGAACGGATGTACGCGTTCGACTATCATCGGCCGGCCTCGCTCGCCGAGGCGGCCCAGCTCCTGGCCGGCAACCCCGAGGCCAAGCTCCTGGCCGGCGGGCAGACCTACATCCCGACCCTGAAGCAGCGCCTCGCCAAGCCCGCAGCGGTGATCGACCTCGGCCGGATCGCCGAGCTGCGCGGCATCCGGGAGGAGGCAGGCGGGCTCACGATCGGGGCGACGACCCGGCACGCCGAGGTGGCCGGATCGCCCTTGGTCGAGCGGGTGATCCCCGCCCTCGCCGCCCTCGCCGAGGGGATCGGCGACCCGCAGGTGCGCAATTGCGGCACGCTCGGCGGCTCGATCGCCAACAACGATCCGGCGGCCGACTACCCGGCGGCGGTCGTGGGCCTCGGCGCCACCGTGCGCACGAGCAAGGGCCGCAGCATCGCCGGCGACGATTTCTTCACCGGCATGTTCGAGACCGCGCTCGAGCCGGACGAGATCGTCACGGCCGTCCATTTCCCGAAACCCGAGAAGGCGGCCTACGCCAAGTTCCCGAACCCGGCGAGCCGCTACGCGATCGTCGGTGTGTTCTTGGCCAAGACCGCGGGCGGGGTGCGGGTCGCGGTGACCGGGGCGGCCCCCTGCGTGTTCCGGGCGACCGCGCTCGAGCAAGCGCTCGCACAGAGCTGGTCGGCGGCGGCGATCGACGGGGTCACGATCGACGCCTCGAACCTCAACAGCGACATCCACGCCCAGGCCGACTACCGGGCCCATCTGATCAAGGTCATGGCCAAGCGGGCGCTGGCCGCGGCCGGCTGAGCGGCACGGTCGGGCCGGGTCGCGCTTCGAGTTCACGCGCGCCGGGAAGGGGGCCCTCGGGCCCCCTCTCTCGTTTCAGGGGACCCGTGAGGCGATCGGATCGGGCGTGCGGCCGTCCGGGGCCTCCGCTGCCCGGAGCGGGACGAGGGGGAGCGCCCGTTCGATGACCGCGGCGGGCTCGTCCTCGGCGCGCCCGGCGCCGGGCCGCGAGCCGTCGAACCGCGCCGCGAGCAGGGCGAACCCGATGCCGCCGAGCCCGCCCACGGCGTTGGCGAGCGCGTCCCAGGGGCTCGCCTCGCGACCCGGGCTCAAGAGTTGGAGGGCTTCGCCGGCCGCCGCCACGACCAGCGCGAGCAGGGCCGGCAAGGCGAGGGTACGGGCGCCGGCCGCCCGCGCGGCCGAAAAGGCGAGCGTCGCGGCGAGGCCCAGATGGCCGAGATAGGGCACGCTCTCGTACCGGCCGAGCGCCTCGACGAGCGGCCCCGGGAGCAAGATCGCCAAGAGGTCGGGCGGGGAGAGGAGCAGGACCAGGCCAGCGGCCGCTGCGGCGAGGGCGGCAGCGGCCCAGAGCCGGTGGGCCGCGTTGCGGATCAACAGAAGGGCACCCGCGGCGAAGGCGGACAGCCAAGCCAAGGTGAGGACCACGCGCAGCGGCCGCCGCCAAGGGGCCTCGACCAGCGGCTCGACCTCGAGGCGACGCAGCTCGAGCACGCCCGTGGCCCGCTGCAGGCGCACCAGGAGCTCGACCGCAGCAGCACCGGGCGGTGGGGCGAGGTCGGCCCGCACGTTCGTCCAGTCGCGCGTCGAGCGGGCGTTCAGCGCATCCTCGCGGCGATCGGGCAACAGCCGACCGGCGGCGTCGCGGCCGGCGAGGTGGATGCGGGCCGCCTCGACGGTCCGGGCTCCGCCGAACCCGGCGAACCGGGCCTCGGCGCGCACCCGGAAGGCCCGCACTTCCAGCCGGGTCGGTAGCGGCCGACGAAGGAGCACGTAGGGCTCGGCGCGCGGCGCCTCGAGGCGGAGGATCCCGTCGATCACCTCGACCCGGCCGCGGCCGCGCTCGACCGTCCAGCCGTCGAGCGGCGCCACCGCTCCGAGCCCGGCCTCGGGCGGCGGCCAGAGGCGGAGCGTGGGGCCGAGGGGCGTGTGGGCGGGGAGGAGGGTGAAGGCGGCGATCGTGGCGAGAACGAGGGCGGCCGTGATCCCGGCCCAGAGCAGTGCCGTGGCGGTCGCCTGCCGGCCCCTCACGCCGGCCGCCGACCGAGGCGAGCCCGGGAGGGCGAGACCCGCCGCATGAGGAGGCCCAGGCCGCCGCCGATCGCCACGCCCAAGAGATTGCGGAGGGCATCGGACGGGTCGACGTCGCGCCCTTCGGTGAGGAGCTGGACATATTCGGCGAGGGGGGCGGCGAGCGCCAGGGTGGCGAGCACCACCCAGGGCGAGACGTTGCGGACCGCGGCGGTCGCGAGCAGCGCAAGGCCGGCGAAGACGAGCACGTGCGCGGTGTTGCCCAAGAGGGCGAGATCGAAGCTTTCGAAACCGAGGAGGCCCGCGAGCACGGCGAGGAACCGCTGTTCGGTCGCGCTCGGGAGCACGAGGAGGACGATCGCGACCAGGGCGGCGAGGCCCAGGGCCGCCGCGAGCCAGGGCGAGCGGAGGGTGCGCAGGAGACGGACCAGGGTCCAGCCACCGACGAGGATCCAGGCGGCGATCAGAGCGGAGCGGGCGAGGAGGAAAAGCGGCCGATCGCGCAGGGGCAGGAGGCTGAGGTCGCGGACCTCGAGCCGGCCCGAGGCCCGAACCAACTCGATCACCAGCGTCCCGGCGACCGAGCCCTGCGGCAGCTGGACGTCGTGGCGGGAGACGAAGGGCGTGCGGTTGCCGACCAGTCGGGTGAGGTGAACGGAGCTCCCATAAAGAGCGCGGCCCTCGCGATCGCGGCCGACCAGGCGCAGATGGGCACCGCTCCGCCAGTCGCCGGCCGGCAGGATCGCCTCGCTTGCGAGCGTCGCCACGACGCGCAGGCCGGCGAGCTCCGATCGAGGCGCGAGGTGAACGTCGAGCGCGACGATGCCGCTCGGGCTTTCGCTTTCGAGCACGACCGCGCCGTCGCCGATCACCACCCGGCCCCGCCCCGGTCGTTCGCGGAGGCCGAAGCTGTCGAGCGTCGGCGGCTCCGACAGCGGCCGGACCAGCGAACCGCCGGGGAGCGGTTCGAGACGGATCATGCCCCATTCCTGCCAGGCGGTCGCGGAAGCGAGGAGGAGGAGCGCGGCGAGCAGGCGCAGCAGGGCCGGGTCCGGGCGGACCGCGAGCAGGCGGAAGAGCCACGCCCTCAAGCCGGGGCTCCGCACACGGCCCGGGGCGGCGAGGCGTCGCGCACACACATGTTCGGCACTCTAGCCGAGCCCGCGCCCTGCGTCAGCCGGTCCGTCCGCCCCGGCTTGCGGCCCCGGGCGCCATCGTGTGTGATCCGCCCGCCGCGCCGCTCGGGTGTGGCCCCTCGGAGCCGAGCTCGCCGCCGCATGCCGCAACTTCCCGACTCGATCGACGCCACCCTGGCTCTGCTGGCGCGGGGACGCTACGTCGCCGACCGCCCGCTCGCCACCGCCCTGTTCTTGGCCTTGAAGCTCGGCCGGCCCTTGTTCCTCGAGGGCGAGGCCGGGGTCGGCAAGACCGAGATCGCCAAGGTCCTGGCCGAGACCCTCGACCGCAACCTGATCCGGCTGCAGTGCTACGAGGGCCTGGATGTCGCCGCGGCGGTCTACGAGTGGAACTATCAGCGGCAGATGCTCGAGATCCGGCTCGCCGAGGCGGCCGGGATCACCGACCGGGAAGGGCTCGCCCAGGACATCTTCACCGAGCGGTTCTTGATCCGCCGGCCGCTCCTGCAGGCCCTCGAGCCCGACTTCCGCGGCCCGCCGGTGCTCTTGATCGACGAGCTCGACCGGACCGACGAGCCGTTCGAGGCCTTCCTGCTCGAGGTCCTCTCGGACTTCCAGATCACCATCCCCGAGATCGGCACGATCAAGGCGCCGGCCCCGCCGATCGTGGTGATCACGAGCAACCGCACGCGCGAGATCCACGACGCCTTGAAGCGCCGCTGCTTCTATCATTGGGTCGACTATCCGAGCATGGAGCGCGAGCTCGAGATCATCCGGGTCAAGCAGCCGGGGGTCGAGGAACGGCTCTCGCAGCAGATCGTGCTGTTCGTCCAGGAGCTCCGCAAGCGCGACTTGTTCAAGCTGCCGGATGTCGCCGAGACGCTGGATTGGACCCGGGCGCTCACCACGCTCGACTGCCTCGAGCTCACGCCCGGCGTGATCAACGACACGCTCGGCACGCTCTTGAAGTACCAGGACGACATCGCCAAGATCCGCGGCTCGGAGGCGGCCAAGATCCTGGCCGAGATCAACATGAAGCTCGAGGGGGTGCGTCTCTGAAGGACGAGATCGAAGGGCCGGTCCGCGGCGGCAAGCTCGCCCGCAACATCGTCCATTTCGTGCGCGCGCTGCGCGCCGCCGGACTGCCGGTCGGCACCGGGCACGCGCTCCGGGCGCTCGAGGCGGTCGAGGCCGTGGGGCTCGAGCGACGCTCCGATCTCTACTGGACGCTGCATTCGGTGCTGGTCAACCGGCGCGACCAACAACCGATCTTCGACCAATGTTTCCACATCTTCTGGCGCGACCCGAAGATCCTGGAACGCATGATGCAGCTCCTGCTGCCGCAGCTCGAGACCGAGACCCCGGTCGAGCAAAAGGAGGTGAGCCGGCGGGTCGGTGAGGCCATGGGGCCCGAGAAGCTGCCCGGCCGCGGCGAGGGAGAAGAAGAGCCCGAAGAGCCCGAGATCGAGTTCGACGCGGTGCTCACCTGGTCGGCCAGGGAACAGCTCGCGCGCAAGGACTTCGAGCAGATGTCGGCCGAGGAGCTCGAGCAGGCGAGGAAGGCGATCGCCCGGTTGCGGCTGCCGATCGTGGAGGTCAAGACGCGCCGCTTCACCCCGGATCCGAAGGCGCTGCGCATCGACCTCCGTCGCACCCTGCGCCGCTCGCTGCGCCGCGGCGGGGCGGCGATCGACCTCGTGCGCAAGAAGCCGAAGATGCGCCACCCGCCGCTCGTCGTCCTGTGCGACATCTCGGGCTCGATGGCGCGCTATTCCCGCATGTTGCTCTTGTTCATGCACACCCTTGCGACCGACCGCGACCGGGTCGCGAGCTTCGTGTTCGGGACGCGGCTCACCAACATCACCCGCTATCTCCGGTTCAAGGACGTCGACCAGGCGCTCGCCAAGGTCGGCGAGGTGGTCCAGGACTGGTCGGGCGGGACGCGGATCGGCGCCTGCCTCGAGGAGTTCAACCGGGTCTGGTCGCGCCGGGTCCTGGGCCAAGGTGCCGTCGTGCTGTTGATCACCGACGGGCTCGACCGCGACGCGGGCGAAGGGCTCGCCGCGCAGATGGAGCGGCTGCACAAGAGCTGCCGCCGGCTCATCTGGCTCAACCCGCTCCTGCGCTTCGACGCCTACCAGCCGATCAGCGCCGGGGCCCGGGCGATGATCCGGCACGTCGACGAGTTCCGGCCGGTGCACAATCTCCAGAGCTTGGCGGAGCTCACCCGCGTCTTGTCGGAGGACCGACCGCGGCGTGCGGAGGGGCTCTCGGAATGGGTGGCGGCAGCGGAGCGGAGGGCGGCATGAGCGAGGCGGAGCGGCTCCTGCGCGAGGCCCTGGCCTGGAAGCGCGAGGGCCGGAAGGTCGCGATCGCGACCGTGGTGACGACCTGGGGCTCCTCGCCGCGACCGGTCGGCTCGATGCTCGTCGTGGACGAGACCGGCCGGATGGCGGGCTCGGTCTCGGGCGGCTGCATCGAAGGCGCGGTCGTCAAGGAGGCCAAGGCCGTCATGGAAGGCGCACCGCCGCGCCTGTTGGACTTCGGCGTCACCAACGAGCAGGCTTGGGAAGTGGGCCTCGCCTGCGGCGGCAAGGTGCAGGTCTGGGTGGAGTCCCTTTCGTGAAGCTCGCCCTCGTCGAACGGCTGCTCGCGGCGCGCGAAGAGGGTCGGCCCGCCTGCCTCGTCCGCTTCTTGCGGAGCGGCGAGGTGGCGCTCGTGGTCGCGGGCGAGCTCGTGGTCGGGCCCGACCTGCCGGACGGGGTGCTCGACGCGATCCGCGAGGCCCATCGCCGCGACCGCTCGACGACGATCGAGACCGCGGCGGGTCCGCTGTTCCTCCAGGTCTTCAGCCAGCCGCTCCGGCTGATCGTCGTGGGGGCGGTGCACATCGCCCAGGCGCTGGTGCCGATGGCGGCACTCGCCGGCTATGCCGTGACGCTGGTCGACCCGCGCCGCGGCTTCGCCACCGCCGAGCGCTTCCCGAACGTGACGCTCGTGGACGCCTGGCCGGACGAGGCGATGGAGAGCCTGGCGCCGGACCTGCGCACGGCCGTGGTCACACTCACCCACGACCCCAAGCTCGACGACCCGGCACTCGACGTGGCGCTGCGCTCGGAGGCCTTCTACATCGGCGCGCTCGGCTCCAAGCGCACCCACGCCGCACGGCTCGAGCGGCTTTCGGCGCTCGGCCACGGGCCCGCGGCACTCGCGCGCATCCACGGGCCCGCCGGGCTCGACATCGGCGCCGTGAGCCCGGCCGAGATCGCGATCGCGATCCTCGCCCAGATGACCCAGGTGCTGCGCCGGGAGGGCTGAGCGTTGGCCGAGCCGGCCGCCAAGGTCCGCCGCACGGTCGGCGAATGGCGGGCGTGGGAGGAGAGCCAGCCGGAGCGCTTCGAGCTCCTCGGCGACGAGCCCCGCATGATGGCGGGCGGGACCGCCGCGCACAATCAGCTCGCGCAGAACGTCGGGGGATGGCTGCGTGAGCGACTGCGGGGCCGCGACTGCCGGACCTTCCTCGCCGACGTCAAGGTCGTCTTGCCGAGCGGGCGTCGGCTCTATCCCGACGTGTTCGTGCGCCGTGGCCCGTGGACCGGGCGGGAGACCGAATTCGGCGACCCGGTGCTCGTGGTCGAAGTCCTCTCGGCGAGCACCGCCGGGATCGATCTCGGGGCGAAGCGCTGGGCCTGCCAGGAGCTCGCGAGCCTTGCCGATCTCCTGTTCGTCGCGAGCGACCGGGTGAAGGTCGAGCACGCCGTACCGGTCGGCGACGGTTCTTGGCGGAGCATGTTCTACACCGGCCTCGAGCAGCTCGTGCCGCTCGACGGCCTCGGCCTCGTCTTGCCGCTCGCCGCGATCTACGAGGGGGTCCCGCTCGAGGGCGAGGCCGGAGGCGACGCGGCGGCCGCTATCTGAAAGCGACCGAAACCGCCCGATCTTCGCCTGGACCAAGCCGGCTACGGCAAATACCCTACTGCCGATTGCGGAACGTTCGATGATGGTCGGGGGACCCATGTCGAATGATCTGGCCGGCATTCTCGTCGTCAGTGTCGAACAAGCGGTGGCGGCACCCTATGCGGCGCGGCTCTTGGCCGATGCCGGGGCCCGGGTCGTCAAGGTCGAGCGCCCGGAAGGCGATTTCGCCCGTTCTTACGACGATTACGCCAAGGGCTTGTCGGTCAACTTCGTCTGGCTCAACCGCGGCAAGCAATCGATCGCCCTCGACCTCAAGAAGCCCGCGGACCGGGCCTTGTTGGAGCGGATCTTGGCACGGGCCGACGTGTTCATCCAGAACCTGGCACCCGGCGCCATGGCCCGGCTCGGCTTCGGCTCGGAGGCGTTGCGGGCGCGATTCCCGCGCCTCGTGACCTGCGACATCACGGGCTACGGCGAGGAAGGCCCGCGCAAGGACCTCAAGGCCTACGACCTCCTCGTCCAGGCGGAAAGCGGCATCGCCTGGGTCAACGGTATCGGCGACGAGCCGGCGCGGGTCGGGGTCTCGATCTGCGACATCGCCGCCGGCATCACCGCCGCCGCGGCGATCTTCCGGGCGCTCTTCGCGCGCGAGCGGACCGGCCGCGGCCAGGGCATCGAGGTCTCGCTGTTCCACGCGATCGGCGATTGGATGAACGTGCCCTGGATGACCTTCGCCTATGGCGGTTTCGAGCCGCCCCGGCTCGGCTTGCACCACCCGACGATCGCACCCTACGGGGCCTATGCCTGCGGCGACGGCAAGATGGTGTTGATCGCGATCCAGAACGAGCGCGAGTGGGGCCGGTTCTGCGAGCAGGTCCTGGGCCGGGCGGAGCTCGCCCACGACGCCCGCTTCGCTTCGAACACCGAGCGGGTCAAGAACCGCCTCTTGCTGGACGCGGTGATCGCCGACTGCTTTTCCGGGCGCGATCGGGAGACGCTCGTGGCCGAGCTCGAGGCGGCGCAGATCGCTTACGGGCGGCTCTCGACGCTCGCCGACCTCGCATCGCACCCGCAGATGCGCTGGCTCGAGGTGCCGACCGGGGTGGGGCC
>JAILZQ010000108.1 GCA_023512415.1 Geminicoccaceae bacterium | reverse complement strand
CGACCCCCACCATCACCCACTCGGCCGGCCGGGCCGCCGCCTCGACCAGCGCCGCCTCGCCGGCGGCCGCCTCGACGCCGCTGCCGGCGAGCGCCTCGGCGAGCTCGCGATAGGCCGTGGGATCGCCGACCACCGCGAGGCGCGCCCGGTGGGCCCGGGCGAGTGCCGCGAGCGCCGCGGCGTTGCGCTGCGCCGTCAGGGCCTCGACCCGGTAGAGCTCCGGTCGCTCGGCCACGAGCGCCAAGGTGCTGCGACCGATCGAGCCGGTCGCGCCCAGCACCGTGATCGTACGCGGCCGATCGGGCGAGGGCGGCAAGTGCCGCCCCCGCGCGGCCGGAATGCTCGCGGCCGGCGCGTTCATCGGCCGAGGGCCACGAGGAGGCCCAGGACCAGGGCCGCCGGCAAGAGCCCGTCGATCCGGTCGAGGATCCCGCCGTGGCCGGGCAAGAGCGCGCCGCTGTCCTTCACGCCGGCCCGCCGCTTGAGCCAGGACTCGAACAAGTCGCCCCCTTGCGCGACGAGGGCGAGGAGGGCGCCGAGGCCACCCGCCGCCGCCCAGGGCCAGCCGAGCAACGCCCCGCCCCCGGAGCCGACGAGGGCCGCCCCGGTCACGCCGCCCGCGAGCCCGGCCCAGGTCTTGCCCGGGCTGATCGCCGGTGCGAGGCGCGGCCCGCCGATCGTCCGGCCGGTGGCGTAGGCGAGCGTGTCGGTCGCCGCCACGACCGCGAGGAGCCAGAGGACGCAGCCGGCGCCGCCGCGCGGGTCCTGGCGCAGCCACAGCACGACGGCTGCGGGGGCGCCGAGATAGAGGGCGCCCAAGGCGGTGCGGTGCGGCACGCCACCCGGGAGCAGAGCGGCGAGCCCGGCGGCGAGGAGGGCCCCGAGCAGGAGGATCGGCCAGGCGAGCCAGCCCGCGCCGGTCGCCACGGCCGCGATCGCCGCGCCGCCCAGGAGCGCCGGAGCGCCGATCAGCAGCGCGCGGCCCTCCGGCGAGGTGTGCGGGACGAGTGCGGCCCATTCGCGGGCGGCGAGCAGGAGCCCGGCGAGCAGCAGGAGCGCCAGCACGAGGCCGCCCAGGAGCACCGCACCGGTCGCGAGCGCCGCCAGCACGGCGCCCGAGGCGATGCGGGCGGCGAGCGCCGGCTCGCGCCCTCCCTCAGCCCGCCCGGGCGCCATAGCGCCGCTCGCGCCGGGCGAACTCGGCGATCGCCGCGGCGAGATGCTCCTCGGTGAAGTCGGGCCAGCCGATCGGCAGGAAGACGAGTTCGGTGTAGGCGAGCTGCCAGAGCAGGAAGTTGGAGATCCGCTGCTCGCCCGAGGTCCGGATCAAGAGATCCGGGTCAGGCACGTCGGCGGCGTAGAGCGCCTCGGCGAAGCGCTGCTCGTCGATCTCGGACGGGTCGAGCCGCTCCTCTCGGACCGCTTGGGCGATCGCCCGGGCGGCGCGGACGATCTCCTGCCGGCCGCCATAGTCGAGCGCGACCATCAGGTCCAAGCGGGCGTGATGCCGGGTCCGCGCCTCGGCCCGCTCGATCAGCGCGACGATCTGCGGGTCGAGCCGGCCGCGCTCGCCGATCACCCGCAGCCGCACCCGGTTCTCGTCGAGCGCGTCGATCTCCTTTTGCAGGTAGAAGCGCAAGAGCCGCATGAGCTCGCCGACCTCGCTCGCCGGCCGGCGCCAATTCTCGCTCGAAAAGGCGTAGAGGGTGAGGTAGCGGATGCCGAGCCGGACGCAGCCCTCGACGGCGCGACGGACCGCCTGGGCGCCCTGGCGGTGGCCGGCCACGGGCGGCAGACCACGGGCTCTCGCCCAGCGACGGTTTCCGTCCATGATGATCGCGACATGGACGGGCAGGGCGCCGGCCGCCGGTTCGGGCGGGCGCGCCTCGACGGCGGCGAGAGCGTTCATCAGATCTGCCGAATGTCCTTCTCTTTCTGCTCGAGCAGCTTGTTGATCGCATCGATATGTCGGTCGGTGAGCTTTTGGATCTCGTCGCCGATCCGCTTGTACTCTTCGTCGGAGAGGTGGCTTTCCTTGTCCGCCCGCTTGAGCTGGTTGAGCCCTTCGTGGCGCAAATTGCGCACCGCGACGCGCGCCTGCTCGGCATATTTGTGGGCCGCCTTGACGAGCTCGTTGCGCCGCTCCTGGGTGAGCTCGGGAAGGGGCACCCGCAGGGTCTGGCCTTCCGTCACCGGGTTGAGCCCGAGCCCGGCGCCGCGGATCGCCTTCTCGACCGCCTTGACCAGCCCCCGGTCCCAAACGTTGACGACCAGCAGGCGCGGCTCCGGCACGCTGATCGAGGCCAATTCCTTCAGGGCCATGTGCCCGCCATAGGCCTCGACTTGGATCGGCTCGAGGAGGTTGGCGCTCGCCCGGCCGGTCCGTAACCCCTGCAGCTCTTTGCGGAGCGCCTCGACGGCGCCGTCCATCCGCCGCGCGAGGTCCTTGAGGTCAGGTGCCTGCGCGCTCATGCCGGCTCCTCCATGATGATCGTGTGCGGACCCACGCCCTCGACGGCGCGCGCGAAAGCGCCCGGGGCGTGCACGCTGAAGACGATGATCGGGATACGGCTCTCCCGGGCGAGCGCGATCGCCGAGGCGTCCATCACCTTGAGGTCCTGGGCCAGCACCTCGAGATAGGTGAGCCGGTCGAAGCGCCGGGCGGTCGGGTCGCGTTTGGGGTCGGCGGAATAGACACCGTCGACCTGGGTGCCCTTGAGGATGCAGTCGCAGCCGGTCTCGGCGGCCCGCAGCGCCGCTGCGGTGTCGGTGGTGAAGAACGGGTTGCCGGTGCCGGCGGCGAAGATCACCACCCGGCCCTTCTCGAGATGGCGGACGGCGCGCCGGCGGATGTAGGGCTCGCACACCGCGGCCATCGGGATCGCCGACATGACCCGGGTCGGGATCCCGGTCTGCTGCTCGATCACGCTCTGGACGGCGAGTGCGTTGATCACCGTGCCGAGCATGCCCATGTAATCGGCCGTCGCCCGCTCGACCCCGGCGGCGGCGAGCGTGCTGCCGCGCACGATGTTCCCGCCGCCGATCACCATGCAGACCTGCACGCCCATCGCGTGCACCGCCGCCACGTCGGCCGCCAACCGACGCAACACGCCCTTGTCGTGGCCGTACTCGCGCTCGCCCAAGAGCGCTTCGCCCGACATCTTGAGGAGCACGCGACGGAAGCGGGCCGCTTTGGCCGCTGTCGGGGCCTCGCCCTCGGCCATCGCCGCCCGCTCCCCTCGGCTCAGGACCGCGTCAGCTTGGCGACCTCGGCGGCCAGATCGCTGCTCTCCTTCTCGATTCCCTCGCCGAGCTGCATGCGCACGAAGCCCGTCACGGTGATCGGCGCGCCCGCGGCCTTGGCCGCCGCCGCGACCACGTCCTTGACCCGCTTCTCCGGGTCGACGACGAACGCCTGCTCGATCAGCACCGCCTCCTCGTAGAACTTGCGCAACCGTCCCTCGACCATCTTCTCGACGATCGATTCGGGCTTGCCCGAGGCTCGCGCCTGGTCGGCGAAGATCGCCCGCTCGCGCTGGACGAGCGCCGGATCGAGCCCGGCCACGTCGACCGCCCGCGGGTTGGCCGCTGCGATGTGCATGGCGAGCTGCTTGCCGAGCTCGGCCAGCTTCGCCGGCTCCGCGTCGGACGCGAGGCCCACGAGCACGCCGAGCTTGCCGAGGCCGACCGCCACCTGATTGTGCACGTAGCCGGCGACGAGCCCGCGCGTCACCTCGAGATAGGCGGTCCGCCGCAGGTTCAAATTCTCGCCGATCACCGCGATCGCCTGGCTGATCTCGTCCGCCACCGTCCTTCCGCTCGCCGAGACGACCATCTTCTTGAGCGCCTCGACGTCGCCCTTGGCACCCGGGGCGAGGCCGGCGATGTGCCGCACGAGCTGCTGGAAGGTTTCGTTACGGGCGACGAAGTCGGTCTCCGAATTGACCTCGACGAGGGCGCCCATCGTGCCCTCGAGACGGATGCCGATCAGCCCCTCGGCGGCCACCCGGCCGGCCTTCTTGGCGGCTGCGGCGAGGCCCTTCTTGCGGAGCCAATCGGTGGCCGCCTCGAGGTCGCCGCCGCATTCCTCGAGCGCCCGCTTGCAATCCATCATGCCGGCGCCGGTGAGCTCGCGCAGCTGCTTGACCAGGGAGGGGGTGATCGCGCTCATGCTCGGACCGTTCTCGCTCGTTCCTGTCGGGCCGGACACCGTGCAGCGCCCGCGGCCATGGGTTCAGTGCGCCCGGGCCTCGTGGCCCGCCTCCTCGGCCGGCGGGATCGCCTCCTCCGGCAAAAGCTCGTCGAGCGGCTGCTCGATCGCCCCGAGGTCGATGCCGCTCGAGGCCATCTCGGCCTGGATCCCGTCGAGCACCGCGGCGACCGCCAGATCGCAATAGAGATGGATCGCCCGGCTGGCGTCGTCGTTGCCCGGGATCGGGTAGCGGATGTTGCGCGGATCGCTGTTCGTATCGCACACCGCGACCACCGGGATACCGAGCTTGTTGGCCTCCTGGATGGCGATCGCTTCCTTGATCGTGTCGATCACGAACAGGATGTCGGGCAGCCCGCCCATGTCCTTGATGCCGCCGAGCGCCCGCTCGAGCTTGTCGCGCTCGCGCTGCAGCTCCAAGAGCTCCTTCTTGGTGCGCCCCGCGGTCTGCTCGGCGGTCTGCGCCTCGAGCTCGCGCAGCCGGCGGATCGACTGGCTGATCGTCTTCCAGTTGGTCAGCATGCCGCCGAGCCAGCGATGATTGACGAAGTACTGGCCCGAGCGGCGGGCGGCCTCGGCGATCGGCTCCTGCGCCTGCCGCTTGGTGCCGACGAACAGCACCCGGCCGCCGCCCGCGACCGTGTCGCGCAGCGCCATCAGCGCCCGGTGCAGCATCGGCACGGTCTGGGTGAGGTCGATGATGTGGACGCCGTTCCTGACACCGTAGATGTACGGTGCCATGCGCGGGTTCCAGCGCCGCGTCTGGTGACCGAAATGCACGCCGGCCTCGAGGAGCTGGCGCATGGTGAAGGTCGGGAAGGCCATCGCCCTGGGGTCCGCTTCCTTCCGGTTGGTCCGCCACGGGTGAGCACCCGGCCGCGCCGGGCACCGGAAACAAGGCGCGCACGAACGCGCCCGCACCCGCGTGTGAGGTCCGCCGCTATCTACAGTCGACCCGCCCGCGTGACAAGCACCAGCGATGCCAGCGGTAGAGCAGCGGCGCCAGAATTCCCTCGTAGACGAACGCGGCGATCCACCGGACACCCGGCAGGCGGATCACCCGGGCGAGCAGCCGCCAGCCCGGCAGCCGCTCCCAGAGCGCGGAGAAGGCCTCGACCCCGGCGAGGAGCCGGCCCCCCTCGAAGAGGTGCAGCCGGCGAGCCGCGCGGTCGGCATCGAGCCCGAGCGCGGCGAGCGGCGCATCCGGTCGGCTCGCGTCGAGGAAGTCGAGGGCGGTGCCGTGGTGCGCCGCGAGGCGTCGGTAGGCCGCGATCTCCCGCGAGCAGACCGGGCAGCTGCCGTTGTAGACGACGAGCGGCGGCTCGCTCGGTCGGGGCTCGGCGGTCACCCGCGCGGCCCGAGGCGGAAGGCGGGCCGGCGGTCGGGGTGCGTCGTCACAACCGCGACCGGCAGCACCCGCTTGGGGCCGACGAGCTCGAGCCGGTGCCGGGCGAGCAGGACGGCGAGTACCACGCTCGCCTCGACCAGCGCGAACTGGGCGCCGATGCACACCCGCGGGCCCACCCCGAACGGCAGGTAGGCGAAGCGGTCGACCGGTGGGGCACCCGGCAGGAAGCGGCGCGGATCGAACCGGTCCGGCTCGGCCCACAGCCGCTCGTGGCGGTGCAGGACCCAGGGGGCGACGACCACGAGGTCGCCCGGCGCGAGCCGGTGTCCCGCCACCTCGTCCGGTTCGCGGGCCTCGCGGACGATGGTGAAGGCCGGCGGGTAGAGCCGGAGCGCCTCTTGGACCACCGCGCGGGCGACCGGCAGGGCAGCGCGCGGCGCCGCCTCGGGGGAGAGCTCGCTGCGCCGCGCCTCGGCCGCGACCGCCTCTTGGATCTCGGGGGCGAGGCCCAAGAGATAGCTCGACCAGAACAGGGCGAGGGCGGTGGTCTCGTGGCCGGCGATCAGGAAGGTGGCGATCTGGTCCAACAGCTCGCGCTCGGAGAAGCCGCGGCCGGTTTCCGGGTCGCGGGCGCTCGCGAGCGCGTCGAACAGATCGCGCGGCGCCTCGATCCCGCGCGCCCGCCGCTCGGCGACGATCTCGGCCACGAGCGCGAACCAGGCCCGGCCCATCCGCCGGCGCAGGAGCTCCTCCGGCGAGGGCCAGCCGCGCGGCAGCGCCAGATCGAGCGGCGAGGGCCGGGCGAGCCGCGTTCCGTAACGGTCGAGCTGGGCGCGCAGCCGGCGCGTGAAGGGCTCGAGCGCTTGCGAGAACAGCGCCTCGCCGGCGATCTCGAGGGCGAGCTCTTGGAACAGCGCCAAGAGATCGACGATCCGCCGCCCCTCCTTCGCGAGCCGGTCGAGGGCCGCCGCGGTCCGCCGGGCGGCGATCGTGGCCACGAGGCCGAGGCTCTTGGGCGCGAAGGCCGGTGCGGCGGTGCGGCGCTGGAACCGCCAGGCCTCGCCCTCGGCCAAGAACAAGCCGTCGCCGATCATCGGATGGAGGATGCGCAGCGTCGCAGCGGTGCGGCCGTAGGCTGCGGCCTTGTCGACCAGCACCTGCTTGATGGCGGCCGGCTCGTTCAACAGCAGGCTCTGTCGGCCGAGGAAGGGGCCGGCCAGGACGAGCTCGCGATAGGCCGGCTCGCCCCAGGTCGAAAGCGCGTTGCGCCGCAGCTGGAGGAGCGTGCGCCATTGCGGACGCGGCACCGGCGAGGGCCGGGGCCGCGGCGGTCGCGGCGCCGACCAAGAGGCCCCGAGCCAGCCGTCCGTACCGTCCCGCGACACCGCCGCCATGCCGACCTCCGAGGCTGCCCCCACGCTCCCTACGCACGAGCCCGATCGGCGGGTCAACCCCGCCCTGCCGATCGCGCCCGGGGCGATCGCGGACGGTGCCGGGGCGGTCGCCGCGCAGCGAGCCGGTCGGTTCAGAGATCGAGCACGAGATCGACCCGCGTGGCGAGCGCCTCGGGCTCGATCGCCGAGCCGTCCTCGAGCCGCATCAGCACGCGTTCGCGCGCCGCCGGGTCGCGGATCGCCCGGAAGAGCGGGTCGCGCTCGTTGAGGGGCTCACCTTCGACGTAGAGCTGGCTCACGAGCCGGCCGGTGCCCGGCACGACCACCGCCACGTGGATGTGCGGCGTGCGGCCGGGATAGGGGACCGGGCGGATCGTGCGGAACCGGTAGACACCGTCGGGCCCCGGCAGCGTCCGCCCGTAGCCCTGGAAGCCGGGGTCGGCCATCTCCTGCAAGGGCGCCCGCGGGTGACGGTAGACGCCGTGCGCGTCGCACTGCCAGATCTCGACCAGGGCCTCGCGGACCGGCCGGCCCCAGCGGTCGACCACCCGCCCCTCGAGGTGCAGCACCGTGCCCATCGCCCGGGCTGCCGCCCCCTCGACCCGCATGAGATCGTGGTCGTGGTCGGCCGGGATCGTGACGGGATAGAACGGCCCCTCGGTCTGGCCGGGGGTCGGCACGAGCGGCCCCGCCGCCGCGGGACCGGCGAGGCCGAACCCGGCGAGCCCGGCCACGAGACGGCGACGGTCGAGGGATGCGCTCACGTCTGTACCCTCCGGTCGGAACGTCCCGGGGAGGAGATGGTGCGTCCGTGGCGCGCGACCAGGGTCGGCCGGGCACCGGGTGGTGCCCGGCCGAGCGGAGGATCAGCCCTTGACGCGCAGCCGGATCATGTAGGTGTCGTAAGAGTACTCGGCCACTTGCCACCAGAGATATTGTTCGCTGCGATAAGCAACCACGCTGTCGTGCAGGCTCTTGAAGTCCGCGTTCTCTTTCGAGATCTCGGCGTAGAGCTCCTTGGCGGCGTTGTAGCACGCCTCCACGACCTCGGCCGGGAAGGGCCGCAGTTGCACGCCCTGGGCCACGAGCCGCTTGAGGGCGGCCGGGTTGAGATGGTCGTACTTGGCCGACATCCAGACGTTGGACTGGGCGGCGGCGGTCCGGCACACGTCCTGATAGAGCTTCGGCAGTTCGTTCCACTTGGCCAGGTTGAACATGAAGTGCGGGCAAGGCCCGCCTTCCCACCAGCCCGGATAGTAATAATACTGAGCGACCTTGTAGAAGCCGAGCTTCTCGTCGTCGTAGGGCCCGACCCACTCCGCCGCGTCGATCGTGCCCTTCTCGAGCGCCGGGTAGATGTCGCCGGAGGCGATCTGCTGCGGCACGACGCCGACCTTCTGCAGGACGCGGCCGGCGAAGCCGCCCACCCGGAACTTGAGGCCCTGCAGGTCGGCCATCGACTTGATCTCTTTGCGGAACCAGCCGCCCATCTGGCAGTTGGTGTTGCCGCCCGGCAGCCCGTAGACGCCGAACTTGGCGAAGAACTCGTTCAACAGCTCGTTGCCGCCGCCGTGGTAGAACCAGGCGTTCATCATCCGCGTGTTGAGCCCGAACGGCAGGGCGGTGCCGAAGGCGAAAGCCGGGTTCTTGCCGAAATAGTAATAGGTCGGGGTGTGGCCGCACTCGACGGTGTTGTTCTGCACCGCATCCAGGACCTGGAGGCCCGGGACGATCTCGCCGGCGGCGAACAATTGGATCTGGAACTTGCCGTCGGTGAGCTCGGCGACCGTTTTGCAGAACAGCTCCGCACCACCGTAGAGCGTGTCGAGCGACTTGGGGAAGCTCGACGCCATCCGCCATTTGACGCTCGGCATCGCCTGGGCGATCGCCGGCTTGGGCAAGGAGCTCGCGGCTCCGACGGCGGCCGCCGCACCCATGCCCGCCACCAGCTCGCGACGCTGGACCATGTTCGGCCTCCCCCGGCGCCAGCTTCCGCGGCGGGGCCGCGGCGCCGGGCGCGGTCCCGCCCGGGCGCGAGGCTAGGCACCGCGCCCCGCGGCTTCAAGGACGCGAGCGCGGCCGCCCGCCAGGGCTCGCCGGCTCGGCCGGCAGGAGTTCGTCGCAGCGGGGGACCGCGTGCCGTCGGCCGACCTCCCCGGCGAGCACCCGGGCGAGCCCCAGGGGATCGCGGTCGAAGTCGACCGCCTCGACGACCAGCTCGCAGCTCCGCCGGTCGAGCGTGCCGCGGCCGCGCACCCGGACCGTGTGGTCGAACAGGGTGAGGCTGCCGCCCAGGAGCCCGCCGAGGCCGGCCGGCACGCTCTGGACGTGCCGGTTGCGCAAGGACGCGAGGCCCTCGACCCGCCAACGCCCGCCGCCGAGCGGCAGGACGGTCACCCGCTCGAGCCGGGCCTCGCGCCGGTTGCCCTGGCAGACCTGGGCGCAGCCCCGCTCGAGGGCCGCCAGGAGGTCGGGCCGGCCGCGCACCGCGGCGGTGACGTCGACCGGCTCCGCCGCCGCGGCCACGGCCGAGGCCACGAGCGCGGCGAGCGCGACGAGCCCGCCCTCAGTGCGCCGCGTCCCAGCTCGGCCCGGCACCGGTGTCGACCACGAGCGGCACCGAAAGATGCGCCGCCCCCGCCATCACCCGCTCGAGCAGCCGGCGGGTCGCCTCGACCTCCGCTTCCGGCACCTCGAGGACGAGCTCGTCGTGGACCTGGAGCAGGAGCCGCGCCCGCGAGCCCGTTTGCGCGAGCGCGCGGGCCACCCGGATCATCGCCCGCTTGACGATGTCCGCCGCGGTCCCCTGGATCGGCGCGTTGATCGCCTGGCGTTCGGCGTAGGCGCGCCGCGAGGGCAGCCGGTTGGTGATGTCGGGGATCCAGCAGCGCCGGCCGAAGAGCGTGGTGACGTAGCCCTTCTCGCGCGCTTCCTGCTTGGCCCGCTCCATGTAGTCGCGGATCCCGGGATATTGTTCGAAATACCGGTCGATGTAGGCCTTGGCCTCGGCTTGCGGGATCCCGAGCCGCTGCGACAAGCCGAACGCTCCGATCCCGTAGACGATCCCGTAATTGATCGTCTTGGCCGACCGCCGGAGTTCCGGGCCCACCTGGTCGACCGGTACTTTGAACATCTGCGAAGCTGTGATCGCGTGCACGTCCAGGCCTCGCGCGAAGGCCTCCTTCAAAGGTGCTATGTCGGCGATGTGGGCGAGCACGCGGAGCTCGATCTGCGAATAGTCGGCCGAGACCAGAAGATGCCCGGGCTCGGCCACGAAGGCCTCGCGGATCTTCCGCCCCTCGGGCGTGCGGATCGGGATGTTCTGCAGGTTCGGATCCGTCGAGGAGAGCCGGCCGGTGTTGGTCGCGGCCAACATGTAGGCGGTGTGCACCCGACCGGTCACGGGGTCGATCCGCTCGACGAGCGCATCCGTGTAGGTCCGGGTGAGCTTCTGCAGCTGGCGCCACTCGAGGATCACCTGGGGGAGCTCGTGGCCCTGGGCGGCCAGCTCCTCGAGCACCTCGGCACCGGTCGCGTGCGCCCCGGTCTTGGTCTTCCGCCCGGTGCCGCCGAGCCCGAGCTCGTCGAACAGCACCTCGCCCAATTGCTTGGGTGAGCCGAGGTTGAACGGCCGGCCGGCGAGCTTCGTCGCTTTCTCCTCGAGCGCGAGCATCTCCTGGCCGAACACCGCCGAGAGCGCGCGCAGTCGCGCGGCGTCGACCCGGATCCCGGCCCGCTCCATGGCCGCCACGATCGGCGGCAGGGGCCGCTCGATCCGCTCGTAGAGCGCCACCAGCCGTTCCTCGAGGAGCCGCGGCCGCATCGCCTGCCACAGCCGGAGCGTGACCTCGGCGTCCTCCGCGGCGTACTCGGTGGCCCTGTCGATCGCCACCCGCTCGAAGCCGATCTGCGCCGCGCCTTTGCCGCAGACCGCCTCGTAGGGGATCGTCTCGTAGTCGAGCCAGCGCTTGGCCAGCTCGTCCATCCCGTGGCCGTGCCTGCCGCCATCGAGCGCGTAGGAGATCAGCATCGTGTCGTCGAGCGGGGCGACCCGCTCGATCCCGCAGCGCGCCAAGACCGTGAGGTCGTACTTCACGTTGTGGCCGATCTTGAGGATCGACGGGTCTTCCAGGACCGGCCGCAGCCGGTCGAGAACCGCCTCCCGCGGCAATTGTCCCTCGACCGGTCGGCCGAAGGCGTCGAGGTGGCCCAAGGGCAAATAAAAACCCTCGCCCGGCTCGACCGCGAGGCTCACGCCCACGAGCGTGGCCTTCATCACGTCGAGCGAGGTCGTCTCGGTGTCGATCGCGACCCGGCCGAGCTCGCCCGCCCGGGCGAGCAGGGCGTCGAGTTCGTCGAGCGTGGCCACCCGCGTCCAACGCCGCGCCGCGGGCGTCGCCTTCGCCTCGACCCGTTGCGCTGCGGCCGCCTCGGCGAGCTCGGCGATCCGGCCGACCAGCGAGCGGAAGCCGTTCGCCTGGCAGAAGGCCAAGAGCTTCTTGGCATCGAGCGGCCTGCGGCGGGCCGCCTCGATCGGCACGGGCAGCGGCACGTCGCGGCGCAGGCCCACGAGCTCGAAGGAGAGCCGCGCCTTGTCCGCGTTGGTTTCCAGGACCTCCCGGCGCTTCGGCTGCTTGATGCGGTCGAGGTTGGCCAACAGCGCCTCGAGCGAGCCGAACTCCTCGAGCAGCTGGGCTGCGGTCTTGGGCCCGATCCCCGGGACCCCCGGCACGTTGTCGGACGTGTCGCCGGTGAGCGCCAAAAGGTCGCGGACCTTCTCGGGCGGCACCCCCAGCCGCTCGATCACGGCGTCCCGGTCGATCGGCTTTTGTTTCAAGGGGTCCCACATCGTCACGCCGGGGCCCACGAGCTGCATCAAGTCCTTGTCGGAGGAGACGATCAGGACCTCCTCGCCCCGGGCGCGCGCCGCTTCGACGTAAGACGCGATGACGTCGTCCGCCTCGAAGCCCTCGAGTTCGACGACCGGTAGGTCGAAAGCGCGGGCCGCTTCGCGCACGAGCGGGAATTGCGGCACGAGCTCCTCGGGCGCTTCCGCGCGGTTGGCCTTGTAGGCCTCGTAGAGTTCGTTGCGGAAGGTCGTCTTGCCGGCGTCGAAGACCACGACGACGTGGTCCTCGGGATGCTCCTGCAAGAGCTTCCAGAGCATGTTGGTGAAGCCGAAGACGGCGTTGACCGGCGTGCCGTCCGGCCGGGTCATGGGCGGCAGGGCGAAGAAGGCCCGGAAGATGTAGCCCGAGCCGTCGACCAGGACGAGGCGCCGCTTCGCTTCGCGCATGGCGGAAGGCTACCGCGGCCCTGCGAGGCGGGCCAGGGGCACGGGCCGTGCGCAGGTCGACGCCGCGTGCGATCGTCAGGATCGTGCCCCGGCGAGGTCGCGGGCGATCGCGAGGGCGGCGGCGCGCGGGTCGGTGGCGGCGGTGATCGGCTGGCCGACGACCAGGAGGTCGGCGCCGCGG
>JAILZQ010000107.1 GCA_023512415.1 Geminicoccaceae bacterium | reverse complement strand
AGGCCGGGGCGGGTGGGCGGTCGGAGCGCCTCGCCGGGAGCCCGCCCGGCGCCGACCGCCGCGGCCGGTCCTTCCTCGCCGCGCCGGATGCGCAGCCGCTCGATCCCCTCCGCCAGCGCCTCGGCCCGCTCGGCCGGAAGCCCGCTCGCGCGGGCGAGCCGGCGCAGCAGGTCGCGCGAGGCCGCGGCCAGATCGACGAGGCCGCTCTCGCCCCTCACCCGTACCCGGACTTCGATCTCGTCGAGCATCGCGGCCAGGAGAGCGCCCTCGCCGCCAAGCTCGAGCCGCTCGCGCAAGAGCCGCTCGGCGGTCAGATGGACCGCCGCCCGTACGGCCGCGCGCAGCCGGACGGCGTCGACCGCCCGGCGGGCCTCCGGCACCGCGCCGCGGGTCGTCTCGAGCAACGCGAGCGCGAGGCCTGCGGCCGCCACGGCGAACCACAGCACGACCAGGAACGCCGCGCCGCGCCGCCGGTCGCGAGGTGCCCTCATTCGCACACGACTCCTCCGCGCCGGCTCTCGGCCAGGCAGATGAGGGGCGTATCGATCACGAGCCGGATCACGAGCGGCGCGTCACCGCCCTCGTAGTCCAGCCGGACCGCGGCGGGCAACTTCGGGCCCGGCGGCCAGTCCGGCCACCACCGGGCGCCCCGGCCCTCGCGCTCACCGAAATAGGCGAAGGTGCTGTCGCGGCCGACCGCCGCGAGCGGCACGGGCTCGACCGAGTCGAGCCGGGCGAAGCCTGAGCCGTCGCGCACGAGGCCGGCGCGGCGCAGGGTCAGGACGCGGCCCCCCGCTCGCTCCTCGAGCGCCGCTTCGACCAACTGCAGGCCCTCCTCCGCCCGATAGGGACCGGGCGCGCTCACGAAGCGGACCCGATTCGCCTCGCCCAGGAACGCGACGAGCGGGCGCTGCGGCGGTCCCCAGTCGAGTGGTAGGGCCCGCGCGAGCTTGAGGCGCAGCTGCTCGTGGGCGAGAGCGAGCGCCCGCCCCTCCTCCGCCGCCCGCCGCTCGCGGGCCAGGGCTCGGCCGAGCACGTCGAGCCCTCCAGCGGCGACCGCGGCGGCGAGCGCCAGAACCGCCAGCGCCACCAGGAGCTCGAGCAGGGTGAAGCCACGCCGGCTCATCGCTGCGCCGCGAGCTCGAGCGTGGCAAGGCGCACCGCCCCGCCCCGGTCGTCCTCGACCCGGGCCTCGATCCGCCAGAGCCGCACCCCCCGCTCGCCCGGCCGCAGCACCGGCCCCTCGGCCTCGAAGAAGGGCGTCCGCTCGAGCCGCCAGCGGAGCCCGTCGGCATCCCCCTCGGCGACCGGCGCATCGACCAAGAGGTCGAGGCCCGCCCGCTCGAGCAGCGATTCGGCGAGCAAGGTCATGGCGAGCTCCCGACGGCCGCTGTCGGCCACGCCGAGGCTGCCACCGCCGGCGGCCAGCGCTCCGCCGAGCACGATGCCGAGCACGGTGAGCGCCACGAGCGCCTCGACTAGGCTGAAGCCGCTCTCCGGGGCCGGCTCAGCCATCGGCCGGGGCGACCTGCCCGGTCAGGGCCTCGATCCGTAGCACCGCTCGGCTGTCCCCGGCTTCGATGCGCAGCAGCGCGGGCGCAGCCGAACCGTCCGGGAAGAAACGCAGCGGCACCGACCCCTCGGCCACGAGGCGCAGCCCGCCGGGCAGGCGCCGGGCCAGCTCGGCGAGTCCCACCGCCTCGATCCGCGCCCCGTCGACCGCCCGGGCGCGGGCCCGCTCGAGCTCGGCGGCGATCCCCCGAGCGGCCGCTTCCGGCCCGCCCGCGCGCCCGCCGACCCGCGGCGCGGCGATCGCCACGGCAAGGCCCAGGATCACGAGGACCACGAGGAGCTCGAGCAGCGTGAAGCCGCGCTCAGCGCCGGCCGGCGACGACATCGGTAGCCTCCCCGCTGCCGCCGGGTGCCCGGTCGGCGCCCAAGGAGAGCAAGTCGTAAGCGCCCCGTTCGCCGGGGCTTTTGTAGATGTAGGGATTACCCCAGGGGTCTAGCGGCACGCTCGCGGCATCGAGGTAGGGGCCGCGCCAGCCGCGCACTCCGCCCGGATCACGGATCAAGGCCTGCAGACCCTGCTGGGTGGTGGGATAGCTGCCGGTGTCGAGCCGGTAGAGGTCGAGCGCCTGCTCGAGGCTCTGCAGCTGCAGCCGAGCCGCGTCGCTGCGGGCGCCACTCAGGTAGCCGAGCACCCGCGGTCCGGCGAGTGCAGCCAGGAGACCCAAGATGACCAACACGACGAGCAGTTCGATCAGCGTGAAGCCACGCTGATCGTCCCGGCGCCCGACCTTGCGAGCTTCGTTTCCCGTCAGCTGAAGCGGCCGTCCCCGCCCGGTGTACATCGCTCTGCGACCCGTCAGCGGAGGATCTCGAGGCGCCGTCGGGTCCCGTCGCGCTCGACCTCGAGATGGTCGGGCCCGATGCCGTGCACGACCCAACCCTCGAGCTCGCCGCCGGACTCGAGCCGGATCAGCTCGCTATTATCGCCGAGCGTCACGAGCCCCTCGCTGCGGCCGCGCCGGCTCACGGTGCCGACCAGGCGGAACGGCGGCTCGTCCGACTCCGGCTCGCTCGCGGCGGCGCGCTGCGGCTCGGCGGCGACCGCCACGAGCGGTGCGGAGCTTGTCCCCGGCCGCCGCGTCGGGCTGAACAACGGCCGCTCGAGGACCGCGTCGAAGTTCTCGCGCGGCGGCAGGTCGAGGCGCTGGGCGAGGCGCGCGATCGCGCCCAAGGCCGGATCGGTCGCCGGCCGCTCGGGCTCGGCAGCCGGCCGCCAACGCGCCACGCCGACGGTCGCCGGGGCCTCGCTCGGTCCGCTCAAGGCGAGCCAGCCGATCGCCAGTGTGCCACAGGCGATGACGATCTTGCTCGAGGTGTGCCAGGTGCTCATGCGGCGATCAGCGCCCCCGGTGGACCGGACTAGCCACGAGCCGAACGATGGCGTCAACCCCGGCCCTGCCGCGGCCATTTTGGCAGCCATTGGTTAACGAACCCTTCACAGGCGCCGCCGGCCCGCCGCACTATCGACGTCGCAGGCCGCCCGATCATCCAAGCGGCCGCGGAGCCTCGCCATGATCCACGAGCCCCCTCTGCTCACCGCGCGCCGCAACTTCCCGCGCCCGACCGCCGCCCAGCTCGCCGCCGTGGCAGCCGCCACGACCGGCTGGCTGGTCGACGCGCAGAACGGCCGCGGCTCCCTCGGGCCGCGTATCAAACCCCTCTTCCCCCACGACCCGAAGCTCGCCCGCTGCTCCGGCACCGTGCTGACCTGCTGGTGCGGTCCGGACGACAATCTGGCCCTTGCCGCAGCGGCCGCCCTGGCGCGGCCCGGGGACGTGATCGTCGCCGCGGCCGAGGGCTTCGAGGGCAGCGGCGTGTGCGGCGATCTCTTGGCCGGAATGATGCGCAACAAGGGAATCGCCGGCCTCGTGGTCGACGGCGCGGTGCGCGACATCGCCGGCCTGCGCGAAGTCGGATTGCCGGTTTTCGCTTCGGCCGTCAACCCGGCCTCCTGCGTCCGTTCCGGTCCCGGCACGGTCGGCCTGCCGGTCGTCGTGGGCGGCCGCGCGGTCGCGAGCGGTGATCTTTTGCTGGCCGACGAGGACTGGGTCGTCACCGTGCCGCTCGCCGAGGCCGATGCGGTGCTCGCCCGGCTCGCCGAAATCCGGGCGGCCGAGGCCGAGACCCTGGCCAAGGTCAGAGCAGGGCTGCAAATCCCCGGCTGGGTCGAGGCGCTCTTGGCGTCCGACCGGGTCCGCTGGGTCGATTGAGGAGCCGGTGGCCCGGCCCGTCTCGGCGGAGCGCCCGGCCGGCCCGGCAGGCGTTGCCCGCGGGCTCAGGATCGTCGCACTGGCGGCCACCCTCGCGCTCGTGGCGCTCGTGATCGACGCGCGCTCGCGGCTGCCGCCGCCGGAGCCCGTCGTGCTCCTGCCGGTGCCGGAGGCCGTACCGCAGCGGCCGGCGCGGCCGTTCGTGCCGCGACCCGCTCCGCCGCCGGCAGCCGAGCCCACCGCAGAGGTCGAGGCGCGACCGGAAACCCCGCCGCCGACCGAGACCACAACGCCGAGCACCGCACCGGCCGAACCTTCGGCGCCGGCCGAAGGCGGCCGACTGGGCGAGGTGGCCTCTCCGCCCCCGAGCTCGCTCTCGGGCGCCGCCGAGGCCGTCGCCGGCGCGCCGTCGGGGCCGGCGAGACCGCCGCCGGGCCCGTCCCCCACCGCCGCCGCGACCGTGCGCGACGGCGTGCTCGCTTACCAGGCCGGCGATTATCCGCGGGCGGAGGCGATCTGGCGGCCGCTGGCCGAGGCCGGCAACGCGCGCGCTCGGTTCCATCTCGGCGCCCTGTACCTGGAGGGCCGGCTGGGCCCGCCCGATCCCGAGGCCGCCTATCGCTGGCTCGCGCTCGCCGCCGAGGCCGGCCAGGCCGCCGCCGCACCGCTCCGCGACCAGGCAGCAGCGCGCCTGCCTCCCGAGCGGCTGGCGGCGATCCGCGGCGAACTCGGCCTCCTTCCCTGAGCGTGCCCCCGAGCGGTCGGGCGGCGGCGCGTCGCGTGGACCGGCGCACCCGGCCGCGATAGATCCGCCCGGCGAGCCGAGCGAAGGGAGATCTTCCGATGGCCGATGCCCTGCGTGCGAGCGCCCCGAGCCCCGCGGTGTTTTTTCGCGCCGGCCTCGCCGAGGCCGACCCGGAGGTCGCAGCGGCCGTGGCGGGCGAGCTCGCCCGCCAGCGCGACGGCATCGAGCTGATCGCCTCGGAGAACATCGTGAGCCGGGCGGTGCTCGAGGCGCAAGGCTCGGTGCTGACCAACAAGTACGCCGAGGGCTATCCCGGCCGGCGCTACTATGGCGGCTGCCAAGAGGTGGACCGCGTCGAGGCTTTGGCGATCGAGCGGGCCAAGCGGCTGTTCGGCTGCGCCTTCGCCAACGTCCAGCCGCACTCGGGCGCGCAGGCCAACGGCGCCGTCATGCTGGCGCTCCTCGAGCCCGGCGACACGATCTTGGGCATGGACCTCGCGGCCGGCGGCCACCTCACCCACGGTGCCAAGGCAGCGCTCTCCGGCAAGTGGTTCCGCGCCGTCCATTACGGCCTCGATGCCCGCGGCTTCATCGACTACGAGCAGGTGGCCGAACTGGCCCGGGAGCACCGGCCGAAAATGATCATCGCCGGCGCTTCGGCCTATTCGCGGATCATCGACTTCGCCCGCTTCCGCACGATCGCCGACGAGGTCGGCGCCTGGCTCGTCGTCGACATGGCGCACATCGCAGGGCTCGTAGCGGCGGGCGTCCACCCCTCGCCCTTCCCGCACGCCCACGTGGTCACCTCGACTACCCACAAGACCCTGCGCGGACCGCGCGGCGGGCTCATCCTGACCGACGACGAGGCGCTCGCGAAGAAGATCAACAGCGCCGTGTTCCCGGGCCTGCAGGGCGGACCCTTGATGCACGTGATCGCCGCCAAGGCGGTCGCCTTCGGCGAGGCGCTGCAGCCGGAGTTCAAGATCTACGCGCACAACGTCGTCGCCACCGCGAAGGCCCTGGCCGCGGTCATGATCGAGCGTGGCTGCGCGATCGTCTCGGGCGGCACCGACAACCATCTCATGCTGGTCGACTTGCGACCCAAGAAGGTGACCGGCAAGGCCGCCCAAGAGGCCCTCGAGCGGGCCGGTATCACCTGCAACAAGAACGGCGTGCCGAACGATCCGCAGAAGCCGACCGTGACCTCCGGCATTCGGCTCGGCACCCCGGCCGGCTGCACGCGCGGCTTCGGCATCGCCGAGTTCCAGAAGATCGGCCATCTCGTGGCCGATGTGCTCGATGCCTTGGCCGCTCGTCCCGAAGGCGATCCGGCGGTCGAAGTGCGGGTGCGCGGCGAAGTCGCCGAGCTTTGCGCGCGCTTCCCGATCTACTGAGCTCGGGGTCCGCCGAGGTCGGGTGCCCTCAGGGTGTGGACGGCCGGCAATCCGGCTCCGCGCAGCCTGGCAGAGCTTCGCCCGTCTCCGGCTCGCCACTCGCCCGCAGCAAGCAGCCGCCGCGTCCGAGGAGCTCGCCGGCGCAACCACGCAGCTCGATCATCGCCGTGGCCGGGACCAGGACGATGCCACGCGCGACCGCCCGCGGCAGCCAGTCGGCGAGCACCTGGAGCGTCGCGGCATAGGGGTGGCCGATCGCCACGGCCGAGCCGGTCCGCCGGGCGAGCCGCTCGGCCCGCTCGAGCTGGGCGAGGATCGCCGCCGGCACGGGGTCGTTGTCGAGGAACAGGTCGCGGGCGGTGGTCGGCACCCCCGCTTCGAGCGCCACCCGTGCGGCGACGCTCGCGCCCGTGGTCATGCTGTCGACGAACGGCAGGCCGAGCCGGCCGAGCTCATCCATCACCACGGCCATCGCCCGAGGATCGGCGGTGAGCCGGCTGCCCATGTGGTTGTTGACGCCGCTCGCCCCCGGAACCCGGCCGAGCGCCCAGTGCAGCCGCCGCCGCAGCTCCTCGGAGCCGAGGCCCGAGAGCAGCGCCATCGGCCCCGGATCCTCGTTGCCGAGCGGCTCCATCGCGAGGTGCAGGAAGACCTCGTGACCGGACGCCTTGGCCTCGCGGGCGAGCTCCGGGGTGCTCTCGCCATAGGGCAAGAAGGCCAGGGTCAACGGCCCGGGCAGGCGGATGGTCCGCCGGGTCGCGGGCCCGTTCAGGCCCAGATCGTCGATGATCACCGTGAGCGCCGGCCGCGGCCCGCGCGGGCGGCGCACGAGGGGAGCGGGGAACGCCACGGGCACCGGCCGCCCGAGCTCGATCGGCGGCACCGGCGCCGATCGCGGGACGGCCGCCGCGGCGGCGGGCGGCGCGCGCTCGGGCGGCGGGAGATCGCCCGAGAGGCGGGATCCTGCGTCGCCCGGCGGGAGCCGCAGGCTCGCCACCGCCTTATCCTCCGGTGCCGGCGGCGAAACGGCCGGAGCCGGGGCCGCGAGCGGGGGCGTAGGAGGCAGCGGCACGACCGCCACGAGGGACGCCGACGAGGCGAGGTCGGCCGGCGGCTGCATCGGGGCGGGCACCGGCCCCGGCAGCGCGAGCGCGAGCTCGCGCGCAGGGGGCGGCGGGCTCGGGCGGCGCTCGCGGCTCGCCTGCGGCTCCAGCATCGCGAGCGCGAGGAGGAGTGCGAATCCGACCAAGAGCGCCGCCCGCACGAGCCGTCGGGTGCGTCGCCGCGACCGGCGGCGGCCGCGCCGCGGGCGGATCTCGAGCCGATCGGCCGGGCGCGGCGGGTAGGGCTCGATGGCGGGCAAGCTCTCCTCCGGCAGGGCCCCGCGACCTTGACGCGGCCTCGGGCCTCGGGTTTCCTCCCGCGGCTCGAAGGCACCCTGCGCCGGCCGTCGCCCATGCTCCTGTTGCTCGACAATTACGACAGCTTCACCTGGAACCTCTACCATTATCTCGGCGAGCAGGGGGCCGAGATCGAGGTCGTCCGCAACGACGCGATCACCGTGCAGGAGGCGCTCGCCCGGGCCCCCGAGGGAATCGTGATCTCGCCAGGGCCGTGCGACCCCGACCGCGCCGGGATCTCGCTCGCGTTGATCCGCGCCGCCGCGGGCCGCTGCCCGATCCTCGGCGTCTGCCTCGGCCACCAAGCGATCGGCCAGGCCTTCGGCGCCCGGATCGTCCGCGCACCCGTGCCGATGCACGGCAAGGTGAGCCGGATCGAGCACGACGGGACCGGCGTGCTCAGGGGTCTCCCCTCGCCTTTCGAGGCGACCCGCTACCATTCGCTCTGCGTCGATCCGGCCACCGTCCCCGCCGACCTCCTGGTCAATGCCCGGAGCGAGGACGGCGTGATCATGGGGCTGCGCCACCGAACGCTGCCCATCCACGGTGTCCAGTTCCATCCCGAGAGCATCGAGACCCGGGTCGGCAAGCGGCTGCTGCGCAACTTTTTGGAGCTCTGCCGGACGGCGGTGCCGGCATGACCGCCGATCTCACCCGCTTCAAGGAGATCTTGGCCGTTGTCGCGGACGGCCGGCCGCTCTCCTTCGAACAGGCCCGCGAGGCCTTCGCCATCATGATGGCCGGTGATGCTACACCGGCGCAGATGGCCGGCTTCCTTATGGGCCTCAGGGTGCGCGGCGAGACGGTCGAGGAGATCGCCGCCGGGGCCACCGTGCTGCGCGAGCGGATGGTCCGCGTACGCGCCCCCGAAAGCGCGATCGACACCTGCGGTACGGGCGGGGACGGTGCCGGAACCTACAACATCTCGACCGCCGCGGCGCTGGTCGTCGCGGCCTGCGGAGTGCCGGTCGCCAAGCACGGCAATCGCGGCCTCTCCTCCCGCTCGGGCTCCTCGGACGTGCTGCAAGCGCTCGGGGTCGACATCGACGCCCCGGTGCCGGTGATCGAGGAGGCGATCGCCACTGCCGGGATCGGCTTCATGATGGCGCCACGCCACCACGGGGCGATGCGCCACGTCGCCGGGCCGCGCCTCGAGCTCGGGACCCGCACGATCTTCAACCTCTTGGGCCCACTCGCCAACCCGGCCGGGGTCAAGCGCCAGCTCGTGGGCGTGTTCGCCGCCCACTGGGTCGAGCCCTTGGCCCGCGTGCTCGGCCGGCTCGGAGCCGAGCGCGCCTGGGTGGTGCACGGCTCGGACGGGCTCGACGAGCTCACCACCACTGGCCCCTCCCTGGTCGCCGAATGGGACGGGACGGCGGTGCGGACCTTCGAGGTCACGCCCGAGGCAGCCGGCCTGCCGCGGTCGCGGCCCGAGGATTTGAAAGGCGGTGATGCCGTGCACAATGCCGAGGCGATCCGCGCCGTCCTGTCCGGCGTGCGTGGGCCGTACCGCGACGCCGTGCTGTTGGCCGCCGCGGGAGCGCTGGTGGTCGCCGGACGCGCCCGCGATCTCGCCGAAGGTGCCGCAGTTGCGGCCGAGGCCATCGACAGCGGTCGGGCGGAGCGGACGCTCGCCCGGCTGGTCGCCGTCACCAACCGTCCGCACGAGGCCCCGTGAGTGACGCGCTCGCCCGGATCTGCGCGGACAAGCGGGCCGAGCTCGCCCTGCGCCGCCAGCGGCGCCCGCTCGCCGACCTCGAGCGGGCTCTCGACGACGCCCCGCCGCTGCGTGGCTTCGCCCGAGCCATCGAGCACCGCGCGGCAACGGGCAAATTCGCTCTGATCGCCGAAATCAAGAAGGCCTCGCCCTCGCGCGGCCCGATCCGCGCCGATTTCGACCCGCCGAGCCTGGCGCGGGCCTACGCCCGGGCCGGCGCCACTTGTCTTTCGGTGCTGACCGACCGACCCTGGTTCCAGGGCGACGACGCCCATCTCGTGGCCGCCCGAGCCGCGGTCGGTCTGCCGGCGCTGCGCAAAGACTTCATCCTCGACCCGTACCAGGTCGTCGAGAGTCGGGTCCTGGGCGCCGACTGTATCCTCTTGATCATGGCCGCGCTCGACGATCGCACCGCCGCCCGGCTCGCGAGCCTCGCACGCGAGCTCGGCCTCGACGTCCTGGTCGAGGTGCACGATGCCGATGAGCTCGACCGCGCGCTCGCCCTCGAGACCCGGCTCGTCGGGATCAACAACCGGAACCTCAAGACGCTCGAGGTCGATCTTCGAACCACTCTCGAGCTCGCCCCGCGCGTCCCCGCCGATCGCGTGGTGGTCGCCGAAAGCGGCCTCGCGAGCTACGACGATCTCCGGCGCGCGCGGGCGGCGGGCGCGCGTGCCTTTCTGGTCGGCGAGTCTTTGATGCGCGAGCCGGACGTCGAAGCCGCCACCCGCCGGCTCTTGGGAGAGCCGGCATGAGCGGGCTGACCCATTTCGACCCGGCCGGCAACGCCGTCATGGTCGACGTGGCCGACAAAGCCGTCACCGTCCGCACCGCCACCGCCAAGGGCCGGGTGGCGATGGCGCCATCCACGCTCCGGCTGATCGCCGAACGCGGCTTCAAAAAGGGCGACGTGCTGGCGGTGGCGCAGTTGGCCGGCATCATGGGCGCCAAGCGCACCCCCGATCTCGTCCCCCTGTGCCATCCGCTGCCGCTCGAGAAGGTCGAGGTCGCCTTGGAGCTGGTCGAGGACCCGCCCTCGGTCGAGATCACCGCGACCTGCAAGCTCACCGGCAAGACCGGGGTCGAGATGGAGGCCCTGACCGCGGTCGCGGTCGCCGCCTTGACCGTCTACGACATGTGCAAGGCGGTCGACCGGACCATCCGGATCTCCGATATTCGCCTCGTCCACAAGGCCGGCGGTCGCTCCGGCGAGTTCCGAGCCGCGTGATGCTGCCGCTCGAGGAGGCGCGGGCACGGGTCCTGGGCGTGGTCCGACCGGTCGGGGTGGAGTGGCTGGCCCTGCCGGAGGCCCTCGACCGCGTGCTCGCCTCCGATCTGCGCGCCCGCCACGACCAGCCGCCGGCCGCCGTCTCGGCGATGGACGGCTATGCCGTGCGGGCAGCCGACACCGACCCGCCCGGCCGCTGGCTCGCCGTGGCGAGCGAGGCCCGGGCCGGCGGCCCCGCCGCCCGACCGCTCGGCCCGGGCGAAGCGGTGCGGATCTTCACGGGGGCGCCCTTGCCCCCTGGCGCCGATGCGGTCGCCATCCAGGAAAACGCCGAGACCCGCGACGGCCGGGTCCGCTTCAGCCGGGCGAGCCGGCCCGGCGAGTTCGTCCGGCCGGCCGGGCTCGACTTCCGGGCGGGCGAGCTGCTCCTTTCGGCCGGGTGCGTGCTCGACCCGCGGCGGATCGGCATGGCCGCCGCGGCGGGCCACGCTTGGCTACCGGTCCGCCGCCGGCCGAGAGTGGCGATCCTCGCCACCGGCGACGAACTCGCTTGGCCGGGCGAGCCCGTCGTGCCGGGTCGGGTGGCGGCCTCCAACAGCGTGGCGCTCGCAGCCCTCGTCCGGCGGTTCGGCGGCGAGCCGCTCGATCTCGGCATCGCCCCGGACACCGCCGAGGGCCTCGCCCGGGCGCTCGATCGGTTGGCCGCCGTGGATCTCTTGGTGACCTCAGGGGGTGCTTCGGTCGGCGAGTACGATCTCGTGCGCCGGGCTCTCGGCACGCGCGGGCTCGAGCTCGACTTCTGGCGGGTCGCCATGCGCCCCGGCAAGCCCTTGATCTTCGGTCGAATGGGAGAGGTTCCGGTGCTCGGGGTCCCGGGCAACCCGGTTTCGGCCTTGGTCTGCGGAATCGTCTTCGTACGCGCCATGCTGCTCGCCATGCTGGGGATCGGACCCGATCTGCCGATCGAGCCGCTGCCGCTGGCGCGGTCCGTCCCGGCCAACGACGAGCGCTTCGACCATCTCCGCGCGCGCTTCCTCGAGCGCGAGGGGCGGCGGCTCGTCGAGCCGGTCGAACGGCAGGACAGCTCGATGCTCGCCACCTTGGCCCGCGCCGACGCGCTGATCCTCCGACCGCCCTTCGCGCCGCCGGTCGGCGTCGGTACGGACGTCCCCTGCGTGCCGCTCGAGCGGGCCCTGCGGCTTTCTTGAGACACCCTGTCGCCCGCTTGCCGAATTGACCGGTCTCGGGAACGTCTTTAGAACATTTGCGGAAATTCTGGCAAACAGCCGTCGCCACCGCGTCGCCGGAGATCGGGCGTGCTCACCCAACGCCAGTTCCAGCTCCTGAAGTTCATCCATCAATACATGCAGGAGCACGGCACGCCGCCCTCCTTCGAAGAGATGCGCGCAGCCTTGGGCCTTCGCTCGAAGTCGGGGATCCACCGGCTGATTTCCGGCCTCGAGGAGCGCGGCTACATCCGCCGCCTCGCCTACCGGGCGCGCGCCCTGGAGGTCTTGAAGCCGCCCCTGCTACCCGGCGGGGGCAAACGCCTCGTGGCCCGCCCGGCTCCGCCGCCGGCCGCACCGCCCGTCACCTCCAACGTGGTGCGCCCCGAGTTCCGCCCGGCACGCCGGCCGGGCTTGCTCGCCGGGGTCGCGGGCAACGTCGATCTGCCGGTCTACGGGCGGATCGCCGCGGGCACACCGATCGAGGCCCTTGCCGATCATGGCACGACCATGGATGTGCCGGCCGTGCTGCTGGGCGAGGGCGAGCACTACGTCCTCCAGGTCGTCGGCGATTCGATGATCGACGCCGGCATTCAGGACGGCGACTGGGTGGTGATCCGGCGGGCCGAGACCGCGGAGAGCGGCGAGATCGTCGTGGCCTTGATCGACGATCGCGAGGTGACCTTGAAGCGGCTGCGCAAGCGCGGCGCCTCGATCGCCCTCGAGGCGGCCAACTCGGCCTACGAGACGCGCATCTTCGGCCCCAACCAAGTGAAGGTCCAGGGCAAGCTCGTGGGGCTCTTGCGCCGCTATTGAGGCCCCGCTGCGGCCGGCGGCTCAGCTCCAGGCGTGCGGCAGTGGCGGGGCGATCGGCAGGATCATGTCGGGCACGTCGCTGAACACCGCCCGGACACCGAGGTCGAACAAGCGCCGCGCCTCGGCCGGCCCGTTGACCGTGTAGACGAGTACCGGCACGG
>JAILZQ010000106.1 GCA_023512415.1 Geminicoccaceae bacterium | reverse complement strand
GGTTGCGCAGCGCCCAGGCCGAGAGGTCTAACCGGCTCACGGCCGGGCTCCGGCGAGCCGGACCTTCTGGCCCGGATGCAACGCCTGGACCCCGGCGGTGACCACGAGCTCGCCCTTCTCGACGCCCGAGGCGAGCACCACGGTCACCGTGTCGAACCGGGCGACCTCGACCGGCCGCAGCGCCACCGACCAGCTCTGCCGGTCGACCACCCAGACCGCCGGCCGGCCGTCGTGGCGGAAGAGCGCGCTCGCCGGGATCTCCAGGACCTCGCTCGCCGCGGTCTCCATCCGGCCGATCACGGTGGCGCCGAGGCGCATCGCGGCCGGCGGGTCGATCAAACCGATCTTCACTTCGAAGGTCCGGGTGATCGGGTCGGCCTCGGGCGACACCTCGCGGACTCGGCCCTCGGCGCGGATCGTGCGATGGTCGGCGAGCTCGACGGTGATCACGGGCTCCGGTGGCGCTCGCCGGATGATCGCGGCCGGCACGTCGAACACCGCGTCGCGGCCGCCCGCGCGGGCGAGGCGGAGGACCGGCCGACCGGCCGCCACGACCTCGCCCGGCTCGGCAAGGACCGCCACGACCACGCCCGGTGCGTCGGCGCGGAGCTCGGTGAAGGCGAGCTGGTCGCGGGCGAGTTCGAGCTGCGCCCGGGCGGCATCGACCCGCGCCTGGGCGGTCTGGTACGCTTGCCGCGCCCGCTCGTAGACCGCGCGTGCCGCTCAGCCGCGCTCCTCGAGATGGCGCTGGCGGGCGAACTCGGCCCGGGCCTCGTCGAGCTGACCCTGGGCCGCGGCCAGGTTCGCTTCCGCGGTTCGGAGCGCATTGAGCTCGTTCTGCGGCTCGAGGCGGGCGACGAGCTGGCCCGGCTCGACGGTCTGGCCCATCGCCACCGGTCGCTCGAGGAGTCTGCCGCCGATCCGGAAGCCGAGTGCCACCTCGTCGGCGGCGGCGATCCGGCCGGTGAGCACGACCGGTTCGGCGACCTCGCGCGGCTCGACCTGGACGGCGCGGACCGGCCGCACCTGCGGCACTGGTTCCTCGGCCTCGGGCTCGCAAGCGGCGAGTGCCGTGGCGAGCAGAAGACACCCGAACAGGCGCGAGCGGAGGCCGAAGTCGAACGGCACGGGCGCTCCTCCGACCCGCCGGCACGGCGAACAGGGGTCCGGTCATCCGTTTAGACGAGCGCGGCGATCGCGCAACCGACCCGGGTGCGACCCGCGCGCGCAGCGGTCGCTCGCGCGGTCGTGCGGGGCGCCCGGGCCGCGGCCGGGGCCGAGGAGTTCGTGCCGTTCGCCTCATCGGGTAAGGACCGGACCGGCGGCGTCGTGAACGACCTCGTGGTCGCCCGCTCGGCCGAGGCGTTCCCGGACGGCGCCGTCGACATCGCGGTCTTCGACGCCACCGGGCTCGTGGCGGGCACCCCACCCGAAGGTCCGATCACCGTCTCCGACTGGTTCGCGGTGATGCCGTTCACCGACAGCGTCCAGATCTTCGAGCTGACCGGTGCCGACCTCGAGGCCATCCTCGCGAGCAACGCCCAGCGGGTCGTCCGGCCCGAGGAGCTCGAGGGCCCGAACCCGGTCGACCTCGAGGGCTACGTCTCGCGCGGCTTCCTCCACTTCTCGCGTGGCCTGCGCTACCGGATCGCGCTCGGCAGCGGGGCCGCGCAGGCGCGCGCGGTCGACGTCGAGGTCCAGGGACGGCCGCTCGCCGAGATCCGCGACCGGCGCTTCCGCGTGCTGTTCGGCAGCTCCATCGGCAACGGGGGCTTCGCCGAGGCTTGGAACGGCCGGGAGATCGCGGGCCTCGGCGGGATCCGAGGCTACGATCTCACCCGTCACCCCAAGCGCGACACCGGCTTCGTCTACCGCAACGAGGTGGTCGCCCGGATCCGCAAGATCGGGGTGATCCGGCCCGAGCACGGGGCCCGGCTCGACGGCAGGCTCGTCGTTTCGGCCCGAGCGGGTTCGAGGATCGGCGGGCGGACCGCGCCGGCCGCAGCGGCGCAGCGCGGTGAGCCGGGCGAGGATCGAAAGCGCGATCTCTTCGGGCTCGATCGCCCCGATCGGCAGGCCGGCCGGGCATTCCACGCGCTCGGACAGATCGCCTCGGCCGAGGGCCGCGGCCAACGCGGCGAGCTTGGCCCGACTGCCGACGAAGCCGTGCCAGAGGGCCGGGATCCCGAGCGCCCGTTCGAGAGCCCGGCGATCGTCCTGGCCCTGGGTCGCGACCAGCACGAAGCGGAGCCCCTCGGGCGCGGTCGACTCCTCGGCCAGCGGGGTCACCTCGGCGGGAAATCCGGCCGTGGCCGGATCGCGCGCGGCGACGCAGACGCGGTAGCCGAGCCGGAGGGCGAGCTCGGCCGAGGCGAGTGCCACCGGGCTCTCGCCGAACAGGACGAGCTCCGGGGAGGGCAGGACCGGCTCGACGAACACGTCGAGCGTGCCGCGGCTCGGGCAGAGATTGGCCGCCAGGAGCACGCCCTCGCGCTCCTCCCCGGGCGCGGCGCCGTCGCGGGCGAGCTCCTCCTCCGGGCGGATCGAGACGAGCCGCGGCCTGCCGTCCTCGAGCGCGGCGCGGGCGGCGCGCAGCACCGCCGCTCGGGCGCAGCCGCCGCCGATCCAGCCCGCCACGAGCCCGCTCCGGGTCACCAGCGCCTTGGCACCGGGCTTGGCCGCCGTCGCCCGTACGGTGCGGACCACGGTCGCGACCGCGAAGGCTTCGCCCCGCGCGCGCAGCTCCGCGGCCGCCGCATCGACCGCCCGGCGGGCGCCCGTCATCGTCCGGCGCCCGGCCCGCGTGGCCGTCGGCCCCGGGCCCGGGTGAGCAGGCGCTCGAGCGCCGCGAGATCGCTCGGACCGCCGGCCGGAGCCACGAGATCGGCGCGGTGGCGGGCGAGGGCGAGCGCACGGACGGCCGAGCGATCGGCAGCCGCGCCGGCGAGCGGGTCGAGCCAGAGGAGGAGCCGCGCCCGCCGGCGGAGCCGGCCGAGCGCCCGGTCGAGTGTCGCGAGCGGCCCGGTCTCGTAGCCGTCCGAGAGCACGATCGCGCAGGCCCGGCCGCGCAGCGCCCGCGCGGCGTGGTGGCGATCGAAGGTGGCGAGCGCCGCGCCGATCCGAGTACCCCCGCCCACCCCTTCGGCCAGGAGCGCCAAGGAGGCCGCGGCCCGCTCCGGGTCGCGCTCGCGCAGCGCCCGGCTCACCGGCACGAGGCGGGTGTGGAAGAGATGCGCCTCGACCCAAGCCAGTCGCGACAGGCCCCGCACGAAGCGGAGATGGAGCGGCAGCCAAGGCCGCATCGAGCCCGAGGCGTCGAGCAGAAAGGCGAGCCGCAGCGGGCGGATGCGCGGCTGGCGGCGGACCAGATCGAACGGCCATCCGCCCCGCTCGAGGCTCGCGCGGATGGTCGCGGCGAGGTCGAGGGCCGCACCGCGGCGGGCACGCTTTCGGCGGCGCACCAGCCGGAGCGCGAGCTGCCGTCCGATCCGCTCGGCCAGGTCCTCGATCGCGGTGCCCGCGTCGCCTGCGAGCAGGGCGCGCGTGTCGGCGGCCCCTCGTCGCTCGTTCGGGGAGGCGAGCACGGGCCGGTGAGCCGTCGGGCCGCCCCGAGGTTCGACGCGGCGCCGGCGATCGGCGGCTTCGGCCCGGCCCGGCCGGCCGTTGTCCGCGCGCGCGGCGGCGAGCTCGACAAGCGTCGCCGGGCGCGCTCGCGTTCCCTCGCGCGCGGCGAGGACCCGTGTTCGGACCTTACCGCCGCCCAGGAAGAAGGCGTCGAACAGGGGATCGAAACGGCGCCATTCCTCGCGGTCGCGCACGAAGAGCGCGCGGAGCGCCGGGCGCAGCGCCGCGGGGCCCCCGGCCCAGCGCGCCGCCGAAATCCGGCCGGCGTCGGCGAGCTCGGCCGGTCCCGCGGCGAAGCCGTTGGCCCGCAAGAAGGCGGCGAAGGCGGCGAGCCGCTCGGCGAGCCGGGCGGCCACCGGATCGGCGAGCGCAGCCGCACCGCTCACGCCACCTCCGCCAGGAGCCGCTCGACCGCGGGACGGTCGAAGCGCAGCCGATCCTCGCGCGTCTTGAGCAGGCAGGCGAGGGTGCGCAGCACGGTTTCGGGCGATTCGGCGGGCCGCACGACGCCGAGCCCCAGAAGGGCCGCGGCCCAGTCGAGCGTCTCGGCGATGCCCGGGATCTTCTGCAGCTCCTCGCGCCGCAGCCGCGCCACGAGTCGGGCGAGATCTCGGGCGAACGCGTCGCCGGCCGCGGGCAGTCGGGCGCGCAGGATCGCGGCCTCGCGCTCGGGGTCGGGAAAGTCGAGCCAATGGTAGAGGCAGCGGCGGCGCAGCGCATCCGAAAGCTCGCGCGTCGCGTTCGAGGTCAAGATCACCTTGGGAATCGAGCGGGCCCGGATCGTGCCGAGTTCGGGCACGCTGATCTGGAACTCGCCCAGGAGCTCCAAGAGGAAGGCCTCGAACTCCTCGTCGGCGCGGTCGATCTCGTCGATCAGCAGGACCACCGGCCGCTCGGCGCGGATCGCAGCGAGGAGCGGCCGCTCGAGGAGATAGGCCTCGGAGAAGATCTCCTCTTCGATCCGCGCCGGATCCTCCCTTCCTTCGCGGATGCGGATCGCCAGGAGCTGGCGCTGATAGTTCCACTCGTAGAGCGCTTGGGCGCGATCGAGGCCTTCGTGGCACTGGAGCCGGACGATCCGCGTGCCGCGGGCCTCGGCGAGCTCCCGGGCGAGATCGGTCTTGCCAACCCCGTCCTCGCCCTCGAGCAGGAGCGGCCGGCCCAACAGCTCCTGGATCTCGAGCGTGGCGAGGAGCTCGCGGTCGGCAACGTAGCCGACGGCCGCGAGGGCCGGGCCGAGCGCGCGCCCGCCGAGCGTGCCGCCCTCCCCCTCCGCCTCAGCCATGCAGCCCGAGCTTCTCCGCGGCGAGCCAGATCCGCGCGTGATCGTGCGGCATGGGGATGTGCCGCGCGCCCAGGAAGGCGAAGGCGTCGGCGACGGCATTGGAGAACGCCGGGACGCCGCCCACGTTCGGGCTCTCCCCCACGCCCTTGGTGCCGATCGGATGGTGCGGCGAGGGCGTGACGGTGAAGTCCGTCTCCCAGCGCGGGGTCTCGACCGCGGTCGGCAGGAAATAGTCCATGAACGAGGCGCCGTGGACGTTGCCGATCTCGTCGTAGCGGATCTCTTGCCCCATCGCGATGCCGAAGGCCTCGGTCAGGCCCCCGTGGATCTGGCCCTCGATGATCATCGGGTTGATCCGCGTGCCGCAATCGTCGACCGCGTAGAAACGGCGGACCGTGTAGACGCCGGTGTCGACGTCGATGTCGAGCACGCAGACGTAGCTGCCGAACGGGTAGGTCATGTTCGGCGGATCGTAGTAGCTCACCGCCTCGAGCCCCGGCTCGAGGCCGGGCGGTGGGGCGTGGTAGGCGACCCAGGCGAGCTCCTTCATCGACTTGAACCGATCGGGCGCGCCTTTGACGCGGAAGCCGTCGACGTCCCATTCGAGGTCGTCCTCGTGCACCTCGAGGAGATGGGCCGCGATCATCTGCGCCTTGGCGCGGATCTTCCGGGCCGCCGTGGCGATCGCCGCCCCGGCCACCGGTGTCGAGCGCGAGCCGTAGGTGCCGAGCCCGTAGGGTGCCGTATCCGTGTCGCCCTCCTCGACGGTGATCAGGTCGGCCGGGATGCCGATCTCGGAGGCGATGATCTGGGCGTAGGTCGTCTCGTGCCCCTGGCCCTGCGACTTGGTGCCCATCCGCGCGAGCACCGCCCCGGTCGGGTGCACGCGGATCTCGCAGCTGTCGAACATCGCGATCCCGAGGATGTCGCAATTGCGCGACGGGCCGGCGCCGACGATCTCGGTGAAGGAGGCCACGCCGATGCCCATGAGCGTGCGGGTCTCGCCGCGGCGGAACGCCTCCTGCCGCCTCTTCTGCTCTTCGCGGAGCGCCCGGTAGTCCACGGCCTCGAGCGCTTTGTGCAGGGCCGTGTGGTAGTCGCCCGAGTCGTATTCCCAACCGAGCGCCGAGCGGTACGGGAACTGCTCCTTCCGGATGAAGTTCTTGAGCCGCAGATCGGCCGGGTCGATGCCGAGCTCGCGGGCCAAGATGTCGACGATCCGCTCGATGCAGTAGGCCGCTTCCGTCACCCGGAACGAGCAGCGATAGGCGACCCCGCCCGGTGCTTTGTTGGTGTAGACCCCGTCGACCACGACGTGGGCCACCGGGATGTCGTACGAGCCGGTCACGATGTTGAAGAAGCCGGCCGGCCATTTCGAGGGATCGGCGCAGGCGTCGAACGCCCCGTGGTCGGCCAGCACCTCGACCTGGAGCGCGGTGATCCGCCCCTCGCGGGTGGCGCCGATCCGCGCCTTCATGTGGTAGTCGCGGGCGAAGGCGGTGGTCGACAGGTTCTCGATCCGGTCCTCGATCCACTTGACCGGCCGGCCGGTCACGATCGAGGCCACGATCGCGCAGATGTAGCCCGGATAGGCCCCGACCTTGTTGCCGAAGCCGCCGCCGATGTCCGGGGCGATCACCCGGATCTTGTGCTCCGGCAGCTTCGAGAGGATCGAGGCCACGGTGCGGATCACGTGCGGCGCCTGGAAGGTGCCCCAGAGCGTGAGCTCGCCCTTGACCTTGTCGAAGCTCGCCACGCAGCCGCAGGTCTCGAGCGGGCAGGGGTGCACGCGCGGGTAGGTGATCAGCTCCTCGACCACGACCTCGGAGCGGGCCAGCGCCTCGCGCGTCGCCGCCGCGTCGCCGACCTCCCAGGTGAAGATGTGGTTGGGGTGCTTGCGCGGCCCGTGCGCGCCTTCCTTCTTGCCCGCGATGTCCTCCCGCAAGATCGGCGCGTCGGGCGACAGGGAGCGGAACGGGTCGACCAGGACCGGCAGCGCCTCGTACTCGACCTCGACCGCCTCGACCGCGTCCGCCGCGCGGTAGCGGTCCTCGGCGACGACGAAGGCGACCTCCTGGTTCTGGTACAGCACCTTACCGTCGGCCAGCACCATCTGGACGTCGCCGGCGAGCGTCGGGATCCAGGCGAGGTCGAGGGGTTTCAAGTTGTCGGCGGTGAGCACGGCGATCACCCCGGGCATCGCCTCGGCTCGGCTCGTGTCGATCCTCTCGATCCGGGCATGGCCGTAGGGCGAGCGGACGAAGTCGCCGAACAGCATGTTCGGCAGCGCGACGTCGTCGACGTATCGGCCGCGGCCCTGGACGAAGCGGACGTCCTCGACCCGCTTGCGCCGGCAGCCCAGCCCCTCGAGACGGGCGGTGCGCTCCTCGCGGGTGAGCTCGGCGGTCGCGCTCATGCCGCAGCCTCCAACTTCTTCGCCGCGCGCAGCTCGGCGGCCGCGGCGAGGATCGCATCGACGATGTTCTGATAGCCCGTGCAGCGGCAGAGATTGCCCGCGATCTCGAAGCGGACCTCGGCCTCGCTCGGGTTCGGGTTCTCCTGGAGGAGCCGCCAGGCGCGGACGATCATCCCGGGTGTGCACCAGCCGCACTGCAGGCCGTGATGCTCGCGGAACTTCTCCTGCAGGACGTGCAGCGTGCCGTCCGGGGCGGCGATCCCCTCGATCGTGCGCACCTCCTTGCCTTGCGCCTGCACGGCGAGCACCGTGCAGGACTTCACCGACACGCCGTCCAGGTCGACGGTGCAGGCGCCGCAATGGCTGGTCTCGCAGCCGATGTGCGTGCCGGTGAGGCCGAGCTCCTCGCGCAGGAAATGGACGAGGAGGAGGCGCGGCTCGACCAGCCGCTCGACGCTGCGGCCGTTGACCGTGAGGGTGAGCGGAACCTTGCTCATGGGGTCGCTCCTGGAGCAGGGCCGCGGCCGGTCGCGCGGGCCCAGGCCTTTTCGAGCGCGCGGCGGACCATCACCCCGCCGACCTTGCGCCGGTACGCGGCGGGCCCGCGGCCGTCGCTCGCGGGATCGGTGATCGCCTCGGCTTCGGCCGCGGCTTCGGCGAGCACCTCGGGGCCGAGCTCGCTGCCGATCACGGCCGCGGCCGCGGCCTCGGCCAGGAGCGGCGTGTCCGCGAGGTTGGTGAGGCCGATCGCGCAGCGGGCGACCCGACCGCCTTCGACCTCGAGGAGGGCGGCCGCTGCCGCGGTGGCGTAGTCGCCCACCTTGCGCTTGAGTTTCTCGTAGGCCCAGCCGTGCCCGACAGCAGGGCGCGGGATCTCGACCGCGGTGAGGATCTCGCCCGGCTCGAGCGCGGTCACGTACGCCGCCGCGTAGAAGCCGCGGGCCGGCACCCGCCGCTCGCCGCCCGCTCCGGCGAGGAGGTAGGTCGCATCGAGCGCCAGCATGACCGCCGGCAGGTCGTTGCCGGGATCGCCGTTGGCCAGGTTGCCGCCGATCGTGCCGCGGGCGCGGACCTGCGGATCGGCGATCCGCAGTGCGGTCTCGCGCAGGATGGGCAGGGCCTCGGCCAAGGGCTCGCTCGCGACGATCTCGCGCTGGGTGAGCATCGCCCCGATCCGGACCCGGGCCGGGCCGATCTCGAGCCCGCGGAGCTCGGCCAGCTCGCCCAGATCGACGAGGTGCGCCGGCGAGGCCAGGCGCAGCTTCATCATCGGCAAGAGACTGTGGCCGCCGGCGATCGGCCGGGCCTCCTCGCCGAGCCGGGCCAAGAGCCCGGTCGCTTCGGCGAGGCTCCTGGGCCGGTGATAGTCGAACGGTGGCGGGATCATTCGCGCGCCTCCCCGAGCCGTGGCCGCCGGTCGACGCTCCGGCCGATCTCGACGGCTCGAGCGGGCAAGCTGCCGACGGCACCGTGTCGGACAAGCCCGCCGAGCCGGGCTCCGCACGAACCGACCCCCGGGCCGCACGAACGGCCCGCGCCTCGGCCGCTCAGCCGGCCACGCGCAGCCACAGCCGGCGCTCGAGCTCGGCGAGCCGGCCGCGGCTCACCGGGACCTCGCGGGCGGGCTCGCCCTCGAGCAGGACCACCCCGCCCTTGCCGGCCCGGCGCAGCGCCCGCACCCGATCGAGCCGGACGAGATGGCAGCGATGGCAGCGGAAGAAGCCCGCTGCCGCTAGCTTGCTTTCGGCCACGGAGATCGACCAGTCGCACAGGCCCTCGCGCCGGCCGTCGAACACCCGGGTGTAGTGGGCCTCGGCGCGCAGCCAGAGGATCTCGGCTGGATCGAGCAGCCGCACCCCCTCGAAGCCGCGCACCGGCACGCGCAGCGGCAACGGTCGAGGAGTACTGCGGTCGAGCGGCCCGCCCTGCTCGGCTGCGGTCCGTGGCGGGTCGGCGGAGGCGCCGATGCCGAGCCCCGAGGCGGGTCCCGGCAGCGCCGGTACGACCGCGGGCGGCGCATCGGGCAGGAGATGGAGGAGGAACCCGCCGGCGACGACGAAGCCCAAGAGCGCCACGACGATCGCCAGTTCCTGCTCGCCGAACACGAGCTCCTCGGTGGCCGCCGCGCAGAGGGCGGCGAGGTCGAGCTCCACCCCGGCCATCGCGGTATAGTGCAGGCCGGCCACCGCGATCCCGAACAAGAGCGCGCTCGGGGCGAGCGGCAGGCGGGTCTGCGGTCGGGCGAAGGGCACCAGCGCACCGGCCGAGACGGCGATCCCGACCGCGATCGAGGCGGCGACCAGGCGCGGATCGTGGCCGGCGCAGAAGACGCCGCGCAGCGCGCTCATCCCGAGATAGTGCATCGTTGCGATGCCGAGGCCCATGGCCAGCGCGGCGAGCGAGAGATGCGCGGGCGAGGGCGGCACGGCGGCGGTGAAGAAGACCGCCACGCCCACCACCAGCACGCAGAGGAGGAAGGACAGGAGGGTCGGCAGGACCGCGTAGCCCACCCCGGCGGGAAGCTCGGCTGCGAGCATGCCGACGAAATGCATCGTCCAGATGCCGAGGCCGAGGGCGGCCGCGGCGGCCGCGAGCAAGGCCTTGCGCCGGGCGCCCGTGGCCGTCCGCGAGGAGCGGGCGAAGCCGAACCCCACATAGCCGCCGAGTGCCGCCAACAGGACGGACAGGAGCACGAGCCCCGGATCGTACCGCATGCCTCCCGCTCCCTCTCGTCGATCGAGGGTCGCCGTCCGGGCGAGCCGCCCGGTCCTTCGGGGAGGATAGGCGAAGCAGGCCGCGGCGACCAAGCCCGGCCGCGCCGGCCGCGGCGCGCGGCGGACCGCTCGGCGATCGGCCCGTGCCGCCAGGCGGGGACCCGTGCGCCGCGCGAGCTTGCCGCGTCTTCGGCCGGCGTCTATTCGGCGAGGGGCCGGGCGAGGCCGCGGGACGGGGAGGCGAGGATGGCGCAAGCGCGGAAGGTGATCGTCACCTGCGCGGTGACGGGAGCGATCCACACGCCCTCCATGTCGCCCCATCTGCCGGTGACGCCCGAAGAGATCGCCGATGCCGCGGTGGGGGCGGCCGAAGCCGGGGCGGCGATCGTCCATCTCCACGCCCGCGACCCCGAGACCGGCAAACCGGACCAGAGCCCAGAGGCGTTCGGCCGCTTCCTGCCGCTCATCAAGCAGCGCTCGGACGTGGTCGTGAACCTCACCACCGGCGGCGGGCTCGGCATGACCGTCGAGCAGCGGGTGGCACCCGCCGCCCGCTTCAAGCCCGAGGTGGCGAGCCTCAACATGGGCTCGATGAACTTCGGCATCTTCCCCATGCTCGACCGCTTCAAAGAGTTCAAGTACGACTGGGAGCGACCCTATCTGGAGAACAGCCGCGACCACGTCTTCAAGAACACCTTCAAGGATATCGAGTACATCCTGAAGACCTGTGCCGGAAACGGCACCCGCTTCGAGTTCGAGTGCTACGACACGGCGCACCTCTACAACCTCGCCCATTTCCTCGACCGCAAGCTCGTCGAGCCACCCCTGTTCGTGCAGACGGTGTTCGGCATCCTGGGCGGGATCGGCACGCACCCGGAAGACGTGCTGCACATGAAGCGCACCGCCGACCGGCTGTTCGGCGACGCCTATCGCTGGTCGGTGCTGGGGGCCGGCCGCGCCCAGATGCCGATCGCGGCCATGGCCGCGGCTATGGGCGGCAACGTCCGTGTCGGGCTCGAGGACTCCTTGTGGATCGGGCCCGGCCGGCTGGCCCGGAGCAACGCCGAACAGGTCCACAAGGTCCGGCAGATCATCGAGGGCCTCGGCCTCGAGGTCGCGAGCCCGGCCGAGGCACGGGCGATCCTCGCGTTGAAGGGCGGCCACGCGGTGGCCTTCTGAACCCTCGCGACCGCGCCCGCTGGATCAGGCGAAAGGCGGGCCGAGCTCCGGAGCGGTGCCCGCGAGAAGGCCCGCGAGGTCGTCGAAGCGCGGGGTGGCCCGCGGCGGTGCGAGGTCGACCACGCTCAGGACCCGGTCCGAGAACTCCAGGAACTCGACCGACTCGAGCCGATCGCGACCCTCCGGAGCCCCTGGCCGCAAATCGCGCACCAGGACCTTCTCGCCCTCGGCTCGGATCGCGAAGGCGCCGGTTTCTCCGTCGAAGAGCGCTCGATCGAGGCCGGGGCCGCCCAGGAGCCGGTCGTTTCCGGGGCCGGGCAGCAAAAGATCGTCACCCTCGCCGCCGTCGAGACGGTCGTCGCCGCCCCGCCCGTCGAGGCGGTTGCCGGCCGCGTTGCCGACGATCCGATCGGATCGTTCGGTGCCGATCGCGTTCTCGATCACGGTGCCCGGGGCGATCCCGAGGGTGAGCCTTTGCGGCGGCCCGCCCGTGTCCGCCGGCGGGCCCACGGCACTCGTCGAGCCGGGGCGCAGGTCGAGCCGCACGCCGTCGAGCAGCTCCGAGAGATCGAGCGTATCCACCCCACCCGTGTCGTAGATCGTCCGCCAAATCGCCCGGCCGGCCTCGAATTGGTAGACGGTGTCGTCGGCGGCGGTGGACCCCGCGGCACCGTAGAGATACTGGATCACGGCAATGTCGCCGAGCATCGGGGTCGCGGGAAAGTCCTCGCCCGAGAACGGACGGTCGAGGCGGGCACCCGGGAACGCCCGGTAGCTCATCACCGTGAATCCCAAATGGTCGTCGGCTCGGGCGAGCTTCACGGACGAGATTTCGCGCTCGTGCGGGTGCTTGAGACCGAGCGCGTGGCCGATCTCGTGGACCAACACGAAGAATTCGTAGCTGCCCGGCCGGTAGCCACCGACGGTCGGCAGGCTCGACGACAGCCAGACGTCACCCGCGGCGGCACTCTCTCCCGGGTAATAGGCCTGGGCGGTCCGGACCGCCCCGGTCGCGGCGAACCGCAGCGCCGCCGGGCCGGCCCGCTCGTCGCTCTCGACAAAGCGGATGTCGGCGAGCGCGGCCCAGAGGTCGAGCGCCCCGAAGACGAAGCTCACGGAAATGACGGGACGCGATCCCAGCCGATCCGCAAGACCGGTGATAACCACCATGCCGAACCCGCTGCCGATGTTGAAGGCGAGCAGGAAAGTCAACGCAGACCCGAGGTCATAGCCGGACGACCTCAGCATCTGAGGAATCCAGGTGTTCATGCCGTACGAGACGAGAAGACCGAAGAAGGTGATGAGCGGGAACATGATCGTCG
>JAILZQ010000105.1 GCA_023512415.1 Geminicoccaceae bacterium | reverse complement strand
CACCGGCTCCACCCACCGCCCTCCGCGGGTCAGAGGATGAACTTGGCGAGGTCGGCGCCGGCCACGAGATCGCCCACCTGGCGGCGGACCGTCTCGCGGTCGATCACGATCCGCTCGCCCGCCCGGTCGGAGGCGGTGAAACTGATCTCCTCGACCAGCCGCTCCATGACCGTCTGCAGCCGGCGGGCCCCGATGTTCTCGACCCGCTGGTTGATCTCGTGGGCAAGCGTGGCGATCTCGTCGAGCGCCTCGGAGGTGAACTCGAGGGTGACACCCTCGGTCGCCAGGAGCGCCACGTATTGCCGGACGAGGCTCGCCTCGGGCTCGACCAGGATCCGCCGCAGATCGTCGCGCGAGAGCGGCTGCAGCTCGACCCGGATCGGCAGCCGGCCCTGGAGTTCGGGCAAAAGATCGGCGGGCTTGCTCAAATGGAACGCGCCCGAGGCGATGAACAGGACGTGGTCGCTCTTGACCGGGCCGTATTTGGTGGTGACCGTGGTTCCCTCGACCAGCGGCAAGAGGTCACGTTGCACGCCCTCGCGGCTCACGTCGGCGCCGATCCGCCCCTCGCGCGCGGTGATCTTGTCGATCTCGTCGATGAACACGATGCCCGACTGCTCGGCCGCCTGGATGCCCTCGCGCACGACCTTGTCCTGGTCCAACAGCTTGTCGGACTCTTCGGCCATCAACACGGGGTAGGATTCAGCGACCTTCATCCTGCGCCGGCGGCTGCGGCCGCCGAAGGCCTTGCCGAGCATCTCGCCGAGATTGACGACACCCATCTGGGCGCCGGGCATGCCGGGCAGATCGAAGGTCGGGAAGCCCAGACCTTCTTGCACCTCGATCTCGATCTCGCGGTCGGCCAGCACCCCTTCGCGCAGCATCCGGCGGAACTTCTCGCGGGTCTCGGGGCCGGCCGCCGGGCCCACGAGCGCGTCCAAGACCCGCTCCTCGGCGGCCCGTTCGGCCTTGGCCGCGACCTCGCGGCGCATCCGCTCGCGGGTCATCTTGATCGAGACTTCGACGAGGTCGCGCAGGATGCTCTCGACGTCGCGGCCGACATAGCCCACTTCCGTGAACTTGGTCGCCTCGACCTTGAGGAAGGGGGCTTGCGCGAGCCGGGCGAGGCGGCGGGCGATCTCGGTCTTGCCGCAGCCCGTGGGGCCGATCATCAAGATGTTCTTGGGCAGGACCTCCTCGCGCAGGCCCTCCTCGAGCTGCTGGCGCCGCCAGCGGTTGCGCAGCGCGATCGCGACCGCCTTCTTGGCCGCCTGCTGGCCGACGATGAAGCGGTCGAGCTCGGAGACGATCTCGCGGGGCGTGAGCGCGGTCACGGCAGGTCCAAGACCTCGAGGGTCAGGTTGTGGTTGGTGTAGACGCAGATCTCGGCGGCGATCCGCATCGCCCGACGGGCGATCTCCTCGGCGTCGAGCTCGGGCACCTCGAGCAGGGCACGGGCGGCGGCGAGCGCGTAGCTGCCGCCCGAGCCGATCCCGACGAGCCCGCCCTCGGGCTCGAGCACGTCGCCCGCACCGGTGAGGACGAGCGAGGACTCGGCGTCGGCCACCGCCATCATCGCCTCGAGCCGGCGCAGGTAGCGGTCGGTCCGCCAGTCCTTGGCGAGCTCGACGCAGGCGCGCACGAGCTGGCCCGGATGCCGCTCGAGCTTGGCCTCGAGCCGCTCGAGCAGGGTGAAGGCATCGGCCGTGGAGCCGGCGAAGCCCGCGAGGATCTTGCCGCCGCCCAGGCGGCGCACCTTCTTGGCGTTGGCCTTCACCACGGTCTGGCCGAGGCTCACCTGGCCGTCGCCGGCCATGACCACCTTGCGGCCCTTGCGGACCGAGAGGATCGTCGTGCCGTGCCAGCCCGTCTCGGTCACCGACCCCTACCACCACGCGGTCTCGGGCGACCTCCCGCCTCGGCCGGCGAGGCCGCCCGAGGGCGGTCCCCGTCGGCCGCCCGCCCGCGCCGCCGCGACCGGCTGCGGGCCAGCAGGATGTGGCGCCCGCGGGCCCGCGTTCAAGCCTCGCCCGGGTCCCGAGCCGGGTGGCGGGACGGCCTCAGCCGTCGTCGCGCCGCCGCTCCAGCTCGTCGATCGCTTCGGTGAGCGCGCGCAGCGCGGCCACGAGGCCCGCCTCGTCGCGCATCCGGAAGGCGACCGTGGCGAGGGTCGCGGCCGACACCACGGGCTCGAGCTCGCGCAGCTCCTCGCGCATCCGCTCGACGAGCCGCGCGGGGTCGAGCGGGTTCCCGTCGGGCGACTGCCGGTCCAGTTCCGAGGCTTCGGCCGGGCTGATGGGCATGGTCGTTCCTTCCACACTCGCGGCCCCACTTCGCGGGGGCTCTCCAAAAAAGGCGCCCCCGCGAGCCTCGTGGCGGCGGGGGCGAGTGGGGAGGGAGGCACCGTCTGACTTGACGGACGCAACCATACGTTGAAATCGCCGCCTCGGCAAGCACCGATCCCGTCCTCCGCCAATCTTTCGTGTGCAATTTTCCGCCAGTCCTCACCGTCTTTTCGACGAATTCGAGAGAAAGCCCGACGATCGCAAGCAACGTCTCGAGTAGAGCCGACAACATCGCCGATCCTCTCGGCAGACCAAGGGGTTGGGCCAGGAGAACCGCTCGCGCCGAAGTTGAAGCAGCGTGTCGACCCCCCGCCGGGTGGCACCCGACGGGGTGTCGGCGGACTTCGAGCGCCGTCGCAATTATCAACTCTAACTAGCTGATATTATGAATCGTCCTCGACAGAAAAGCCGCCCGGAGCTCGGCCGTCGCGGTGGCCCGGCCGGGCACCGCCGGCCGGCTCGGCTCGGCTCGGCGTCGCAGCGGGTGGCGCCGCGCCGCGTTCTGGTCTAGATGCTGCCCGCGTCGCAACCGACAGCCGAACCCGACCATGGCCGGTCATTCCCAATTCAAGAACATCATGCACCGCAAGGGCCGGCAGGACGCGCTGCGCGCCCGCCGCTTCACCCGGCTCTTGCGCGAGGTCCAGGTGGCCGCCCGCGCCGGGCTTCCCGACCCGGCCCACAATCCGCGGCTGCGCGCCGCCATCCAGGCCTGCAAATCGGAGAACGTGCCGAAAGAGAACATCGAACGGGCGATCAAACGCGGCTCGGGCACCGATGCCGAGAGCTACGAGGAGGTCCGCTACGAGGGCTACGGTCCGGGCGGGGTGGCGGTCATCGTCGAGGCCTTGACCGACAACCGCAACCGAACGGCGAGCGAAATCCGAGCCGCCTTCGCCCGTCACGGCGGCTCGCTCGGCGAAACCAACAGCGTGAGCTTCCAGTTCGACCGGGTCGGGGTGGTCCGCTACCGGCCCGAGGTGGCCGACCCCGAAACCGTCCTCGAGGCGGCGATCGAGGCCGGCGCGCAGGATTGCACGAGCGACGAATCGGGCCACGAGATCACCTGCGCCCCGGACGATCTGGCGGCGGTCCGCGAGGTCCTGGAGCGCCGCTTCGGCCCGCCCGAACAGGCCTATCTGGGCTGGCGACCGCAGGTGACCGTGCCGGTCGACGACGAGCGGGCCGAGAGCCTCTTCAAGCTTCTGGAAGCGCTCGACGAGAACGACGACGTGCAGCGGGTGACCGCCAACTTCGAGGTCTCCGATCGGGCGCTCCTTCGGCTCTCGGCTTGAGGCGGGCGGGCCGGTGCGCGTCCTCGGCCTCGACCCTGGGCTCAGGGCCACCGGTTGGGGGGTGATCGAGGCCGGAGCCGGGCGGCTGCGCCATCTCGCCTGCGGGGTCGTCGCGAGCCCGCCCGATGCGCCCCTCGCCCGCCGGCTCGACGCGCTGTTCGAGGGCCTGCTCACGGTGATCGCCCGCTACGCCCCCGACCAGGCGGCGGTCGAGGAGACCGTGGTCAACCGCAACGCCGCCTCGTCCTTGAAGCTCGGCCAGGCCCGCGGGGTGGTCCTGCTGGCCGCCGCCCGTGCCGGCCTCGAGGTCGGCGAATACGCCTCGCGCACGGTCAAGCGGGCGGTCACCGGCACCGGTTCGGCGAGCAAGGAGCAGGTCGCGGCGATGGTCCGCGCCCTCCTGCCCGGCGCGGTCGAGGCCGCCGCCGACGCGATGGACGCGCTCGCGGTTGCGATCTGCCACGCCCATGTCGCCCAGACCCGCGCCCGGCTCGCGCGCGCGAACCCGCCCGTGCCCGCGGGGGCCGCATGATCGCGCTCCTGCGCGGCCGGTTGGCGGCGCTCGGCGACGACCATCTGGTGGTCGAGGTCGGCGGCGTGGGCTACCTCGTCCACGCGGGTGCGCGCACGCTCCGCCGCCTGCCGCCGCCGGGCGAGCCGGTCGAGCTGTGGATCGAGACCCAGGTCCGGCCCGAACAGATCGCGCTCTACGGCTTCCTCGACCCGGCCGAGCGGAGTTGGTTCCGCCTCCTCCAGACCGTCCAGGGGGTCGGCGCCAAGGTGGCCCTCTCCTTGCTCGGCACCTTCTCGCCCGACGAGCTCGTGGCGGCGGTGGCGAGCCGCGACAAGGGCGTGCTGGCCCGAGCGCCGGGAGTGGGCGCCCGGCTGGCGGGCCGGCTGGTGGCCGAGTTCGCCGACCGGCTGGGCGAGCTGCCGCGCTCGGCCGCCGCGACGAGCGCGGCGGTCGTGCCGCCGGCCGAGGCCGGGCCCGCCGACGAGGCGCTCGCCGCCCTGCTGCGACTCGGCTTCGCCCGGGCCGAGGCCGTGGGGGCGCTCGGCCGCGCCCGAGCCCGGCTCGGTGCCGAGGCGCCGCTCGAGGCGCTGGTCCGCGAAGGCCTCAAGGAGCTCGCCGCACCGTGAGCGCGCGCCTCGTGAGCCCGAGCGAGCAGGGCGAGGATCTCGACCAGAGCCTGCGGCCGCGGCGACTCGCCGAGTTCATCGGCCAGGGACCGCTCAAGGCCAACCTCGCCGTGTTCATCGAGGCGGCGCGGGCCCGCGGCGAGGCCCTCGACCATCTCCTGCTCGCGGGCCCACCGGGGCTCGGCAAGACCACGCTCGCCCAGATCGTGGCGGCCGAGCTCGGCGTGGGCTTCCGCATGACGAGCGGGCCGATCGTCGCCCGAGCGGGCGATCTCGCGGCGCTGTTGACCAACCTGCAGCCGCGGGACGTGCTGTTCATCGACGAGATCCACCGCCTGCAGCCGCAGGTCGAGGAGATCCTCTACCCGGCGATGGAGGATTTCCAGCTCGACCTCATGATCGGCGAAGGGCCGGCCGCCCGCTCGGTGCGCATCGACCTCGTCCCCTTCACGCTGGTGGGCGCGACCACCCGCACGGGCCTCTTGACCACGCCGTTGCGCGACCGCTTCGGCATCCACGCCCGACTCGACTTCTACGCCCAGGACGAGCTCGAGGCGATCGTCCGGCGCGGCGCTCGTCTGTTGGGCCTGGCGCTCGCCGCCGACGGTGCGGCGGAGATCGCCCGGCGCGCCCGCGGCACCCCGCGGGTCGCCACCCGCCTCCTGCGCCGGGTCCGCGACTTCGCCACGGTCGCCGGCAAGAGCCCGGTCGACCGGTCGCTGGCCGATGCGGCCCTCGCCCGGCTCGAGGTCGACCGGCTCGGCCTCGATGCCCTCGATCGGCGCTATCTCGGGCTGATCGCGCGCGCCTATGGCGGCGGGCCGGTCGGCATCGACACGCTCGCCGCGGCGCTCGCCGAGCAACGCGACACGCTCGAAGAGACGGTCGAGCCGTTCCTCCTCCAGCAGGGCCTCCTCCAGCGCACCCCCCGCGGCCGGATGCTCACCCTCGCCGCCTGGCGCCATCTCGACCTCGCCCCGCCGCGGGCGCTGCTCGAGCAAGGGGCGCTGTTCGACGATCCCCCACCGCGGGCGGGCCCGTGACCCACCGGCTCGAGGTCCGGGTCTATTACGAGGACACCGATGCCGGCGGGGTGGTCTACCACGCGGGCTATCTGCGCTTCGCCGAGCGGGCCCGCACCGAGCTCTTGCGCGCCGCGGGGCTCGACCACCGCACGCTCCTCGAGCGGGCGGGCGGCCAGCTCGTGGTCCGCCGGCTCGAAGCCGACTTCCTCGCCCCCGCCCGGCTCGACGACCTCTTGTCGATCGACACCCGCCCGCTCGCGACGACCGGAGCACGGACCGTGCTCGAACAAACGGTCCGGTGCGGGGACACCCTTCTCGTTCGGCTCGCGGTCGAGATCGCGTTCGTGGGCCGCGACGGCCGGCCGCGGCGGTTGCCCGAGGCGCTCCGGCGCGCCCTCGCGCCGACCGAACCTGCGCGGCCCGCACGGGTCCGTCCTCGAGCCGGCCGGGCCGATGCTCCTCGAGCCGGCCGGGCCGATGCTCCTCGAGCCGGCCGGGCCGATGCTCCTTGAGCCGGCCGGAGCGATGATCTAAATTGCGACGCGAGGGCCTTTCGCCGTCCACCACCCTGCGCGGCAGGACGGTCCGCGTCGGGCCGGGCGCGCCGGGGCCGTGACCTTCGAACCGACAACGAAGCCGCCTGCGCTCCGTTTTGCCCGCGGAGCCGAGGGTGGCGATCGAGACGCGACGCGATGCAACCGGACGCGATCACCGCTGTCGGGGTCGGGGCCGTAGCCTCGGGCCCGAGCCTCGTCGAGCTGGTCCTGCAGGCCGACGCCGTCGTCAAGGCGGTCATGCTCGTGCTGTTGCTGGCCTCGGTCTGGTGCTGGGCCGTGATCATCGAGAAGGCCTGGCGGCTCGGCCGGCTCAAGCGCAAGGCGAGTGCCTTCGAGCGCGCCTTCTGGTCGGGCGCGCCGCTCGACGAGCTCTACCGACGGGCCGAGCCGGCCGACCATCCGATGGCGCTCATGTTCGCGACCGGCATGGACGAGTGGCGGGAGACCGGCCAGCTCACCGATGCGAGCCGTCGGGCGAGCCTCCTGAGCCGGATCGGCCGGGTCATGCGGCTCACCCTCGACCGCGAGGTCCAGCAGCTCGAGCGGCACCTCCCCTCGCTCGCGACGATCGGCTCGACCGCCCCCTTCGTCGGCCTGTTCGGCACGGTCTGGGGCATCATGAACAGCTTCCAGGCGATCGCGGCCACCAAGAACACCACGCTCGCGGTGGTCGCCCCGGGCATCGCCGAGGCGCTCTTGGCCACCGCCCTCGGGCTCTTGGCGGCGATCCCGGCGGTCGTCGCCTACAACAAGCTGAGCCACGAACTCGACGCCTATGCCGAACGGCTCGAGAGCTTCGCCGACGAGTTCGGTGTGGTGGTCGCGCGCGAGCTCGACGCGCGGGCGGGCGGCTGAAGACGGTGGCCGGAGCTCCCCTCGCCCGCGACGGTGGCCGGCGCGGCCGGCGACGTCGGCCGCTCGCCGAGATCAACGTGACGCCGCTCGTCGACGTCATGCTCGTCTTGCTGATCGTCTTCATGGTGACGGCACCGTTGCTCACGACCGGGGTGACGGTCGACCTGCCGCAGGCGCGCACCGCCCCCCTGCCGGGCCAGGACGAGCCCTTGGTCGTCACGATCCGGGCCGACGGCACGGTGTTCCTGCAGGACAGCGCGATCACCCTCGACCAGCTCGGCCCGCGGCTCGCCGCGGTCAGGGAACGCAACCCCGAACTCCGGGTGTTCGTGCGCGGCGACAAGAGCGTCGATTATGGACGGGTGATGGCGGTGGTCGGCGCCCTCAACCAAGCCGGGATCGCGAAGGTGGCGCTGTTGACCGAGGTGCCGCGCACCGCCGCCCTCGGGGCGACGTCGGGACCGCGATGAGCCGGCGCTCGCCCCGCTCGAGGCGCGGGGAGGGGCCGTGCGACGCGCGCTGAGCCTCTCCCTCGCCGCCCATCTGGGGCTCGGCCTCGTGGTGCTCGCCCTCGGCCGGCCGCGCGAGCTGCCGGTCGAGGAGGCGGTGGTGGTCGAGCTCGTGGCCGCGGCCGAGGCCGGCCCGGTGCAGACCGCTCCACCGGCGCCGGCCGAGGCGGCCCCCCTTCCCCCGCGCCAGGCCGCCGCCCCGGCGCCCGCGCCGCCGCCCGAGCCGGTACCGTCGCCCGAGCCGGCGCCGTCCGAGCCGGCTCCCGCCCGGGCCGAGCCCGCCCCGGCTCCGCCGCCTCCACCCCCGCGGCCCGAGCCGCCGGCGCCGAAGCCCGCGCCGGTCAAGGCCCCCGAGCCGGCACCGAAACCCGAGCCGGCGCCGGTCGAAAAGCGGGTCGCGGAGAAGCCGGAGCCGGAGAAGCCCGCGCCGCCGCCGGCCAAGGTCGAGCCGCCGCGACCGGCGCCGCGCCCCGAGCCGGCCAAGCCCGCGCCGGCCAAGGCCGAGACAGCCAAGGCGCCGCCCGCCAAGCCCGAACCGGCCAAGACCGAGCCCGCCAAGGCCGAGACGGCCAAGGCGCCGCCCGCCAAGCCGCAACCGGCGAAACCCGAACCGGCCAAGCCGCGGCCGGCCGAACCCGAGCCGGAGGACAGCTTCGCCGCGCTCTTGCGCAGCGTCGAGCGGCTCGAGCGGCGGGTGCAGGCCGATCGGCCGAGCCCCGGCCGGGGTCGCGCGGAGCCCTTGCCGGAGCCGGCGCAAGGCGAGCACCTCGCGGCCGCCGACCGCTCGCTGACCCAGGGCGAGATCGACGCGATACGCCGGCAGATCGAGCGCTGCTGGAACGTGCCCGTGGGCGTGCGCGGGATCGAGACGATGCAGGTGCGGCTCCGGATCGCCATGAACCGCGACGGCACCGTCGCCCGGGTGGGGATCGAGGACCAGGCCCGGTTGGCCGTCGACCCGGCGTTCCGCGCCGTGGCGGAGAGCGCCCAGCGGGCGGTGTTGAGCTGCCGGCTCACTTTGCCGCCCGAGAAGTACGAGCAGTGGCGGGAGATGGTCATGACCTTCCACCCCAAGGACGCGCTCAGCGGATGACCGGCCACCCCCTGCCCGACCGGCGCAGCGGCCTCGACCGCCGCTCCCTGCTCGTGGGCGGCGGCGCGGCCGCTGCTGCGGCCCTCGCGGCGCGGGCGAGCCGCGCCCAGCTCCAGCTCGACATCACCCGCGGCTTCGTCGAGCCCCTGCCGATCGCGGTGAGCCCGTTCGCCGGCGACGGCCCCGCGGCGCGGGAACGCGGCGAAGCGCTCGCGCAAGTGGTGAGCGCCGATCTCGATTCCTCGGGCCTGTTCCGGACCATCGACCGGCGAGCCTACCTCCAGTCGCCCGAGGAGCTGCGCGGCGTGCCGCGGTTCGCCGACTGGCGGGCGATCGACGCCCAGGCGCTGGTCACCGGCGTGGTGCGCACGGCCGAGCCGCTCTCGGTCGAGTTCCGGCTGTGGGACGTGTTCGGCGGCGGCCAGATGAAGGGGCTCCGGCTCGACGCGCCCGCCGCCTCCTGGCGGCGGATCGCGCACAAGATCGCCGATGCGGTCTACGAGCGGCTCACGGGCGAGCGCGGCTATTTCGACACGCGGATCGCCTACGTCAGCGAGAGCGGGCCCCCCACCCGGCGGATCAAGCGGATCGCGGTGATGGACCAGGACGGCGCCAACCACGCCTTCCTGACCGACGGCAGCCAGCTCGTCTTGACCCCGCGGCTCTCGCCCGACGTCGAGAAGATCGCCTATCTCGTGTTCCGTCCGCCGGCGCCGCGGGTCGTGATGCGCGAGCTCGCCACGGGCCGCGAGATCGTGCTCGGCGAGTTCCCGGGCATGAGCTTCGCGCCCCGCTTCTCACCGGACGGCCGGACCTTGCTCGTGAGCATCGCCGAGGGTGGCAACACCGACCTCTACGCCTTCGATCTGGCGAGCCGCCGACTGCGCCGCTTGACCCAGGACGCGGCGATCGACACCTCGCCCTCCTTCTCCCCGGACGGCGGCCGGATCGCCTTCAATTCCGACCGCGGCGGCTCGCCGCAACTCTACGTGATGGCCGCCGACGGCTCGGGCGTGCGGCGGATCAGCTTCGGCACCGGCCGCTACGGCGAACCCGAATGGTCGCCGCGCGGCGACCTCATCGCCTTCTCCAAGATCGAGAAGGGCTTCTTCCACATCGGGGTGATGAAGCCGGACGGCAGCGACGAGCGGCTCTTGACCCGCGCCTACCAGGACGAGAGCCCGACCTGGTCGCCCAACGGTCGGGTCGTGCTGTTCAGTCGCCAGGACCGGGTCGGTGGGCGTACCCGATTGTTCAGTATCGACGTGACCGGCTACAACGAGCGGGAGATCCCGACACCCCTGGATGCGTCCGACCCCAACTGGTCGGCGCTGTTGCCCTGACGGGCCCCCGCCTTCCGTGCCGCGCGCGCCCGAAGTTCGACCGCAACCCAGCGAGGAAATCCCAGCGATGACCAAAAGGTTCGTGCTCGCCGCTCTCGGCCTGTTGCTGCTCGTCGGCTGCAGCTCGTCCAACGACACCGCGACCGGCGCCTCGGCCGGCGGCGGCGCCGGCACGGGTCTGGGCGCGCCCGGCGCCGGGGGGGTCGCGAGTAGCGAGCTCGGCGGGCCCGGCGGCCGTGTGACCCCCGGCAGCCAGCAGGATCTCGAGATCAACGTCGGCGATCGGGTCTTCTTCGCCTTCGACAGCGCCGTGCTGGACGATGCCGCGCGCCAGACCCTCGAGCGCCAGGCCGCCTGGCTCAAGCAGTTCCCGGCGGTGAGCGTGACGATCGAGGGCCATTGCGACGAGCGCGGTACGCGGGAATACAATTTGGCCCTCGGCGATCGTCGGGCCAACGCCGTCAAAAACTATCTCGTCGCCCTCGGGATCTCGCCGAACCGGATCCGCACCATCTCCTACGGCAAGGAGCGGCCGGCGGATCCCGGCCACGACGAGACCGCCTGGGCGCTCAACCGCCGCGCGGTGACCGTCGTCAACGTCGGCTATTGAGGACGTTGCCCGCCGTGCCCTGGAGCTCGCGGCCGCGGCCGAACCGGCTACTCCCGGTATCGCTCGCGCTGGCCTTGGTCTCGTCGGCCCTGGCGGGCCTGCCCGCCTGCGCCCAGCCGCTCGATCCCCAACGGGCAGCCTTCCTCGCCGCTCGCCTCACCGAACTCGACGAAGAGCTGCGTCGGTTGCGCGGCCGGATCGAATCGCTGGAGTTCGAGCGCGACCGGCTGCGCGAGCGGGTCGAGCGGCTCGAGCGTCAGCTCGAGGACCGGATCGCCGCCGGCGAGCTCGGCCGAGCGCAGCCCGAGCCGACCCCCGAGCCGCGGCCGGCCGCCCCCGTCGTGAACCGCGGCGGCCCCGCTCCGAGCGGCGCCGCCCCACCGGCGCCCTCGCCGCAACCCCCGGGACTTCCCGCCCGACCGAGCCCGCCGGCGGCGGCCGCGCCCAGCCCGCCCGCGCCACCGGCCGCCGGGAGGCAACCGACCGCCCCGCCGGCCGAGGCCGATCCGGCGGCGCGCCGCGGCTACGTCCTCGGCACGATCCCGCGCGAGGCACTGCTCGGGACCGAGCCGGGCCCGGCTGCGACGCCGGCGGCGCCGAGCCGCCCGGGCCAGCCGGCGCCCCCGCCCCCCGCGACCGCGGCGCCGGCGCCTTCCCAGCAGGCCGCGCGCACCCCGCCCGCGGGACCGCCTCCCGGCGGGGCCACGGCAGCGGGTCGTTGGGCGGCCGCCCGCGCGCTGTTGGAGAAGGGCGAGTGGGAGACGGCAGAGGAGGCGCTGCGCCGCTACGTCGAGGACTTCCCGAACGATCCGAACGCGCCGACCGCCGCCTATTGGCTCGGCGAGACCTTCCTCGTGCGCGAGGACTGGCAGAACGCGGCCGCGACCTTCGCCCGCAACTACCGGACCTGGGGGCCGGAAGCGCCGCGCGCGCCGGACAACCTCTTGAAGCTCGGCGTGGCACTCGCCCGGCTCGGCGACAAGGACAAGGCCTGCCAGACCTTCACCGAGCTCGACCGGCGTCACCCGAACGCCTCCCAGGCGGTCCGACAAGCACTCGCCCGTGAGCGCATCGCCGCCGGCTGCAGCTGAGCCGCGCCCGCTCGGGCTCGCGGAGCTCGACCGGAGGCTCGCCCGGCTCGGTCCGTTCGAACGCCCGCCGCGGCTCGCCGTCGCGGTTTCGGGCGGGCCCGACAGCCTGGCGCTCTCGCTGCTCGCCGATCGCTGGGCGCGGGCCCGCGGCGGCAGCGTTCGGGCCTTCCACGTCGACCACGGTTTGCGGCCGGAATCCGCCGCGGAGGCGGCCCGGGTGGCGGGTTGGCTGGCCGCCCGCGGGATCCCCTGCCGGATCCTCATCTGGCGGGGTCCGTACCCCTCGAGCCGGCTGCAGGAAACGGCGCGGGCCGCGCGTTGGGCGCTGCTGGAGGCGGCCTGCGCCGAGGCCGGGACCCTCCACCTGCTCGCGGCGCATCACGCCGAGGACCAGTGCGAGACGGTGGCGATGCGGGCGGCGCGGCGGAGCGGGCCGGACGGGCTCGCGGGGATGGCAGCGGTCCGCGAGACCGCGCGGGTGCGGATCCTGCGGCCGCTCCTGGACGTGCCGAAAGCGCGCCTGCGGGCGACCCTCGAGGCCATGGGCCAGGCCTGGATCGAGGATCCCTCGAACGGCGACCCGCGCTTCGAGCGGGCGCGGCTTCGACGGGCCGACCGGAGCCTCGCCCCTCCTCTCGCGGCGGTCGCCCGAGTCGGCGCCGCGCGGTCGCGGCACGAAGCGGCCCTCGCCCGGCTCGCCG
>JAILZQ010000104.1 GCA_023512415.1 Geminicoccaceae bacterium | reverse complement strand
GGGTGAATAATATGGGATTCTTTCGCATTGGCATCGGCCGTCAAGGTATCAGCCTCGGCATCGGACCAGTCACGTTTTACGGCGGTGGCGGAGGCCGGAGGTCGTCAGGGTGCGCGCTGTGCGGCCGTAGGACTCCCTATAAGGTGTGCCGCAAGTGCCAGGATGAGGTTGAGAAGGAGGTTCAACGACGGTCCGCTGAAATTCAGCGCGTTTTGGCCGCGGCCAGGGATCCGTCATCCGGAATATTTCAGCGCTTGCAAGCCTATGATTCAGCCATATTTCATTTAGACAAAATCATTCAATACGCGAACAAAGGATTGCGCATCTCGCTAGGCGATGTTCCGGTTCGGCGGTTTTATCGTGACATAAAACGAGAGAGGAAATCACTCTCGAAGAGCCAACCAAAAAATGCATCATTGAAGAGAATGCTGTTGTTAACTTGGAGACAAGTCAAAGTCGCCAGGAACACCAAACGTCCTCTAGCCAAGCGACTTGAAGCATATAGGATAGCCCTATCATACGTGGAATCCATGAAGAATGTGGCACGAACGCCGGATGAACTTTCTGCTATCAAGGATGTACAAACCACGTTGGAACGTGAATATAACTCGCTAGGAGGAATGATTTCTGTAGAACCTGCACTCAATATTAGGTCCAGTGCCGACGCCAAACGCAAGAACATCATCGGCGCCCAGTGGGTCGCGTCGGACGACTCGTGTCCGCTGTGCCAGTTCCTCAGCGGCCGCACCATCAGCGTCGCCTTTGCCGCCGTCTGCCGATGGCCCGTCAACCCCCACGCCGGCGACGACGCCGCCCTCGCCGCCTGGGTCCCCGTCGACCAGATCCACCACCTCGCCTTCGACCACGGCGAAGCGGACCGGTTCGGCAGTGACCCGGGCGGCGTCTTGCACGGCGAGGCTCGGCTCCGCCCAGAGCCCGCGGCGGGCGGCCCGCGCCTCGGCCTCGGCGGCGAGGAGCTCGCGGGCGCTCGCCCGATCGAGCCCGTCGGGGAACGCCCAGGCGAGTCCCGCTGCGACGAGCTCGCGTTGGAAGAGCCGGCCGTCGGCGGTACGCACCTTGCCGAGGACCCGCCCGAGCCGGTCCTCGCCCAGGCCCTCGAGCTCGAGCGGCCCTGCGGCCACGAGTTCCTCGAGCCGCCGGCGCGCGGCAGCGACCCGCTCGGGGCCCGCCGGGGCCGGCGAAAGATCGCCCGGGACCACGAGCCCGAGGAGACGGACGATCCGTCCGTCGGCGAGCCGCAGCCGGTCGGGGCCTTCGACCACGGCTCCGCTCACCCGCTCGCCGCCACGCGCCGGTCCAGCGAGCAGGGCCGCCGCGAGCGCGAGCAGGAGGGAGCGCCGGGCGAGCTTGCCGCGGCGCGCGGCCGACCCGTATAGTGCAGCCGGGTCGCGCCCGTAGCTCAGCAGGATAGAGCACGGGATTCCTAATCCCGGGGTCACAGGTTCGAATCCTGTCGGGCGCACCAACGGCTGGGGGGAGCCATCCGACGATCGCACGGGCTCGGCCGGGCCGAGGAGCCGAGCCGGAGCGGCCCGATGGCGAGCCGCTCCGGTACCCGTTCACTCTTCCCGATTCACGGGCGAATTCGGATCGAACAGGAACGCCAGCACGTGGCGGATGTCGTCGATCGAAAGGATCTTCTTCGTGCCGAATCGCGGCATCGTCGAGCAAGCGACGGTCGCATTGGGATTGTAGATTTTGATGTATACCTCCTTGATCGCGTCTTGCGCAAAGTCCCGCAGTTTGCCGTAGCCCTTGAGGGAGGGTCCGAGCGTTCCGTAGGAGAGCTCGGTCGGTGCCATCTCGTGGCAGGCGTAACAATTGCCTCCGACCTGGCGCTTCGGATCGTCGCCCATCCGCAGCCCGTAGCCGTTGAGCGAAAGCGCCTCGCCTTTCTTCCAGTCACCTAAAAACTTGCCGTCTTCCGGGAAAACGATCGCCTCGAGGGCCGCTTTTTCGATCCGCGCGGCGACCTCGGGCGGGGGCTCGTTGCGGTATTCCGTGCACAGACGCTGCGTATCGTCCTGCTCGATGCGCGCCTTCAGCTCCGGTGCGAGCTTGTCGTAGCGGAAACCGTCCCGCACCGCCTGCTCACGCCGCTCGACGGAGATGGTCGGCAATCCCGGAATCTCCGCGGCGAGTACGGGAACCGCGAGACAAGCCGAAAGGGCGGCTGCGGTCACGAAGCGCATCGTCGGCCTCCTCAGCGCTTGATGCCCGGGACGGCGAGCTCGCCGCCCTCGGCGTTCTTGGTGAGCCAGGTGATGAGCGCGACGCTCAGTTCCGAACCGTAGTCGAGATCGGGCATCCGCATCTGCCAGAAGCAGTCCCACATCCGGTGCTGCATCGTCCGCAAGGTCTCGTGCGAGACGCGGTAGGTCGGCCACGAGGTCATGGCGCGGGCCGCATCCTCTTGTCGCGTCATGTTGCCGAGCTCTTGCAGGCGGATCCGCCGACCGTCTAGGCTGTGGCACGTCGAGCACGAGAAATCGAAGTAAGAGCTCCGCCGATAGAAGACGGCTTCACCGAGTGCGTAAGCCTCTTTCTCCTTGGGGTGTTCGAGCGGGATCTCGAACGTCATCCCCGAAGATTTTTCGGCGACGTAGGCGACCAGGGCTTCCATGTCGGACTGGCCGCCGCGCTTGGAAAAGGCGGTCTTCTTGATCGTGGCCTCGTCGAACCCTTGCAGGTTGACCATGCACCACATCAAACGGGTCTCGAGGTCCATGACCCGGTCGGCATCGGCGAAATAGCGAGGCAAGCGGGCGTAAGCACCCTCGAGGACGCCCGGACCCAAGCCGAGGTCGCATTGTTCGAGGGACGCGTTCTTGGGCCCGCGTTTCTGGTGCCACAAGGCCTCGCCGCGATCGACGAAGAGGTAACCCGGATTGGCGAACGGGTCGGCCAAGAGCCGACGATATTCTTCGACCGGGTTGTCGGACTGGGCTGCGGCTCCTGTTGCCAACCAGGTTGCGGCAAGGCACGCCGCGACGATCGATCTCGCACGCATGTCGAACCTCCCTTTCCCCTGACGCCGCGCGGGAGATGGTGAAGCGACTAGTGCTTCAGCGCCATCTGAACAAGAGGTCCGCTAACGACCGGGCGGCGCTGGTCGGACCGATCGGCGCGTTCGCGAAGGGGGCGGGCCCGGCGCGGGGCCGGCGGACTTGCGCCGGACACCGCCGGGGAGGTCGCGCGGTGACGAGCCGGGTCATCGCGGCGGCTCGCGTGGCATGGAATTCGAGCCGCGCAGCGCATCGGCCATCTTCCAGAGCTGCGCCTCGTAGCCGACGGTGGCACCGTTGTCCGCTGCGGTCGCTGCAGTCGTCGCCTTGCGGGGTCCTCCGCGAGCCATCCCTCCTTCCTCCCGACCGAGCGATCCGCGCCCGGGCCGACCGCTTTCAAGCGCCTCGGCCGACCGTGGTCTCGAACAGGTCTTCGAGCTCCTTCTCCTCGGCCACGGGCGGGGCGAGGGTGTCGGCGTGCAGCCGGCGCTTGCGCTCGAGCAGCGCATCGAGGTTCTGGTCGAAGGAGGGACGGCCGTCGGGGAGGATGGCGAGCGGCAGGTGGATCGTGACGGGCCGCTCCTGGCCGATCCGGAGCACCCGGCCGTTGCACTGGTCCTCGACCGCCGGGTTCCACCAGCGGGCGAGGTGGATCACGTGGTTGGCGCGGGTGAGGGTGAGACCCACCCCACCCGCCCGCGGGGTGACGAGGAGGACGCCGAAGCCGCGGCCGCCCTGGAAGGCCTCGACGATCCGCTGCCGTCGCCCGCCCGCGACCTCACCGGAGATCAGCGCGGGCGGCTCGGCGAACCGGTAGCGGCGCTGCAGGAGGCTTTGCAGGCGGGCGGCGAAGGCCAGATCGTCGAGGAACAAAAGGGCCGCCTCGTCCTTGCCGGCGATCGTGTCGAGAGCCTCGATCGCCAGGCCGAGCCGGGCCGAGCGGGCGACGAGCTCGCCGTCCTCGGGCAGGTCCGGCTCCGGGTGGAGGGAGACGGCGCGCAGGCGCAAAAGCGCTTCGAGCACGGCACCGCGCTCCTGCCGCGCTCGAGCGCGATCGCGCGCGGCCTCGTAGGCCCGGAGCTGCGGTTCCGGCATCGGCCGCTCGCGCCGCTCGACCTCGAAGGGTGGGAGGTCGGCGAGATGGTCGGCGCGCAACCGGCGCAGCATGAAGGGCGGGGTGACGCGGTCGCAGCGGTCGAGCAGCCGGCGCAGGCGGCGGAGAGCATCGGGCTCGGGCTTCCGCTCCCAGGTCTCGCTGAAGGTTCGGAGCTCACCGAGCATGCCCGGGTGCACGGTGTCGGTGATGCACCAGAGGTCGGAGAGGCGGTTCTCGACCGGCGTGCCGGTCATGGCGATCGAGAAGGTGGCCTGCATGGCCTTGGCGGCATCGGTCAGCCGGATGCCCGGATTCTTGATCTTCTGGGCCTCGTCGAACACCAGCACGGCGAAGCGGACAGCACCGAAATCGAGGTCGTAGTCGCGCAGCGTCTCGTAGCTCGTGAGTATCCAAGCCGCTTCCTCGAGCTTTTCCCGATCGAGCGCCGGCCGCCCGTCGGGACCTTGGCGCTTCAGCGTCGCGAGGCCCTTGCCGAAGGCTTCGACGAGCCTGCCGAGACCGGGTGCCGTCAGGTGCCGGTCGTGCTCGGCCTTCCAGTTGGCGAGCAGCCCGGTCGGCGCCACGATCAGGAACGGCCCGCGCTCGACTTCGCCGCGCTCCATCGCCTCGCGCAGCCAGGCGAGAAAGGCGAGGACCTGGAGGGTCTTGCCGAGGCCCATCTCGTCGGCGAGCAGCACCCCCGGCCGGCCGGCTTCCCACGACCGCTGCAGCCAGAGCACACCGTAGCGTTGGTGCTCCTTGAGCGACGTGCGCAGGCGTCGGGCGAAATCGGTCACCGGGGGAGAAGGGCGTCGCGTGAAGCGGGCCTCGAAGCCGAGTTCGCTCTCGTTCGGCTCGATCAGCAGCGCTTCCCGGCCGGACCCCGCGCCCTTGCCGCCGGCCGCGGCTTCCCCGGCTTCCTCGCTCCGGGCGGGCGAAAGTCCGTCGATCACCGCTTGGATCGCAGCCAGCGTCGGCGGACTCGTCGGTAGCTCGATCGGGCCGAGCTCGGGATGGAGCCACCGGGTCTGCGTTTCGCCCCGCCCCTTCGCGTCCTCGACCGCCTGGCGCAGCGAGGTGGCCTGCTCGAGGGTCAACGGAACCTTCTGCTGGCCGAGCCAGAGCCCACCGCGTACCGGCCGTGGCCGATCGTCGGACGGCGGCCTCCCCCCGCTCTCGGGACCGAACCAGTCGGTGGGCGGCAGCTCGACCCAGGGGACGATCCGCGGTTGCCACAGGCCGACCGCCCGGACCCGCTCACCGAAGGCCCGGGTCTCGACGAACAGGGTCTCGAGCACCGTGGCATCCAGCGTGTCGCCCAGCCGGTCGGCGAGGAACGCGCGCGGCGAACGCAAGAGGCTGCGCTTGACGGACCAGGGCGCGTCTTGGACCTCGCGCACCACGGCCAGCGCCTTGCGCAAGGTCGGGGTGAGCGCCACCCAGTCGCCGCTCGAGAGCACGTAGACGCCGCGAGCGGTGGTATAGGCCGTGAAGAGCTCGCGGCCGAACCGCGCCTGTCGGGCCGGGTCGAGGAGCGGTGGCGGCTCTTCGCCTTCCGCTGCCGCACCGGCCCGGTGCAGCACGGGGACGAGGCGAGCCCGGTCGCCCTCGCCCTCGACATCGAGGGAGAACGCGTCGGCGACGGCTATCCGCAGCCGGCCGAGCATCCCGGGGGCCCGCGCTCGTCCTTCCTCGATGGCCCCGGGGAGCAGCTCGCGGAGTTCGGCGAGCGCGCGCAGACGGCCGGCCTCGTCGGCGGGATCGAGGGCCGCGAAGCGGTCGACCGCCTCGGCGATCGAGAAGAGCGGGTCCGGGACCCGTCGCCAAGCTCCGGCGAGGTCGATCCAGGCGCCGACCCGTCTCGCACCCGGCAAGGGTTGGCCGGTCGTCCGTTCCCAGCGGAGCCGGACCTCGAAGTCCGGCCGGCCGACGATTCCCGTGGTCTCGATCACCGCCACCGCCTCGACCGCCGGCGGCAGCCCGAGGGCCACGGCCTGTTCGGGTGCGAGCCCGGCGATCGCGCGGTGCTCGATCAGGACCGTCTGGGCCTCGGCGATCGCGGTTTCCGCGGCCAAGAGGGCGTGGACGAGATCGACCCCGCGCAGGAGCTGATCGGGCGCCTCGAGGGCCCAGCGATCGACCGGAACCGGCCCGGCCGGCCCCTCGAGGCGCAGGGCCGTCGCGTTGGGGTCGGGCTCGGCGAGGAAGCGGAACGTCACGGCTCCGGAGCCTTTCTTCACCAGCGTGAGCCGGCCCGTGGCATGTAATCGCGCGGCTCGAGCGCCACCCCGGCGCGCTCACGCAAAAGGGCGGCCGCCCGCTCCTGCCAACGGCCGCTTTCGGAGCCGTCGTGGCGGAGCCCGTCTTCTCGACTGCCGCCCGGGAACACGAGGCTGTCGGTCTTGAGTTGATAGCCCGTGTAGTCGCTCAAGCCGAGCCTCGGCGCGTGGCGCCAGTCGGCCGGCCAGGCGCGGAGCTTGCCGTTGTGGCTCCATTCGCAGAGGACGAGCGGTCCGATGCGCATCAAGATCACCGCGTGATTGGCCAGGACCCCACCCGAGAGTTGCCCGTAGGCGCCGCGAAGATCGCGCACGACCCGTGCCGCATCGGCGACATCGTGGGCGAGTGCCAACCAAACGTCGGCGATCGCGCCCCTCGCGAGGCAGGCTTTCCAGAAGCGCTCCCGATAGCGCCACTGTCGGTCGAGGGCGAACTGGCGGATGATCTCGAAAAAGGCCTCGAGCGAGGCACGGGCGAGCCAGGATTTGAAGAGGGCGACGGCCTGCGGGTCGACCTGCGCCCAACGGCCGGCGCCCCCCGGGATGCGCGGATCGCCCAAGCGGTCGAGGAGCGCGCGTTGTACCCGTATCCGGATCTCCTCGCTCGGTGCGAGACCGTCGATCCAAGGCCGCAGGAGCCACCCGGCGAAGGCGGCGCGCTCGTGCTCGAAGCGCATGCGCCCCTCCCGGGTCCAGAGGGCAAGCAGACGCTCGAGCAGCGCGCCCGCATCCTTTCGCGTCGCAACGTTCGGCCACTCACGGAGAGCCGCCAGACAAGCGTGGCACAAATAGGCGCTCGTCCCGCGCATCGGGTCGGTGAAGCCATAGCGGGCGAGGAGCTCCTCCAGCGGAGCCGGACCGCTCAACAGCGCGTGCCCGAGCCGGTTCGGCCCGCTCTTCGCGTCGAACAGGCTCACCTCGGCCTGGGCGATCCGTGCCCACCCGAACCGGGGTTCGTCGCTCGCGGCGATCCGCTCGGCCAGGAACCGGCCGACCCGGGCGTGGTTCGGGCTTTCCGGATCGAAGTGGAGGAGCCACGAGGCCAACAGCGTGCGCAGGGTCCCGCGGTGCTCGCCCGCTTGCGCCACGACGGCCTCGAGCAGTCCGCTGATCGTTTCGCCTCGGGGCTTGCCGTTCCAGAGGATCCAGGGTGCCAAGCGGAGTTGCCGTCGTGTGGCCTCGTGACCGCGGCCGGCTCCGAAGAGTTGCACGAGATCGCGTCGGAGGACCTCGAGCAGGTTCTCCGGCGGAGGGCGAGCGGGCAAGTCCTCGAGGCCGGCGAGCTTTTCGAGGGCCGCACGAGTGTGCCGGGCTTCGGGCGGGGCCATTCTGGGCAGACGACCGGCCAGCGCCTCGAGGATGTCGCGAGCCTCGCGGAGCGTCGTCACGGAAACGTCTCCAGGACCTTTCGGATCTCCTCGCGCAGCCGCTCGATCTCCTCGGCCGTGCGGGCACTCAAGATGAAGCGGATGTCGATCCGGCGATTGACGGCGTGGTCGCGCTCGCTGTCGCCGAGCGCTCCGGGCAAGGGCCGCGTCTCGCCGTAGCCCGAGACCCCGAGGAGCGGCTGTTCCTCCGGGTTGCGCAGGGCCAAGAGCATCGGCCGATCGGTGACGAGCGCCCGGTAGACGGTGAGTGCGCGGGCGGCGGAAAGCTGATGATTGTCGCGGAAGTCCCGATCGGGCGTGAGGGGACGCTTGTCGGTGTGCCCCTCGACGAGCACCGTCTCAAGGAGCGGCTGATCGTCCGCCGCGCAGCCCCCGCGCGGTCCACCCAGAGCGAAGCAGGGCAGCACCTCCGCCATGACTTCGGCGAGGAGCCGGACGGCTTGGCGCTCGTCCGGGCCGAGCTCGGCGCTCCGGGTGGGAAAGCGCAGCTCGCGTTCGGGCAAGCGCAGCACCCCCGAGCGGTGGTCGATCTGGACGATCACCCCGCGCTCGCGGAGCCGCTCGCGCATGCGTTCCAAGAGCGCTTGGCGCGCCTGTTGCCGCGACTCGACCTCGCGGTCCAACAGATCGAGAGCCCGCAAGAGCGCTTGGCGCTGGCGGGCGAGAAGGCGCTGCAGCTCGGCGTTGCGCTCCCGTTCCGCTTCCGCGAGCCGGCGCTGCCGCTCCGCCTCGGCCCGCTCGATGTCCGCCAGCCGCCGCTGGCTCTCGGCCTCGATCTTGGCTAGCTCGGCCTCTCGGCGCGCGCGTTCGGCAGCCTCGGCGCGTTCCCGGGCCAGAGCCTCGAGCCGAGCCAGCTCGGCCTTGCTCGCCTCCAGATCGGCCTTGAGCGCTTCCACGTCCTCCGTGGAGGTTTGAAAATTCAAGGCGAAGACGGTTAGCATGAGGAGAAATACGAAAAGGATCCCGACCATCAGATCGGAGACCGAGGCGAAGTAGCCCTCGCCCTCGGGTTCGTCGACGGTCGGCCTCGTCGCCTCACTCGCCACGGCTCGTTACCTGCGTGGAATGTTCGGACGCGCTGGTTGGAGGTCTTGGATCGCCTCCGTCAGATCGCTGACGAGCGATTGCAGACCGTTCACCGCCTTGGCCAGGTTCCCATCGACCTCGGCGACCACGACACCGATTCGCTGTGCGAACGCCTCGTATTGGGTGGCGAGCTCCTCGAGCGTCGCGCCGAGGGATTCGTCGAGTCCGGCGAAGCGTTGGCTGGTCGCCTCGAACTGCCCCGCGACCTGTTGGAGCTGTCGAGCCCCCTCGACAAGTCCGCGGCCGATCGTCGTCAAGCCCGAGACGGCTTCCTGAAGGGCTCGTCCCATGCCGTCGATCCGCTCGTTGGTCCTCTGCAAAGCCTCGGCGCTCGCCGCGAGGCTCCGCGTCGCAGCCGTGAACGGCGCCGCGGCGGCGTGCAAATCCTGAGCCGCCCTTTGAGCAGCAGCCTGGAGCGCGCGTGCAGCCTGGTCGGCGGACGATTGCACCGCCTCGGCCCCCCTGCTCAGCGCCGCGGCCAGGCCATCGAGCCTGGTACCGAGCCCGCCGCTCGCCCGGGCGAGTTGCTCGGCTCCCCCGAAGGTGCGATCTGCGGCGCTTTCCAACCGTCCGGCGGCCGCGCCGAGCCGCTCGCCGAGGCGATCGGCGCTCGAGGCGAGCATCGCCGCGGCCTCACGGGCCTTGGTTCCCAGGGCCTCGCCGGCACGCGCGCCGCTCTCCTCGACGAGCTTGCCGGCGTTGGCCGATGCTGCGTGCATCGCCTCGACGATCCTCGGTATCTCGACCGTCAGCGCCTCCAGTCCCGCGCGTGCCCCTTCGCTCTGTTGGCGGACGACAAGCGCGAGCTGTTCGGAGAGCTCGTGCACCCTTCGGGCGAGCTCGTCGGCCGCCGCTTGCGAACCCTTCGCCAGGTTGGCGGAAAGCTCGGCCGCCGCGTCCGACAGCCTGGAGGCGGCCCCATCCAGGCCTGCGCGCAGGCCTTCGAGGCCGCGGGCCGCCTCGTCGAGGCGGGCTGCAACGCCATCGAGCTGGGCCGAGCTCGTGGCGCCGAGCTTCTCCAGAAATCGATCCAACATCGCCTCGAGCGTCCTGCCGACATCGGCGGCCTCGCGCGCGGCGAGCCGCTCGATCGCTTCGCGCAAGGGGCCGATGTGCTCGCCGAGCCGCGCGTCGAGGGCGCGGTCGAGCGCCGGGCCCAGGCTCTGCGCGAGATCGTTGGCGAGCGTCTCGAGGCTCCGGCTCTGCTGCGCGAGCGTGCCGTTCGCTTTCGCCTGGAAGAAGGCGGGGGTCGCGAGCGGGAAGCGCTCCTCGACGAGCGCGCAGAACCGATCGAGCGCGCGCTCGGTCTTTTTGAGGCTCCGCTTGCGATGGAGCGCGTAGAGGATCGAGCAGAGCAGGCCGACCAGCGACGTGACGAATTTGATCGAGGCCGCATCCAAGAGACCCTTGAGACCCGTACTGCGAGCCGAGGAATCGGCGGCGGTCACGATCGCGCCGGCGTTGGCGAGCGCGATCGCGAGGCCGAAGAAGGTGAACAGCAGGCCGGCTCCAACGAGCAGGCCGGGAAGTGCCGTGTGATAGCGCAAATCGCTGCCCACGCGCCGGTAGAGACCGAGATCGAACAGCGTCTCGGGCCGTAGCGTCGCGCGCACGGGCTGCCTGGGTTCGACCGGCACGACCACGGTCTCGGCCCACGCCCGCCAGAGCGGCCCGATCAGGCGGGTCTCGGCCAAATCGCGACGGACCGCTTCGAAGCGGTCGCTCTCGAGCGGGCGGGCGGGCTCGGCTTCGAGCCGGTCACTCGCTCTCCGAAGTGCCGTGCGGATCGACCGACCAGCCAGCCAAAGGCGTGCCCCGGAGACCACCGACCAAACGAGGAGGACGAGACAGACCGCTGCGATCGTCTCCCAGCGCGAGACCAAAAAGTTGAGCGCGGGCAGCCAATCCATCATCATCACCTCGATCGCGGATCGATGCCACATCCCTACGCGGAACGAACGGCTGTGCAAGCTCATGGCGGAAGGCGGGTGGACCGGGAGAGGACGGTGCGGGTCCTCGATACCGGCGAGCCGGTGGAGGAGCGCCCCTTGCGGCGTGTTCGCTTGCCGGACGGGCGGCCCGGTGTCCTCTGGGGCGGGCAAGCCTTTCCGCTGGCCGAGGACGGCTCGATCGACATCGCCGGGCCGTTCTTCGCGCCGGAAGTCTGCCGACCCTGGTCGGAAACCTCGCCGAAGCGGCGATGGACGCTATTCGGGGGGTTCGAGGAGGCCGTTCTGCTCTTGGACGGCGACGCGCTCGCGCGGGATTCCGCCCTCTGCGCGCTCAGATCCGCCGGCCTCGAGGTGCTCCGAGCCGCACCCGTGCTCGACCCGGAGCTCGAGGCCGACTGGTCGGTGCGGCTCACCGTGCCGCGGGACGGACCACCCCTGGCGGCGCGGATCGAAGCCGTGCTCGGACCGTCATCGCCACCATCGGGTCCGACAGCGACGGGCGATCGGCTGCGGATGCGGCTGCTCGAGGAGCAGGTACGTCGCCTGCTCGCCGAGCGCGACAACCTACGGCGGGATCTCGAGGAGGCCCGAAAATTCGACCGCGCCCCGCACCGGGTCACTTTCGAGGAGCTGGACGGTGAGCTGCGCCGGGCCCGCCAGCGCATCGCGGAGCTGGAGGTCGAGCTCGAGCGGGCACACGAGGAGACCGCGTCCCTCCGTCAGGTGCTCGAGGATGCGCGTGCACCATCGGTGCCGGTCGTCGCGCCGAGTGCCGAACGGATCCATCGCCGGCTGCGGGCCGAGCTCCTGGCGTTCTTCGAGGCTCTGCCGCGGATCGAACTCGTGGGCGAGAGCCTGCTCGCCCTCCTCACGGACTACCGCGAGCGCAAGGCCGTCTATCGGGTGCTCGGCGAGCTGCAGGCGGGCGACGCGTTGCAGCGACGGTTCAAACCGGTCCGGGGGCGCGACGGATGGTACGAATGCCACGTCTCGACCGGGCAGGACGACAGCGGACGGATCTACGTCCACCGCGTGGGCGAGCGCTGGCGGGTGCTCGTCTCGAAGAAGGAAGACCAGAAGCGCGACCTGGAGCGGCTCGGGGCGCTCGCGCGTCGGGAGGCGTAGGGCGCTCTCCGTCTCGTGCCCCTTGGCGAAGGAACGCGAGACGGCGGGAGGTGCTGGCCTTGCCCTCGTACTCGGCATCGAAACGGTGGGTCTTGCGGGCGGCCGCCACGAGCTCGACGAGTTCCAAAAGGGTGAAGGCGTCGCTGGGCTCGAACGGCCTGAGCGCGAGCTTCGCGAGCGATTGCCAACCCTTGCTGCGCGCTTTGTCGAACAAGCGGGTGAGCGCCTCTTTGAGCACGCCCTCTTCGGTGATCGCGTCCACCTCCCGCGGCCGTGGTGGAGGCGCGACCGGTCCGATCGGCGGCGTCTGCTCGTCCGCGGTCAGCCCGAGTTCCGTGCCGTAGACGCCGGCCCGGCCTCCCTCCAAGATTAGCATACCGAGATCGTGGAGCTCACCTCGACTCCCAGACGGCTGGGGCCCATTGGCGAAAGCCGGCAATGTTCCGAGAGACGCACGCGTGTCTTCCGATTATTATTCACTGCTAGCGCGCATCTAAATACTCGTAATTAGGACGACATTTCGCGCGCCCGTGAATGAGCCGGCGCCTCATTCTGTCGAATTCCTCAATCTCGGCTCATTTGCGATGCGCTCCCCAAGTTGTTGCATCAATCGTCGCAAGGCGCGCTCGGCAGATTTTCCGACGGCTATGGCACCACCACTGCACGCGGTACCCGCGTCATGGCGCTCCTTGCCTTCCGCATAGACCCTACCGCCAGCAAGCCGTCCCTCGCGACCGTCGACCGCGTAGG